>JAZLEB010000082.1:0-49816 GCA_045615065.1 Candidatus Pelethomonas sp. | reverse complement strand
TGTGGAAGGTGTGGAACTTCCCGCTCAGGTGGAATTCCTGCGACAGTTCAAAAATTGCTGCCTGCAGGGATACTACTACTCCCGCCCGGTTACACCGGATGTTTTTGAAACAATGCTGAAAAAGAACTGATAAAAACCCGTTTTTCGAACGTTTATAGGAACGATTTTTTGAACGAGACCCTCTTTTCGAACATTTTTTCCGAAAAGAGGGTCTCTCAGTTTTCGTAAAACCTTGAAACATCGAGGTTTTACGATTTTTCTTTTTTCGGGATGATATTAATAAAATCCAGAAATGCAAAAGCAAAATTTTTACAGCGTTGCACCATTAGTTCCAGCTGAAAACGATATGGTATCTATTTTGGTCACGCTTGCCAGGACCTGAGATCATCAGATCTCGGGTCTTTTTCTTATCTTTAAGTTTGATGTAAAGGTGTCGAATAACTGTTTTTATGGTGCGGGAAGGATTTGAACCTCCCACCCCCCTACGTTTTTGAGCAGATTTCTCGCGGTTATTTCGAGTAAATCTGCCTTTTTGATGCCTAAATATTCTGATGTCGATCAACAGGAAAATTCTTGCTGTCCCTATTTAAATGTGATATAATAATTGCCGCAAAATGATATGGTCCGCTGAATACTTATGAACTGCAGAGTGTACAGGGGAGGGCTTTTGACGAGTATGGAACAAACATAATGTTGACTTTAGTTTTCGTTTTCCCATATGGCCCAAACTGGGCAGAACATCCCGCTTATTCTGAGGAGGTCTTACTATGAAAAAACGATTCATCAGCCTGCTGCTGTCAGCGGCAATGATTATGGGGCTGCTGCCCGTGATCGAAATGCCGGTCAGCGCTGCAACGTACGACGGCAGCACCATTGACAGACGGCAAATCGTTGCACCTGTTTACAACAGTGCGATTTTTGACCAGATCAAGGGTGACTGGCTCTATTTCGACCAGTACCCCAGTATCAACAAAGCGTCTGCCAGCGTAGGTCCGCTGTTTCTGGCAGAGGAATATCAAGGGACAATGCAGGCTCTGGGTTTCGACAACGGTGCGATCTACAATCTGGTCACCACCACTGAAACCCGGGATCGGGCGACCGAATGGGATATGTATCCCAACGGCGCAGCCTGGCGGTGGAGTGTTGAGAACAATCCCGATGTGAAAATGCGCCTTGGCGGCAATCTGATCAACGGTGCCACCATGTCTGTTTACGACGGTGACACCTTGCAGGGAACAAACAGAGGAACAAAAAACAAGACTGTCACTACCACAAAGGATGTGTCCTATGGCGAAAAGCTGAAAACCACCGGAAGAATCACGAATCCGTGGATCGTTCTGATCGACGACATTAAGCCCGAGCTTGTGGGCGTCAGCGGTGGCCTGGACAGCCTTACTCTGACCTTTGACGAGAAGCTGCGCTGGGCAAATGGCTCCGCGCCAAACAGCATCGGTGAATACACCATCACCGTCGAGGTTGCTAACGCAAAGAGCGGCGTGGAATGGGGTACCATCACCTATCAGGCGACAAGGGTCAACGGTACCGAAATCACATTCAACCGAGTCAGTGATGCGCCTCCCGCCGGAAACTATCAGATCACCGCGATCTCCGGACGCACCAACGCTGAAAAGGACGAGACCTTTGAGGTGTTCGGCATCGTTCAGTGCTATGCGTATGCCTACGGCACGGAGCGTGTTGGCAACAGTTACAAGCATCTGATGAAATATGTCTACAATCCCCTTAAGAAGATTGCGGATATCAAAAATATGGCCCCGCTTTCTGATCTGGCGGGCAATGCTCTGGAGCTCCCCGGCAAGCTGGATCTGCGCGGCTTCAGCGTTGGCTTTGATACGCAGGCTCCCACGCTGGAGAAGGTTTTCCTCTCCGGCGGTATGGTCACTTCCGTCTGTGAGATCGATAAGAACAGTTGGCCCTCCGACATCGATCTGAGTGCCGTTTACGCAGGTGAGGGCGATCAGTTCTATTTCAACCTTCAGTTCAGTGAGGAACTCCGAAACTACGCGGGCAGCCAGAGGATTCAGCTGAATGTGCTGAAAAACGGCTCTCCTGTGGTTTTGAGCAACCCCACATACTCTTCTGTCACCAATGCGCAGGGTGAGACATGCACCGTGCTGCGCTTTGGCCCGTTTACGGCGGAAAGCGGCATGACGATGGCAGCGGGCTATGAGGATTCCTCCATTGGCATTGTAAGTCTCAGCGGCACTTACTGTGACAACGCGGGTAACTCCGTGACTGGAACTATCCCGACTTCTGCCCAGCAGATCTATCTGGACGCTGCTGCGCCTACTGCGACAGCGCAGCAGGTGGGCGGCAAGGATGAGAACGGCAAAGTCAACCGTGAGCCTACCATTATGCTGACCATTTCTGACGGAATCGGATCCGGTATTCTCGGCCTGGAGGGTCAGGTCGGTCTTTCTGCTACGACGGAAACCACGGTTTCTTATGTCATGGCGATTACGGACAGTTTGATTGCCCCGGCTGACAGTGAATATATCTATTCCGGCACACTGGGCAGCGGCTCCGTGTCCTGGCAGACGATCCCTCTGTATAGCAATACCCGCTATCTGCATATTAAGCTGCTGGGTGCGGAGAGCAGCATCACTCTGGAGGATCTGAAGCTGGAATATCAGATCCCCGACTGGGCAGGAAATGTCGGCATCTCTGCCGCGGCAGAGGTAGAGCCTGACTATGCCATCGACGAAGTGGCACCCATCATTACCGTTCCTCAGCTCACGATCACCTATGACGCCACCACCGCTGCTGTTACCGGAAGCTGGAGCGCTTCCGATTACAACGGAACGGATGGCATTACCACCTATTATCAGTGGGGCGATACCGAGCCTGCTGATTACAGCACGGGTTGGATCGAGGCAGGGGAGCAGACCAATGGCTTCTTGTGGAGCAGTGAGCCTGCGACCTTCAGCGAAACCACAAATACAAAGCTGTGGGTCTATGCTGCCGATGCCTCCGGCAACAGGAGTGCCATCATCTCTGCTGTCTGCAAGGTAGATCTCACCAAGGCGTCCACCTCCTTCGTGCTGGAAAGCGATCCCCAGATCCCCACGGATAATCCTGTGATCCGCATTTCTGCCAGCAGCAAGACGGATGGCGAGACTACGCGGTACGCTTATACCCGGGCAACCATCACTTTTGGTGGAAATACCTATGTCGTTGTATTGCCTTCTCGGGAAGGACCTGTTGATCTCTTCCCCATCACTGGCACCGTGTATCAGGTAAGCATGAACGGCGACACCTATGAGTTGGCTACAGAACTGACTGCTCAAGCTTTCTATACCATTTTTAACGCATGGTACGGTGAGGTCACCGTCAGCTTCGAAAGCGCCTATTATGATCTGACGCCTCTGGCGGAAGGCGATCCGGACGGAACCTACAGCGGCGTTGAGGGCAATGTCACCTTCCGTTATGCCCCCGCTGTTGCAAATATTCACTCCGCTTCTCTGAGCGATGTTACCGACGGCGACGGCACTGCGCTGGACGGTACGGCTGAGAGCCTTCTGTTCAATCAGACTCTTTCCGGCATTTCCTTTACGGTGACCATGGAAAACTTGCTTTGCAGCGAGTGGGGCATCGGCGATGTGGACTTTGCGCGGAGTTTTGCTGTGTTGACGAATGTTGACACCGGCGAAGAGTGTCTCAGAATCGCGCTTTCTGCCAGCGCTGAGCAGCGTTTAGTACTGCCCGCCATCAAATACGAAACCGGTGTGTACAGACTTTCTGTGACGGTAACTTCCCGTGCGGGCAGTACAGCCGCAGCAGACTTCGGCACCATGTTCGTGGTGGATAACGATGCGCCTTTGAATGTTGGTGTGTGGGATGCGTATATCACACCCGGAATTTCACTCTACGGTTCTTTTGTGCCCAATGCGACCTACTTCGACGAGGACGGCGACCCCATTCTGACCGTAGGCGAACACGGATATATTTACGACTACTCGCTGTACACCATCAACAAGACGGGTGACAGGCTGAGCGGCGCATATATTGAAGACCTGACACTGAACATGTCCGGCCAGTCGGAAGCGATCCGCAGTGATACCTTTACCACCGAGGTTTCCGGTATTTACAATTTCGGCTTTACCATTTCTGCGGATAATGAAACGCATATGCTGGGCGGTTACGAGATCGGCGGTATTCAGACGATATACATCTGGAACCCTGCCGTTCATGCCAATCGTGAAGAAGGCATTATGACAGAAGACTCCAGCTATACCTACCGAAGCGCCGATTCTCTGCAGCTGGAGACATGGACCGTCGATGAAACTACCGGCATCGGCAGCAGCACGCCGAATATGACAGAGAATGGCTATTATGCCATGACAGAGGGGATCTGGCTGAAGCCCGGCAGCAACACCATCTGCTATCAGATCGTCATGAAGAACGGTCTGGAATCCCCTGTCTATCAGCTGAACATTACAACGACCACCGCCACGCCCACCGCACAGCTTTCCATGGATGTAATCAGGGCGCAGATCGTTGCCGAGGAGGGGCAGCCCACGAACATCGTGCAGGCGGATGTCAGCCTGCAGAATGTTTTTGCTGCAAACGGGACTCATCAGATCTACTATATCACCAAGGATTCCACGGCGACCATCAACGGCCAGTCTTATTATTACAGCTCCTCCGAAACTCTGGAGCAGCTGAAGGCAGGTTACTACAACAGTAAATACGGTCTCCATGTGAACGAGACGAACATTGAATTGCATAACAGCCTCGTTGCACCCTCGACGGAGTATGTTTTCGGCAATCCTTATTACGAACACTATAAGGTTCGCCCTGTAGATGAAAACGCGGTGGTGACCATCGTGGACGACGGCTACGAAGTGTACAACACCACCGTCAGCGAAGACGATGGCGAATATGTCACCTATAAAATGGATGGTTACAGTGCCGCGGGAGCATTCCTCATCATCGACGAAAGCGGCGGCACAACGCTGGTCTTCCCTCAGTTCGAAATGGAAGACACATACGGCGAAGAAACTCCCGCCATTGAAGGCTACACGCCCCAATATTCTCTGAAGGGCTATCTGGTAAGCTTTGTGAGTGGTGAAAACGGTCTCAGTGTTATGGGTCAGACCCACGGCCGCTGCGAGGTGTATGGTACTGTCATAAATAGTCAGTTTGCTGACAGAAGCAAGAGTACCATCACCTTCCTGGATCCCGAGACAGACGAGGAAGTGTATCGCTCAAGCATTCTCTCACCTCAGACCCCCAATTCCATCGGCTATCTGGGTGGTAGATGGGACGACGGCGGTGCGATCGCGGTCAGGCTCGCATCTCCCGTAACTACGGATCCGTCACTGGTCGGAACATCCCTCCCCGCACTCACCGCGCGCATGGATGTATATGACACCCATACCAACGATTATGTGACCGCATATCTGAGGGATTATAACGGCAACGCACAGTATACCTGCGATATTTCCTATAAGAGTGCTTACCCCGAGGTGTACTACAGGGACAACGGCGTGTACCTCTACTGGGGTACCTATGTCCGGGTAGATGGTGAGACAGCGTTCAGTCCCAATATTACCCTCCCTATCTTCAAAAATGGTACCTATACCATCTCCTTCACGGATGCATGGGGTAATGTCTTTACGGACATTCCCTTCGAAGTTACCGGCTTTGCGGGACCTGAGGTGACTGTCGATCCGGTCAACAGGACTGCGCAGGGCGTGACCGTTACCGTCCAGATTCCCGAAGGCTCCAACTACGACAGTGTGAATGTCACTGCCGATTGTGAGAGCGCCGTGATCAGCGGCAGCGGCACCGCTCTTGTGACTGTTACGCTGACCGAGAATACTACGCTTACCATCGAATGGCCCGGAAACAGCAAAACCGTCACCATCTCCAATATTTTCCCTGCTGAGCCCACCGTGATCTGGAGCTTCGGTGAGGATATCGAGGAGTATGGCGGCGGCGATATCACCGCTTATGTGGTGGATGCGAGCGGAAACTGGGATCTCGTCGATCCGCTGACCGGTGAGCTGCCTATGATTACTTTCACCGCCGGCGGTGCAGCCTCCTATACATTTGCTTCTATCTCCAACGGCGAAAAACTAGGTGAAAATGTTTACTTTGATCTGGGAAGCTTCACCGTTACCATCCCGGATGGACTGGTGCTGCGTGCACCTGCTGCACCTGAAACGCCCGAGCTGACGGACGAAACCGCTCCCAGCGTTCAGATTGTGCCTTACGCGATGCAGAATTCTCTGGCGGTAGCATGCAGCATGACGCTGAAGATCGAGGAGACCCCGGAGCTTGAGGAGGGCGAAACCAGTCTCAGTATGCCGAACCCTGCGCTGACAGCTTATGACGGCTGCGATGCCTATACAGATCCCTATGCATTTACCGAGGCGCTGGGCTGGGCAAGCCGCTTCCGTTTCCAGATCGAGGTGCAGGATCTCAGCGCGGCGAAGATCATCGTCAAGGATGGGCTTTACGCGGATCTGCCCTCCTATGATGACGAGAGCGAGAGTGTGGAAAATGTGACGCTGTCCGGCAGCACGCTGGATGTATCCGGACCCGCGCAGTTTACCATCTTCGTCATCGACAGCGCAGGAAACTGCGTGACCATCCCCATGGATCTTTATAATATCGGCACGGCGCCTGTTCCCACCTATTCCAAGACTTATACCACGGTGGGGGAGGACAGCGCTATCCGACTGACACTGACCGCACCCGTTGGAGGAACGGATGTTGTCATCACTACCGTTGACGGCAGCGCAGCATCGGAGGCGGTGTTCACTGAAAACGGAACCTACACCATCGGCTATACCTATACCTATCAGGGAGAACGGGTCAGCGGTACGCTGCGTGTCACCATTACGGAGATCGACAATGAGCCGCCGAGCCTTCTGAAGACCGAGTGGTCTGCCAATAAGACAAAGCAGGTCAATCAGCCGGTGACGGTCACGCTGACCTTCAACAAGGACATTGCACGCGTGCAGTCCACCCTTGCGGAGGTACCTGATACGGTGGAGGTGCTGATCTCCGGCAACCGCGTTACCATCCGTTACAGCGACAATACCGAGGCGCTCTCCCTGTACTTCTACAGCATCAACGGTAAGCGCACGGAAGCTCCCGTGGAGCTGGACAGCGTGACCAACATTGACCGCAATGCACCTGGGATCACCGTGTCCGAGCCGGAGCTGAGCCGCAACGGCAAGCAGGCGACCATCACCTTTACCGCCGATGAGACCGTCAGCTTCCGTGAGGGCAGCCGTGTGGGCACGGAATTCACCCGCATTGTTAAGGCAAATGGCACTTATAGCTATACTTTCACGGATGCAGCCGGCAATTCCACTACCGTGGAGGTCACGGTGGATCAGCTGATCGACACTCCTCTCACCATGCAGTTCAATACGATCGCTTCCGACACCGGTGCGGTCACTTCTCCCGATCAGCTGGGGCAGATGCGGGTCGGTGATACCTTCTATGTGAAGATTAACCGCGACGCCACTGTTTTCTTCAACTGTGAGACCTTTGAGGCCGCAAAGGATGTCTGGACTGAGGTGACGCTGGGCGACAAGAGCGGCGGCGCAATCATGGCAAAGGATGCCTTTGGCAACACGGTGAGCGCCGTGTTTACCAACATCACTTATCCCGACATTACGGCACCTGCGCTGGTCATTAAAAAGGATACCGTCTATGCCTCTCTGAAGGATCTGTCCGGTCTTGAGGAAGCGCTTCTCGCCAATGCCGAGGCGGTGGACGACCGCGCAGGTCAGGTCACCATCACCGTTGACTATGAACAGCCCACGGCGGCAGGCACCTACGAGGTGACCTACCGCGCCACGGACGCAGCGGGAAATACAGCGGAGGTCACCGGCAAGCTCCGGGTCTATGCGGAGGATATGCCCCTGATCTATATCAACGGAGAGGTCGTTGAACGGGATGCGATCTATATTGCGCAGTCCGGCGACGAGCTGGTGCTGACGGTGGATATGAACGGTGAACCTTATCGGGTCGTCTGGAAGAAGGGTATCAAGACCGTTGCCCAGATGAAGACCGGCGTTACCGAGATCGAACTGACGGAGGATTCTGTCACGCTCCCGTTCTCCGGACAGTCCGGCTACTACACCATCTGCATTACCACCCAGAACCACGATCAGTACCGTGTGATCATCTATGTGAAGTAATTTCCGTAACTCTGCGAGGGGATGCCGCGAAAGCGGCATCCCCGGAAAAGGAGAATGAACCATGAAAGGGATCAAGCGTTTGCTTGCGGTCATGCTGTCTGTCGTTCTGACGCTGGGGCTTCTCCCCGCTCAGGCACTGGCAGCGGAAATCAATGACCCGGACTATCTTGAGATCAGTGACGGCTATCTATCCATCAAGGTCTCAAAGAAAAACGGCGGTTTCCTTATTGACACTGTTGAAGGAAACCAACTGAAAAAATCGGACGACAACAAATTTCTGCTGTACCCCGACGATCATTTTGACACTTCCTATACCTCCTTCCGCGTCACAAGAGGCGGGGAAGTGAAGGACTATATTTTCGGACGCGACTACGGTTTCCTCGGCGCAAACAGCTCGGAGGTTGAGCTGACTGCCACGGATAACAGCATCGTCGCGGTCTGGAGTGTGGACGGGCTGACCTTTACCCAGACGCTGACGCTGCTGGATCTGAACGCCAACCAGCACGGCATGGCTTTCATCACCTACGAGGTGGAAAACGCGGGTGAGGATGCCGAGGTTCAGGCGCGTATCCTGATGGATACCGCTCTGGGCTATCAGGACTATGCCATCTACGAGCTGACCCAGAGCAGCGGCGAATACCTGACTGTTGAAAACGAGCAGGTTCTGGGCGGCGATGCCTATGTCAGCTCGTTCTTCTGCTATGACGATGAGTACTCTCCCTCGGTGATGGCGTACACCGTCAACGCGACTGTCAATGACCGGCCTTGCCAGCCCACCAGGGTGGCTTTCGGTCACTGGAACAATCTGGCATCCACGGTGTTTGACTTTGCCGCTGACAGCTCGCTCTATTTCACCAGTCAGCAGAACGAATACCTGACTGCTGACAGCGCCTGTGCTATGTACTACGATATGGGCACTGTGGTAAGCGGCGGAGAACAAAGCGCCATCGGCACCTATTACGGTGTTTATTCCAACGCAAATGTTCCCGCAGGGGATCAGGTCGCCATCAACTTCGAGATGCCTTCTGCGCTGGAGCTGAACGAGGAAGGCGGAGCGTACCGCTCTCTCCAGAGCGGGGATGCTCCCGGCACCTTCACCATGAGCGTTAAGGTGACCAATATTTCCTCGGAGACCATCGAAACCCTTGCAGTGGCGGTCTACCCGGAGGAGGGATTGATCTCCTACTCCACCATGGGTGAGGAGAATCTCACTGCCACATATTCCGACCCCTACTATGTCACCATCGAGAATCTGATCCCCGGCGAGGAGCGGCAGGTGAATATCAGCTTCAAGGCTGTTCCTCTGTCCGGCACCCAGTATCGCAAGATCGCTGTTCGCTGCTTTGACATCCACGGCACCAACCTCCATCTGCTGGAGGAAAAGGTGCTTGGTGAACGGGATTCCTATATTCTCTGCCCCGGTGTGGCAGGTGACTACCTGTCCTTTACCGGCATGACACCCGGCGAGGTATATATCTCCGGCACTCGCAGTCTGTTTCTGACCGGCACGAATTTTGGCCTCCTGCGCAACACCGGTGACTATCAGGTGGTGCTGCGCTCCATGGAGGGCAGCCGGGATGTGATCGTTCCCAGCCAGAATGTATTCATCGACCCCAATGCCAACACCGCCGAGCTCGTCCTCGATCAGGAAATGAGCGAGGGCACCTGGCAGGTCGTCTTTGATTGGGTGGACAACACGAAGCAGGATGCCACCGGCGAGGCGCTGCGCTTTGTGGTCAGCAGCAATCCCAGCTGCAAGAATGCTACCTACGGTATTCTGGTCATCGAAGAGTCCTTCGATACGCCGAACAAGTACCGCCTTTTTGCTTACGCATCCGAGGAGGATTACGAGGCTGCGTTTGCTTACACTGATCCTATGGATCTCAATCTGATGGAATTTCGCGGAAGCTTCACGCTGACCTATGCTGCTGACGGTGAGACCATCATCGGCGCAAAGGCGACGGCCCTGGAGGGCGGCGACTCCATCAACATCAGCAACTGCCTGGATGTTGACAACGGTACGCTGGAGATCACCGTCAACGCCCCCGGTACGGAGGATCAGGAGATCCTTGTGGACATCGACGGCGAGGTCTACACCACCGGAGCCCGCACCAAGGTCTGGGACGGTGTTTGTGCCCTGACTGCCATTGGCAACGGAACCATCCTTAGCAAGTACAACCAGATCGGTAAGCATGTGGACAGCACCGTGGATACCAGTGAAGCCAATCTGGATACCATCATGCTTTGCTGGCCCGGCGCAGCCTCCGGCGCGCAGACGCTGGCGGGCATGGTTATGGAATTCCGCTACGCGGAGTTTGGCAGAATGTTCACCGAGAGCGAAAAGGCGGAGGGCGAGTCCAAATATGTCATCGCCTTCGGTGCGGAGATCAGTCCCGACTTCCTTGTGCCCAACACCTATGTGTACAACAAGGCGAACGAGGCGATCAGCGCCCCCAGCTATGAACAGATGGCTCTGGCTGGAACGCCTTATCCCGCAAGCCAGATCCGCGATGTGAATGAGAGAAACCGCGAGGAGATCCGGAAGATCAAGGATTCCTCCAGCGGCTCCCTGTCACTGGCAGTTCACGACATTCTGTTCGGCGGCGGTTTTATCGGCTTTAATGTGACGGTAGATGTGGCTCTGCCCTCCTATATGGATGGAATGCCTGGTCTGGAAGGCAGCCTGAACATGAAGGTCATGGGCAGCGAATGGGCGATGAATGTGAAGGGCAGCGCTGACTTCGCCGTCTTTGAGATGGAGGGAGAGCTGGGACTTCGCAGCTACAACAGCATCCCCGTTCCCGATAAGCTGTACTTCTATATGGGCGGCGTGACCCCCGGTATCAATGTGGACTGCATGGGTATCTTCTGGATCCGCGGCGCAGGCGGCGGTGTTGACAAGATCTATGAGACCATCTTCACCGCGTCCGTCCTTCCTCCGCTGACGCTGATGCTCAAGGGACAGGTCGCGCTGTTCAGCGTCCTGTCCGCCACCGGTGAGCTGGCGTTGTCTGCCCGCGGTTTTGCGGCAGGCATCTCCGACCTGGGCGTTGATGTGGGCGCAGGCGAAGTCAATGTTCTGGATTATCTGGGCATGGAGCTGTACTGGTATCCCAAGATCAAGTTTGGAGCCTCCATCCAGTTGGATATCTTGGACATCATCTACGGAAACGGCTCTTTGCTCCTGCAGGAGACGGATAGCGGCTTCTTCTGGGAGGGCTTTGCCACCGCCGGAGTAAAGGTTCCCGGTTACATACCCTTTATCGCAAACATGAATATCGGCAGTGTGGATTTCGGCGTCAATCAGGAACGAATCTGGGGCGCCGCCCATGTGCTGAAGCTGGATGCGGGCATCACCTATTACTGGGGCGGCGATGTGGAATTTGCCTTCGGCAAGTACGATGCGCCGGAGCCCACCGTGAGCACCATGGCGTTGTTCAGCACGCCTGTATACACCGATGAAAACGGCGATACCCTGTATATGGCGATGCTGGCCAGTACACAGGGCCTCAGCGAAACCACCGTTTTCTCCAATGAGACAAAAACGGAGAACAGCTTTACGCTGGACGGTGCACTTGCAGGCACCGAGGACGCTATGGTGAGCGTGGAGTTCCCTGCAAGCACGCTGACGGAAGCGAAGAATATCACCGTTACTATTGGCGGTCAGCCCTATGAGCTTGTGTGGATGGACACCTCCAAGGCTGCCGATGACAGCGCCAACGCTGATGCCAACGCGATCATCACCTTTGACCACAACACCAAAACGGCATCCGTTACCTTCTCGATCACAGAGGATTTCGGAAGCGAGGTCGTTATCACCACGCCCAGCTCTGCTAGTGTAAGCATTTACGGTATGCCTCGCATGGCAGATCTCACCGACATCACCGTCAGCGGCAGCACCGCCATCGTTGAGGGTGATCTGAGCCAGCTGGACGCACTGACCGTCTATGCAGATGACGGCAATGGTGCGCATTTCGTTCTGTACGAGGGTACGCCTGAGGCAACGGTCACGCTGGAATATCCCGCTAACATGCCCTCCGGCACCTATACCATCCGTGCCGTCGGTACTACCGTGGATCAGACGGCCAACCCCATTGTGGAGCAGACGGACGTGACCTATACCAACCCCAATGCTCCTTCTGCTCCAGGCAGAGTGTCTGCCGCGCTGGGCGGTGACTATACCATCGATGTGCAGGTATCTGCTCCCGCAGGAAGCTTTGACGGCTATCTGGTCACGATCTATAACGCAGACGGAACGCCTACTATCTATCAGAATATGCTGATGGATAAAGATCTCTCTGTTCTCACCGTCGGTGGTCAGTATGCTACCACCGTGGAGGGGGAGACCATCGTATACGGCCTTGAGGCAGGCAAACAGTATACGGTGGGTGTCAGCACCTACAATGAGGTGGAGGAGGGTGTCTATCTGCCTTCCCGCGAGGTCGTGAGCAATCCTTTGACTATGACGAAGGCAGAAAAGCCTGATGTCACCCTGTCTGCTGAGGATGCTGTCAAAGTGGACGATGTTGACTATGTGGGTTCTGCGGATGTGACCATCGAAATTGATTCCGACGAAACGCTGAAGAACTGCAAATATATGTTGGATGACGGCGGTGATATCAATTCCGGCGCCGATGACTGGACTGCACTGTCCGGCAATAGTATTGAACTGACCGGTCTGAGCGAAGGCAGTCATAAGATCACCCTCCGCGGTGAAGATGCTCAGGGCGATGGCTTTGAAGTGATGTACACCTTTACTGTCCGAGCCACCGCTCCCGTGCTGATGCTTGCTTCTCCCTCCGCCGGCGAGTTCTACAGGGAAACCGTGGAAGTCAGCGGTATTACCGATCCGGGCGGAACAGTCTGTGTCCAGATCGGAAGTGGCAGCGTTCAGACCGCCGTTGCAGATGCCGAGGGACGATTTGCTCTCCGGGTGGCAATGGACACAGAATTGGCTTATCAGGAGCTGACCGTCTGGGCAGAGAACTTCCTCGGAACCGAGAGCCGCAAAGTCGTTCTGCCTCTGACCAATGAGCTGCTGGGTGCGGAGAATCTGATCCCCGTCATCGTTTCGGATGGTCAGATCGTCACAGGTGTGACCGAGAAATACAATGGGAAGCAGCTTACCCTCGGCTTCAAGGTGGGTAATAGACTCATCACCATCAACCCTGACAGCGCTATGGCAAGCCGTGTCCTGTGGGATATCGTTCTTGTCAGCGGTGAGGCTTTTGTCAGCGATGAGGGCGTTCTCTCCGGCATCACCGAAGAGACGCACGGCATGGTTCTCGTCCAGTTGGATGCACTCAGCGCAGGTGCTGTCCTTGGCGAAGAGACTGCGATGCTGCGGCAGAATCTGGTCATGGAGAAATCTCTGACCAAAATCTGGAGCGGAGAGCCCTTTGCCTTCACGATCACCGCCACCGGCGCTGCGGAAGGCAGCACTGTTACCTACAGCTCCAGTGATCCCACCGTGGCAACGGTGGATTCCGTCACGGGACTGGTCACGGTGCTTAAACCCGGTACCGCCGTGATCACCGCGACCGCTTCCGCAGTGGGGAACTATCTGCAAACCAGCGTGAGCTGTGTTCTGATCGTTGTGGAGGAATCCGGTGGGGATCCCACGCCCGACCTTCCTGACACACCGGATATTCCTACCCCCGATGTTCCTGATGCTCCCTGCGACGGAACGATCTCCGGCGGTTGTCCGGCAGCGCAGTTCTCCGATATCAACACCGGAAGCTGGTATCACGAGGCCGTAGATTATGTTCTCAAAAACGGTTTGATGAACGGTACCGGAAGCGGCACCTTTGCTCCCGACGGCATTACTACCCGCGCACAGATCGTCACCATCCTGTGGCGTCTGGAGGGGAAACCTCAGGTCAACTATCTCATGGACTTTGAGGATGTTGCCGCAGACAGCTGGTATACCGAGGCGGTTCGCTGGGCTGCGTCCGAGAACATCGTAGGCGGCTACGGCAATGGCAAGTTCGGCTCCAATGATCCGATTACCCGCGAGCAGATGGCGGCGATCCTGTACCGCTACTGCCAGTACAAGGGTATTGATGTGAGTGTGGGCGAGGACACCAATATCCTCTCCTACACCGATGCATTCAATATCAGCGAATGGGCAATTCCCGCTATGCAGTGGGCTTGCGGCTCCGGCATGATTCAGGGCATTGCAGACGGCGGTAGCATGAAACTTGACCCGTCCGGAAGCGCAACACGCGCACAGATTGCCACCATTCTCTGGCGTTTCTGCGAGAATATCCTAAAAAACTAATACGTCAGACAATAGAAGAGGGGGACGAAAGTCCCCCTCTTTTATGTTGAGTACAGTAGAGCTTGGAGAGTGGCAGGATGGTCATTTTCTGCTGTGCGACAAAATGCAAGATAACTCGGGAAAAATCGGCTTAAACCATTGAAAATGCAGGATTTGTGTGCCGTATCTGTTTCGGTCACACTTGCCAAGACCCGAGATCTGATGATTTCGGGTCTTTTTAAATAAGACTTGACAAGTAAACTTGGCAGATATATAATTCGGATATGCAAAGAAAACTTGGCATACGGAGGAACTATATGAATAAAGAAGATATCCTGAAAATGAGTCGTGAAGAGAACAAGGGCAGACATGATGAACGGGAAATCATGGTGTCGGGAAAAGCTTCGCGGTTTGGAATGGCTGTGGGTGCGCTGATCTGCATGGTGTTGGTGTTTCTGAGTGAACTGTTTTTCCATGTTCCGGAGATTGGATTGGCGTGTTGGCTGGTGTATTTCGCAATGCATGGTGCCACGAATCTTGCGATGTATAAGGAACTGAAAATTCGCAGCAATCTGAAATGGGGCGTTATCACGACAGCCGCTGCGGTTGTATTTGCTGTGTTGCTTATCGTTAAAAGTGTGGGGTAATTATGGAAGATACGCTGATATTGAAAAACAATCTCAAGGCAGCCCGCAGCGAAAAGGGTTTTTCGCAGCAGCAATTGGCTGAAATGGTCGGTGTATCCCGCAATACGATCAGTTCGATCGAAACGGGGCAGTTTAATCCAACTGCGAAGCTGGCACTGATCCTGTGTATCGCATTGGATAAAAATTTTGAGGAGTTATTTTACTTTTAAAATGGAGGTCATTATGGATCAGCAGACAACAGGTACCGTTATTGCAGTAGCAAAGCAGTGGTGGTTGAAGGTCAACACAAAAGCGTTCAGAATGCATCCTCTGGATGGCGCAACATTCCCCCATATCATCAAGGTGAAGTACACCGTAAACGGAACAGAGTACACAAAAAGAAAATGGATCCACGCAGGAGGGCCTGTCCCTGAGGTCGGAGCGACTGTGCAGGTCGTGTATTCTTCCGGTAAGCCTTCAAAGGCGAAAATACTGTAAACCGGATTCGTTTCGCTCACACATGCCAAGACCCGAGATCTAATGATCTCGGGTCTTTTTCTTATGCCTCTATATTCATCGCGCATTATTTATCATCCTGCAGCTGCTTGAGGGCCTCTTTGGCTTTTTTGACCTGCTCGTGACTGACGGGATGGCTTTGGTCGTACCGCGCTTGTATGTAGATTTTCCGCAGCGCAGCGGCGCTTTCCAAATCGGCGTCTTGATGGAGTTTTCGCAGAACGTCCTCGGAGGTATCGCTGGGTCGAAGTGTCATCCCGCGACGGACCTCCTGCCGCAGGAAGGTGCGATAAAGCTGCCGGACATGAGCGCGGTTTGACAAGGGCGGAGCATTCTTGCTTTTTCTGCCGCTGCCCTTGAGCGGAGCGACGGTTTCCCATTCTACAACCTCCCGGGAGCGCGCGCGGAAGGACAGCAGCATCAGCACCAAAACTGCCAAAGCGACCAACACAAGGAGCACCAGCAGGATCGTGCCTACATCCGGTTCCGGCAAATTCTGTTCGATCCCGCTCAAATTATCCTGCGGCTCCGGAGGATCCGGAATAGTGTTAGAGGTGTCCGGCGGCACAGAACCGGAGGAGGGCGACTGTGAGGAATCCGGTGCTGTTGAACCGGTGGAGGGGAGCCACGACGGCCGATCCTTTGACGGTTTCAATTTCATGGGATCCCACACCAGATCAAAGACCAACAGCCTTGAAGCATTGTGAATGAGATCTGTAACGGATTCCAGTGCGTGCATAACCTTGCTGAACCAGGCATCCATTGCCAAATATATCGCGCTCAGCACAGCACCGGATGCCGCGATCACCGTGAACGGACGGAAGTTCCTGCGAATCACGCGGTCCGAGCCGATCCGCAGTCTGCGCAGCAGGAAGAAGTTACTGATTACATGAATGGCTCCAAAGCCAAGAAACGTATATGTATCAATGATTTCCACACTGGACGCGTAATTGGCAAGCGGGGCAAAGATGTAAATGATGATAAACACGCACAGCAGGATGATCGAAGTTATGATCACGTACCGGCGATAGGTGTAGTATTCAAGGTACAGCATACCCCGCAGAATGACAACGCCTGTGTAAATAATGGGGACCAGCATTGTAAGAAGCTGAGACAGATCGCCGGCAGTAAACAGACTCAGAAGCGGCAGCAGACAGCACAGACGGCTGAGGACGATCTTGTGCTTCACGTGCAGAACAGACGCTGTGCTGGCTGCCAGGGCGCAGAGAAGCATCGCTGCCAGCAGCGGCGCATTGGAGGAATGGGGAATGGCGATCAGACACACGAAGGACAGGCAAAGGCAGCAATCGGAGAAAATCTTGATAAAAATGGATGTACTCATAGCGTTTCACCCTCCTGCTGTCCTGTCAGTACACATAGCCGACCGTCTACCGCGCGATCCAGTGAACGAATGCAAGCCATCGCCTCCGGGGTTTTCGCGGGGGTGATGATGATATACGATTCGTTATTCTTTCGAGTTCGCAGGGTTTGATTGGTCAGATAGCGGAAAGAAAAAAAGCGGGTCTTGTCGGCACCGCCCAGACCATACAGGATGGTGTTAAGGTGGCGCGGTCCCAAGCTCTCGGGCAGGCTGAGTATTTTCGCGATTGGTCCGGGCAGGTTGCCATTGGTGCGAAAGCCGTATGGAATCTTTTCCTGTTCCAGTTTTTCACAGACCGTACGGGTGAGCCGCAGGCACTCCTCCAGACTCTCATCCTGCGCGTCCTCCACATTCAGCATCACGATCACATGATGCTCCGAGGTGTGGTCGTAGCGCTTGACTTGCAATGCGCCGGTGACCGCGGTGCGGATCCACGAAATATCACGCAGCGGCTCACGTCCGGAGTAATCATGAAATCCCACGGTCAGAACAGGATCCTCCATAATAAACCGTTGAACGGAAATATCGCCCAGAAATCCGCCCAGTGCGTCAATGGCGGGTCGCTGTCTGGAACGCTCTGGGATCACGACCATTGTTTTTGAAAAGCCGTTTCGGTTGCGTTCCTGAAGACCAAGGAAATCACCTGCACTCAAATCGTACTCGCCGACCTTGTAGGCACCTCGGCGGGGAAAACGCAGTGTCATATATCGGGTGACACTGCTGTGTGCCGGTATAGACATGCAGTTTTCGCATATCCAGCTCAAAGTACATTCTTTGCGATGTTTCAGCAGCCAGGCTTCCTCCATTACGGCGTCTACCTGATCGGGAAACCGTTCGATCAGGCGCACAAAGGAGATAGGACGGTGGCTGTGGTTTTCCACGGTGGCACGCCATGTGACCGGCTGCCCGGGCTCTGCCACAATGCTGTCACATTTGCTGTGGACCCGCAGCGCGTTTATGGCAAAGCTTCCCCATCTGCGCTCTATCTTCCTTATGGCAAGGATGATCAAAACAAGAATAATTAAGACCATAGCACCACCGTGAGGGACATTTCTCCGCTTTTCTTGGTGCAGCTATCAGGGGATTTTTGGGCATACATTTGCATTTTTTCAACCTTCACGGGTGATCCTCCTGAAAGAAGAATATAGATATGTATAAACTGACAAAACAAATCATAACAGATTTTGGTGAAATTGCAATAAGCAAACCGCGATTCAAGCCCGTATCCCCAAAGACTCGAGTTGGCTGATGGCGAGTGGTATACGATGTTTGTTTTGTGAGAAAGTTTTCAGGTTTAATAAAACAGAAACATTTCGCAAAAAAATCGCAAACAAGCGGCTGCTAAGATACAGCCATAAGGTCAAACGAACCGTAAAACACACAAAATCAAGGAGCTGGCAAATATGACCGGTAAGATGGAAAACAAATTTGAG
This sequence comes from Candidatus Pelethomonas sp., assembly GCA_045615065.1. GTDB lineage: Bacteria > Bacillota > Clostridia > Oscillospirales > Oscillospiraceae > Pelethomonas. Next base: position 31,421 of record JAZLEB010000082.1, on the reverse strand, counting down.
TACAACTACTCCGCGCAGCAGAGTCAGGAAGCGCAGATGATCCGGGAGAAGTATCTACCCAGAGAAGAGAAAAATCTGGACGAGCTGAAACGTCTTGACCGCGCGGTGGATCAAGCAGGAATGATCCCCTCCCTTGTTGTGGGGATTCTGAGCTGTCTGGTGTTCGGCCTGGGAATGTGCTTTGCGCTGGGTGCGCTTGGGAAAAGTATGGTGCTTGGTGTGCTGTTTGGCGCGATCGGCGCAGTGGGTATGGGGTTTGCATATCCGCTCTTTCTCAGCTGCAAAAACAGGGCAACGGAACAGTACCGTCCGAGAATTTTGGAACTTGCCGCGCAGCTGTGCGGTGAAATAAATCAGTGAATCAAATATTTTATTTAAGAAAGAGGTTAACGGTATGAACAAGAACGATCAGGAATTTTTGGTTCAGAAGATCCGCACCCAGTACACCGAAAAGCAGAATACTCAGCTGGATGAACTCAAGAAGCTGGATGCGAAGGTGAAGCGTCCCGCCAATGTGTTTGGCTATATCTTCGGCGCTGTCAGCGCGATCATTATGGGCAGCGGCATGAGCCTTGTGATGACCGATATTGGCGCAATACTGTGTATGACCGAGCCTTTGGTTCCCGGTATTATCCTCGGCGTGGCCGGCATGGCAATGGCTATTGCCAATTATCCGGTTTACAAGAAAATCCTCGCAGGCCGCAAGACGAAATATGCAGAGAAGATCATCGCCCTCAGCGATAAGCTGATGTAACCGATGATTTGACCGGAGGCAGCGCATTTCTGCGCTGCCTCTTTCTTTTTATCGAAAACAGCCAAAACAGAAACAAAACTTTAACATTTCTATGATACAGTGATAATATGGAATAAAATCAATCTTTGGAGGAGCGGGAAATGTTTAAAATTTTGATCGTGGAAGATGATAAGGACCTCAACCGCACTGTGTGCGCGTTTTTGAATCAAAGCGGCTATGAGGCCACCGGATGCATGAATGCGTCCGATGCCTACGATGCTATGTATGACACCGTGTTTGATCTCATTGTGTCGGATATTATGATGCCGGGGATCGACGGTTTTGAGTTTGTAAAATCCGTCCGTGCCCTCAATGAAAATCTGCCTATTCTTTTCATGACAGCGCGCGATGATATGGCGTCAAAGCAGCGGGGCTTCCGTATCGGCATTGATGACTATATGGTCAAGCCCATTGATCTGGACGAGCTGTTTCTGCGCATCGGGGCGCTGCTGCGCCGCTCCAAGATCGCGGCGAGCCGTAAACTGGAGATCGGCTCATTTGTCATGGATGCGGATGAGCATACAGCCACACTGAACGGCGACGAGATCAATCTGACCAATCGCGAGTTCAATATTCTGTACAAGCTTCTCAGTTATCCCAAGAAGACATTCACCCGGCAGCAACTGATGGATGAATTCTGGGATGCGGATACGGAGACCGCGCCCCGCGCTGTGGATGTGTATATGACCAAGCTGCGCGGAAAGCTTGCCGATTGTGACGAATTTGAGATCAAAACTGTCCACGGACTGGGCTACAAGGCGGTGACGAAATGAGAAGACTGACTTCCCGGCAGTTCCTGCGCCTTGTGGGCAGCTATTGTGTGTTTTTCCTGACAGTAGCATTTGCTGTGTCCTGCTGTATGATGCTGTTTATCACTACACTGGCAGAGACCATGGGGCTGGTGTTCACACCGGAGAATATTGCTGCCGCGGCCAAGCTGACCTTTGGCAATGTGGTGCTGATCACGGTGTTGTTCGCAACCATTGACTATTTCCGCAGAAAGGTTATGATCGACCGGCCTGTTAAGGTGATCACCGCGGCCACCGAGCAGATCATGCAGGGTGACTTTTCCGTCCGCATCCCGCCTATCAAAGGGGTGCCGGAGGATGAAAGCTTCAACCGAATCGCCAATGCCATCAACAAGATGGCGGCAGAGCTCTCCGGTACGGAAACCCTGCGAACCGATTTTATCGCCAATGTATCCCATGAACTGAAAACGCCGCTGGCGGTCATGGGCAACTATGCCACCATGCTCCAGCGCCCGGGGATCACGGAGGAAGAAAGAATCGAATATTCCAAGGCGATCTCCGGTGCCGCCCGTCGGCTGGCACAGCTTATCACCAATATTCTCAAGCTGAACAAGCTGGAAAATCAGCAGATATTCCCGCAGACAGAGGAGTACGATCTGGGTGAGCAGTTGTGCGAGTGCCTGCTGCAGTTTGAGGACGCGTGGGAGCAGAAGGGCCTGAATATTGAAACAGAGATCGAGGAAGGGATTCGCATCCGTTCGGACAGTGAGCTTCTGAGTCTTGTATGGAACAATCTTTTCTCCAAGGCGGTGAAATTTACGCCGGAGGGCGGCACTGTAGGCGTGGTGCTGAAAACGGAGGACGGACAGATCGTGGTTTCCGTCAGCGATACCGGCTGCGGAATGGACGCCGAGACCGGCAGACATATTTTCGAGAAATTTTATCAGGGTGACACCTCTCATGCCACACAGGGCAACGGTTTGGGCCTTGCACTGGTCAAACGTGTGGTGGATATCCTCAGCGGTGAGATTGGTGTGCAGAGTGTGGTTGGCGAGGGAAGTACATTTACCGTGAAATTCAAGAGGATCTGATATGGAGTGGAAGAAGATCGTAAAAAAGCTTCTGTTTCCGCGGTGCTGGCAAATGCTCCTGCTGAGCATCATCAGTGCTGCCGCGCTGATCGCCGTATTCGTCAATGGATGGGAACAGACGGTGATCGCGTATATCCTCTATACGCTGTCGGCTTACACCATGTGTGTGGTGACGATATTTTTGGTCAAGGTGCTTCCGGGAAGTTACCGCGCCATACGGCAGAAGATATACGATAATCCCATTGGTAACCGGTATATGACCGATAAGGCCTTTCGTACCAAGGTCTCGCTGCATATCTCTTTTGCTATCAATTTACTGTATGTTGCGATTCAGGGGCTGCAGTGGCGCCTGTTTCGCAGTTGGTGGTTCGTTGTTCTGGCAGCCTACTATGCCATTCTGTCTGTCATGCGGTTTCTGCTGCTGCGCTATGTTCGTGTAAATGCGATCGGATCGAGCGTCCTTTCGGAGTGGAAGCGCAGCCGGGTCTGTGCCGCGATCCTGATGCTGGTCAACCTCTGTCTGACCGGTGCGGTGCTGATGATCCTTTTCGAAAACAAGGGGTACGATTATCCCGGCATTCTGATCTATGTTATGGCGTTGTATACGTTTTACAGTACGATCAATGCCATTGTTCAGATGGTCAAATATCGCAAATTGGGTAGTCCCATTATGTCTACGGCGAAAGTTATCGCATTATCCGCTGCGCTGGTGTCCATGCTGAACCTTGAGACCGCCATGTTCAGCCAGTTCGGCGGCGATATGGCGCCGGAATCCCAACGCCTGATGATCATTCTTACCGGCGCCGGGATCAGCATCGCTGTGAATGCCATGTCCGCAGTGCTGATCATAAAATCCACCCACGCGATACAAACCTGCGAATAAGGCACGCACAATATTCTGGTGTAAAAGGTTATATCCCGAAAATTTTCGTTTGACACTAAAGAAAAATTTTTGGTATAGTGAAATCACAATAAGCAAAAAAGGATGAATCACCATGAAAGAATATGAAATTGTTGCAAAATTCTGCAACGCCTGTGCAGGCTCGTCCAGACCGGAGACCTTCTTTGAAGAAAAGGAACTGGAGAATACCGACGACTTTGTTCGCATGAAGCACAGTAAGGATTTTGATAAGTTCACGAAGGAAATCCTCTCCAGCGGCCGGATCCTCTATACCTATGATAACGGCAGCGTGTCCTACTCCTACGAATTCACGGAGATATAAGTTCCAATTGCGCATAACAAAGCAGCCTGCGGCACGAAACTGTGCCGCAGGCTGCTCGCTGTTTTGCTGCTCGCTCGCGATCAGCTTCGTCCTTTTGCATGAAATGAAGTGTTTGGCAGATACACGCCGACATGATGCGTTTCATATTTTCAACCATCCGTTTCAAAAATGAACGTGTGGCACTGTACGCAACTGGAATTACGCACAAGTGCCACACGTTGTATTGTGATTTTACTTGATTTTCAAAAGAGTTTCAAAGGTGGTTTTGAACAAAAATCAGGATTTCTGCATCAAAACCGATTTTGCATCTTACCCTTGATACCACAGAAGAACGGAAGCTGTCAGCAATCTCTCTAATGCCGCAATAGCACGCTCTGATTATTTGCGCAGACGCTCCTTGGCCTCTTCGATGGTTTCACCCTCCTTGCGGAACAGCTTGTCCACCATGGTGTCTTCCACCTTGCGGTAAGTGTCCACAACCGCGTTCTCGACAGACTTGTATGCATCTACCACGGTGTGTTCCACGCTTTTGTAGAGTTCCACAGGGTCAACAGTGGGCACATCAAAGGCATCGTGCTCCATGGCGCGGATCATATCGGGCATTACGCCGCTCTCGCGGATCTCCTCATTGGTCAGCTGGGTGGGAGTTGGCTCAACAGCTTCTTCGATCAGACCCTCCGCGATCATCCACTGCACCTCATCGTGGATAGTTTCCTGATAGGGGCGGGTAGTGTAGCCCAGTTCACGCTGTGCCTTGGAATAGTCAAACTCATTGTTGCGGGCCAGATTGTAGACAGAGAAGGTGGTCATAAGGGGTTTCTTACCGGTTTTTTCCGCCTGCTTTTCCAGTCCCTGAGCAATCTTGCCTGCGAGATTCAGGGGAAGATAGAACTTGATCTTCTTGGCGTTGCACTCTTTGTGCAGCATATCGCACATATCCTTGAGGGTAACGGTCTCGTTGGCAAGGATATAGCACTCGCCGATACGTCCCTTATCCACTGCGGCGATGGTGCCTGCGGCCAAATCACGGACATCGCAGAGGTTGAAGCTGCCCTGCATTCCCATAGGCATCTCACCCTTGATGATCTGCAGCACGGTGGAGCTGGTTTCGCCCATGGCGTGGTCGTTGGGGCCAAGAATGCCGGAGGGATGGACTACGCAGGCCTTCAGACCCATCACGCGCACGGAATCCAGCACCATCTGGGTGGCCTTTGCCTTGGACTGGGAGTAAGCGCCCACCACCTTGCTGGGATCGCAGGGATCAAAGTGATCCACCTCACTGATTTTTGTGCCGTGGGGCAGCTCGGGGATGGCACCGGTGGAGCTGACATAGACCAGCTTTTCGCATTCAGGATGCGCAAGGCACTGGGTGATGATATTGCGGGTGCCGCCCACATTGACTGCCATCAGCTTTTCGCTGTAGGAGGGATCCACGGTGACCATGGATGCGCAGTGGATCACTACACTGGTCATACCCTCGGGAACGGTGAAGAAGGGCTCAAGGGAAGCTGCGTCCGTAAGGTCGCCGAAAACGATCTCCACGTCCTCGGGGATAAACTTGGCGGACTTGTCGCCATTGAGCACCAAAGCGCGGACGCGGCAGCCCTCAGCCAGAAGCTGCAGGCAGATGTTGGAACCGAGGAAGCCGGCAGCGCCGGTAACGAGATAAATACGATTGTTGTTCATAGTTGATACACTCCTGTAATTTTAGTTTGAATTTTGTTTTTCGTTCGATGTGAGCGTATCATACTGCCCCGATGTTTTCGGGATGTTCCAATTATGTTTCTGAAATATTAAAATGCATTTTTACAAGCATGGCGTGTCAGCGAAAATTGACATACCGATTATCGGATGGTAAGCTGTTACTATCGATAGAAAATGTGCCTTTACGGAGGAATACCATATGGCAAGAAAAGCAAGTGAGCATTTTAAGCGCTACAGAAATCCGGGCGGACCCGATATTACCACCGTTATTCGCCCTGTACTGGAGGTTGACGGACTGTACTTCAAGGATATTGACGGCTCAGGTACGCTCTCCACTGTTAATGACTGGCGTGTACCGGCCGAGAAGCGTGCTGCCGCCTATGTGAAGCAGATGACTTTGGATGAGAAGATCGCACAGCTGTTTATTTCCGATTGGCGTATGGGACCCAAGTATCCCAGCGCAAGACTCCGCGGACATGTCCCTGTTCCCGACGAGTCCGGCTGTGTGGACGAGGCGGAGGTGCATCAGAAAACGATTTTCGGCGAGCAGCATCTGCCCGGCACATCTACCCTGATCAAAGAGTGGTTCGCCCGCCACACGATTTTGCGTGAGAATGCAAGCCCTGAGGATCTCACAGACTATCTGAATCAGCTGCAGGCGATCGCAGAGGAGTGTGAGCGCTTCGTTCCCGTGCAGGCTGCCTCCAACTCCCGCAATGAAAACGGAGCGATCGTTTTCGGTATGAACGATGCGGGCGGTATTTTCCCCACATGGCCCGGAACACTGGGTATTGCTGCGGCGGTGAAAGGCAGCGGCATCGAGGTGGCAGATAAGTGGGCGGAAGCTACCCGCGAAAGCTGGAGTGCCTGCAATCTGCGCAAGGGCTATATGTATATGGTGGACTGCATGACCGATCCCCGCTGGCAGCGCAGCTACGGTACCTTTGGCGAAGATCCCGCCCTGATCAGCGAGATCGCCGAACACATTATTCCCCGCATTCAGGGCAGTGACGAAGGTGTTACCGCCAACGGTGTGGCGATGACCACCAAGCATTTTCCAGGCGGCGGACCCCGTGAAAACGGCTTTGATCCCCATTACGCTGCCGGTCAGTGGAATGTATATGCGACTCCGGGTTCCCTTGAAAAATACCATATGCCCGGTTTCCGCGCTGCTGTCAGGAAAAACACATCCTCCCTCATGCCCTACTACTCCAAGCCTTCGGCAGAGAAATCGTCCGTTCAGAAGGATGCCAACGGCGATGATATCCGCTTTGATCCCTACGGCTTCGCCTATAACCGTGTGTTTATCCGCGATATCCTCCGCGGTCAGATGGGATTCAAGGGCTACATCAATTCCGACACCGGCATCGTTCACAATATGAAGTGGGGTGTTGAGATGCTGGATGAGGCGGAGCGCATCGGCTTTGCCGTGAACCACGCAGGCGTGGATCTGATCTCCGGGCTGTACGATAACAGCTTCGGCCGGGAGGCCTATGAGCGAGCCCAAAACGGCTACTATGCGAGCCACGCGCTGCCCGATGGATTCACCCCCGATATGGTGACACTCACCGATGAGGCCATTGACCGCGCTGTTACACGGACCCTTACCGAGATGTTCCGCCTCGGCATGTTTGAGGACACCTACCGCGACGCAAAAGCCGCAAAGGAGACCGTGTCCTCCTCCCGATACTGGGCGGATGCTGAGAAAGCTCACCGCCAGTCTGTGGTGCTGCTGAAAAACGATGGCACCCTGCCCCTGAATGCCACAGGCAGAAAGGTGTATGTGGAGGCATTCAAAAAAGATCCCGCCCAGGGTGAGAAGGCTACCGGAGCCCTGCGGGAGATGGTCGGGCAGGATGCTGTGCTGACGGATGACTATACCGAGGCGGATATTGCCATTCTTTTTGTTGACCCCTCCTCCGGTGATTATTTCACCGCCACAGCCGGTTATCTGGAATTGGATATCTGTGAGGGAAAGAGTGTTCCCAATGTGGATGATCGCTGCCGTCCCATGGCGGAAACCCATTTGGAGACAACACTGAGCGGGGTGCGCCGTATTGCGGAGATCGCCGCGGCGGTTCATGCAAGAGGCGGCAAGGTCATTTCCAATATCAATTTCCCGCTTTCGTGGCTGGTGGGCAATGTGGAGCGTTATGCAGATGCGCTCCTGGCAGGATTCGAAACATATCCCGCGGCGACGCTGGATGTGATTTTCGGTCGCTTCGCTCCCACCGGAAAGCTGCCCATCACACTGCCGAGAAATGACGCTGTGCTGGCGGTGAATGCTGACGGTGTCTGCGTAAGTCCCAACGATGTGCCCGGTTATGACAAGGACCGGTACATGCCGGATGAGCTGAAGGACGAAAATGGCAAGGCGTATGCCTACCGCGATGCAAACGGAAACTACTATGAGCTGAATTTCGGCCTTTCATATTAAAGCTTTATGTGTGCCTTATTGCATTGTAAGGCTTTACTGCGAATAAAAGTCCCGGGATCTTATGATCCCGGGACTTTTTGCGGATGCAACCTGAAGTTGCTCTGCTTTTTGAGGGATGCTACTTTAATTTGGTAGACAAAATGATGCAATTACACTATACTTTGGCTAAGAAATGCTGAATCGAGATTGCACAACGAAAGGCGTGTATTTTGTAATCCCGGATTTTTGGATTTCAGCAGAAAGTACAGGTGAGTTTAGGTATGAACAGAATTTGGATAAAGGTGGTTGCCGCTGCCCTTGTGATCGCGGCTATCGTTGCAGCAGTTGCGATCATTATCGCAAACCGCCCGCTGGCGAGGGCGCCTCAGGGTACCGCGCCGCTGGATAACAGGGTGGATACCGCCGCTGTGGCGCATCTTGTTGTGGATGAATCGGGCGTTCTTTCGGAAGAGGCGGAACAGGTTTTCTCCATCTACAACGCTAACTGGACTTCTATGGAAGATCGCGTTATGGCTGTGGTGGTAGTGGATCGCACGGCGGACACTGAGGCAGCGGCGTGGCAGTGGGCGCAGAAACTCTCGCTGGGTGAGAATGATGCGCTGCTGCTGATCGAGTCGGAAACGAAGAAATGCGCCGTGGTGTCCCGCGGAACCTTCGAAGAAGATATTGCCACGCTGAGCAGTACCTATTTGGGAGGACTTACCTACATGGCTCTGCGCGCGGGTGCCTTTGACGGGGCGGTACTTGCGGTTTTTGAGGAGTTCCACCGTTTTTGCGAATATACTCCCGAGCAGCACCGTCAGACCATGGTGAAAGAGGGGCTCACCACATCCGCTATTATTTTCGCGCTGATCCTTCCGGGGCTGATCCATATGATCGCCGAGAAGGTCGATAATCGCCGATTCAGACGTTGGTATGAATATTACGGTGCCAGTGATCCCGCGCGTGTGCCGTGGAAGACGGCCTTTTTCTGGCACCGCGCGGGCAGTAAATGGTACGAGGTGCGTGTAAGCGGTGAGTGGATCGATTACCGCGCTGCCCTTCGCACAAACCGCCATGAACGGCGCGCCAAGGTCGCTTCAGGCCGTTACCGCTGATATATTCTTTGAAGCAAACAGGACACACCCCGGGATCGTGAGATCCCGGGGTGTGTTTGATTTCTGCAATTAGATCTGTTCCACCTTGATAGTGTTTGTGTTGCCGTTTTGACCGTTGATGGGTCCGGCGGTGAGAACCACGTTATCTCCCGGCTGCAGGTCGAGCGCTTCTCTGGCGCAGTCCTTTGCCTTATAGAACATAACATCAATGGAGTTGAATTTTTCGGACATGCGGGGAGTCACGCCCCAGCTGAGGGCCAGCTTGCGCCACACCTTTCTGTCTGTCGTCATACCGATAATATCCACAGGGCTTCTGAAGCGGCTGACCATGCGGGCGGTGGTTCCGGTCACAGAGCAGACCACGATGGCCTTTGCATCTACATCGATAGCCATGGCGCAGGTGGCGTGGGAAATGGCGTCCAAAATATTTTTGATCCGGAAATCGGAATTCATAAACCGCTTATTGTAGTGGATGTTGTTTTCGGTATACTCGCAGATCTGCGCCATATTGCGCACTGCTTCCACAGGGTATTTGCCCGCGGCGGATTCGCCGGAGAGCATCACGGCGCTGGTGCCGTCATAAACCGCGTTGGCCACATCGGAGATCTCCGCTCTGGTGGGGCGGGGGTTCTGGATCATAGACTCCAGCATCTCTGTTGCGGTAATGACCCGCTTGCCCAGCATGCGGCATTTGCTGATCAGGAGCTTCTGTACAGAAGGAACCTGCACAAAGGGAATCTCAACACCCAGATCACCGCGGGCGATCATGATGCCTTCGCAGGCCTCACAGATCTCCTCAATGTTGTCCACGCCGGCCTGATTTTCGATCTTGGCAATGATGTCGATATTGGAACCGCCGTTTTCATTCAGGAACTGACGCAGGGACATGACATCTTCTTTTGTGGATACAAAGGAAGCAGCCACATAATCCACATCGTGTTCAATGCCGAAGAGAATATCGGCCTTGTCCTGTTCGGAGAGGTACGGGCCGGACATGACCTTGTTGGGGAAGGACATACTTTTGCGGTTGCTCAGCTTGCCGCCGACAATGGTGGTGCAGATGGCTTCGGTCTTGGTAAGTTCTCTGACTTCAAAAACCACCAGTCCGTTGTTGACCAGGATCTTATCACCGATGCAAAGGTCCTGAATGAGTCCCGCAAAGCTGACGGAGACCCTTGTCTCATCGCCTTCAATATCCTCGGTGGTAAACACAAAATCCGCACCGTCCGGAATGACTACGCTGCCGTTTTTAAATGTTCTGATTCGGTACTCCGGTCCCTTTGTGTCCAGCATAATGGGGATGGGGAGATCCAGATTGTCGCGCACCCGCTTAATGAGATCGATCTTTTCCCGATGCTCCTCGTGAGTGCCGTGGGAGAAGTTCAGCCGGGCAACATTCATTCCGGCGAGACACATCTGTGTCAGTGTTTTCTCGTTGGAACAGGCGGGGCCGATGGTGCAAATGATCTTTGTTTTCCGCATATGGATTATCCTCCGTTACATAACAGTGTAGAAGTGCAGAATGTTCAGATCCTCCGGCATGTCGAGTCCGTGAGAGCCGAGCCCGCCGTCGATCTCGTGGCATCCGTGGTCCGGGGCAAAACCCAGGAGAGTTTCGTGATTCTGCCAGTGGGTGCGGATGGTTTTGGCAATGGTATCAAATACACGGATGTTCTTTTGGAGGATCTCCAGAGATTCCCTGCTCTCGGGGGCGAAGCGGTGCATGGTGGAATCATAGTCTGCATTGTAGAGAAGAATGAAGTCGTGGCGATCCTCGTATATCAGTTCCAGCGCTTTTGCGGTACACTCATCCACCGTGGGATAGATAAAATAGTCCATCGCCCGGTCCAAAAAGATGTGGGAGAGGCTGTCGCCCTCGGTGGATACAATAGCGCACTTTTTCCCCGCGCGAAGCATAGCGTCAAACAGAGTGTCGATTTTGATCACAGGCTTTACATAGCTGCGTATGCCGTGTACTTCAGGCTTAGCGCCAGTGTACATGGTGCCAAAGCATACGGGGGTAACGCTGGGCATAACAGTGCGCAGGGGTAATGTCAGCCTGATGTGTTCCAGCATGGGTGTATAATACCCGGTATACTTCTGATATAACCACTGGGCAACGGCATCGGGATTATACATAAAGATCCTGTCCACTTTGCCGGAGGCAGTGCTGCTTTTTACAAGGCTGTCGATGGCATCGATAGGCGCTTCGGCTTCGGCGGGAGGCGGCACGTCCATTGCCTTTGCCAGCGATGCGGTAAGACCGGTCAGTGAGATGGAATTGAGAATATCGCTCATAGCTGCGTGCTCCTTAGAAATGGGTGAATTTTCCGGTGATCGCGCGGGCGATGCGGTAGATGGGCGTTTCCAGTTCTTTTCTTGCGTTTTTCAGCTCACTGCGGATCTCGATCTTCTGGGGACAGTGCTTTTCGCACTTGCCGCACTCGATGCAGTTGGAGGCCGCTGTGGAGTTCTTGCGCAGGGAAGTGCACATAAAGTAGTCCACCAGACCCCAGAATTTACCCTCCGCGTAGCGGCGGTTGTAGGCGGCAAAGGTGCCGGGGATATCCACGCCCTTCGGGCAGGGCATGCAGTAGCCGCAGCCGGTACAGCCGACCTTCATGTCTGCGTTGATGGCGCTGACGACCTTTTTGAGCATAGCCTCTTCCGCTTCGCCCAATTCACCGACCTGTACATCCGAAGCGGTGGCGATATTATCCCGCACCATTTCATCTGAGTTCATGCCGGAGAGAACCACAGTTACCTCCGGCTGATTCCAAAGCCAGCGGAATGCCCACTGAGCAGGCGTGCGGTGGGGCTTGAACTCTGCAAAGATCTTCTTTGCGGTATCCGGTAAGCGGTTTACCAGCTTTCCGCCCCGCAGGGGTTCCATGATGACAACGGGAATACCCTTTTGGTGGGCATGGTGCAGACCTCTGCGTCCTGCCTGAGAGTGTTCGTCCATGTAGTTGTACTGGATCTGACAGAAATCCCAATCGTAGGCATCCACCAGTGCGCAGAACATCTCGGAGTTTCCGTGATAGGAAAAACCAATCTGCCGGATCGTTCCGGCAGCCTTTTGCTCTTCGAGCCATTCGTGGACACCGATGCCTTTCAATCGATCCCATGTATCCGTGTCGGTGAGCATATGCATAAGGTAGTAATCCACATGGTCGGTTCTGAGACGGCGCAGTTCCTCCCGAAACAGCTTGTCGAGATCCTGCCGGTTCTTGATGAGGTAGTGCGGGAGCTTTGTGGCAATATAGACCTTGTCACGCAGACCGTTTCTCTCCAGTATCTCGCCGAGAGCGGCTTCGCTGCCCGGATAGATATAGGCAGTATCAAAGTAGTTGATGCCGCCCTGAATGGCGGTCAGGATCTCCCGCTCTGTTTCCTCTATATCGGTTTTGCCCATTTTCTGGGGGAATCGCATACAGCCGAAGCCGAGAATAGACAGCTTATTTCCGTATCGGTCTTTGCGGTATTGCATATCACACCTCCGTGATGCAGTTGTAGGTTATTGAAAACTTCTTACCCAGTTGAGAAGGGAGCCGCGGTGGGTGTTTTCCCGCACCGTACCCAGCATGTACTCCGTTACAGGGCCGTTTTTGGCCATGCGGGCTAAAATAGCGGCCTGCAGTTCTTCGATAGACATCTCCTCAAAGGGCTTGTTCAGGTCAAGGGGGACGGGGGCGTCTTCCTGCTGTTCCTCCTTAGCGGGGGACACAGGGGGTTCAGCGTGCGCGTGGGGAATTTCGCGGGGCGGAGTTTGAACGATGGGAGCGTGCTCAATGGGCGCAGCTATCGTGCTGCCAAGCGCGGCGGGAAGCCAGATCTCACCGGAATTCGCGGCAATAGTGACGCGCAGCCGCCCGTCCGCAACCGTAGCGCGCTCCCCAAACAGCGCGCCGACATACTCGCCGCAAGCGCCTGCGCTCAGGTCAAAGGCAGCGGCGTGATCGGCATTGTTTACGGTAACAATGACCGCTGTGCCGTTCAGCTCACGGCTGTATGCATACTGCTCGGTTCTGAGCAGCAATTCACGGTATTCGCCCCGGGAGAGGGCAGGGGTGCTGCGGCGGATCTTACCCAGCGCGGTAAGAAGCGCGGTGCATGTGTTTTTCTCTGCGGCGTCCGCAAAGTGTTCCAGCCGGAGCGCGGGGCGCAGGGAATCGTCGGAGTGTTTCTCTTTTCTGCCCTCAATGGCAAACTCGGAGCCGTAATAGATAGAGGGGATACCGGGCAGGGTGTAGAGCAGAATGTAGAGCGGAACCAGGTGCGCCTTGTTGCGAAGTTTTGTGTAGATGCGCTCCACATCGTGGTTATCCGCAAAGGTATAGAGTTTTCGGCAATCGCCCACCAATCCGCCTACATGCTTGATGGTGTGGGCGATCTCAAAGTAATTGTGATCGTTGTGTCCGGAATACAATGCTTTGTGGAGCATATAGTTGGTCACAGAGTGGAGGGTGTCGCTGTTGACCCAGCGGGAATAGTCACCGTGGATCACTTCACCCATAAGCCAAAAATCATCTTTTACTTCGTTGGCGGTGCGGCGAAGCGCCTTCAGATAGTCCAGATCCATCACATCGGCTGCATCAAGGCGGATGCCGTCGATATCAAATTCCCGCACCCAGAAGCGGATCACATCCGAGATGTACGCCTGAACCTCGCCGTTTCGCTGATTCAGCTTTGCCAAAAGGTCGTAGCCGCCCCAGTTTTCGTAGGAAAAACCGTCGCCAAAGGAGTTGTTTCCGCCAAAATTCACATGGCAGTACCAATCCCGGTAGGGAGAGTTTTCCCGGTTTTTCTGAATGTCCCGGAAAGCGAAGAAATCCCGCCCTGTGTGATTGAACACACCGTCAAAAATCACACGGATGCCCTGACGGTGGCAGTCGCAAACAAAGTCCTTAAGGTCTTCGTTGGTGCCGAGTCTCGAGTCCAGCTTTTTATAATCGGTGGTCTCGTAGCCGTGCCCTACGGATTCAAACAGAGGGCCGATATAGAGAGCGTTGCATCCGATCTTCTTGATGTGGCTGATCCATGGAATCAGCTCTCTCAATCGGCGCACAGGCTCCCCGTAGGGGTTTTGCTTGGGCGCGCCGGTCAGTCCCAGTGGGTAGATGTGATAAAAGATCGCCTCTTCATACCAAGCCATAGACAGGGTTCCTCCAAAGTATTCTTGCATATATTGTAATGGATTTGATGAAAATAGCAAGAGAGGTTACATATCTTTTCTGTTTTGGTGTGTAAAGAAAAATAATGTTGACGGAAGGCGGTAATATATGGTATAACTAGAAATAATAAGGGAGTAGCGAGCGCAGTAATGCGTAGCAAGTCAACATCCTGGCCGCAAGGTCTGGCTTGCCTTAAATCGCGAGACTTATGCCGAGTTGGAAGCTGTGCATGGGTCCTACCTTTTGTATTTTAGGATCGCCAAGCACGGTACAAACTTCCCGGGCTTGGCTTTTTTTGCGCGTTTTTTTAGTATGAAACATAAGAAAACAGGAAAAAACAAGTAATGAATCAGGAGGAACACGAACGAATGAAGAAGCTTTACACGCAATCTGTTGAAGAAGTCCTGAGCAGCCTCGGTGTAGGTGCAGAGGGTCTCACTTCCGCTGAGGCGCAGGAGCGTTTTGCCAAGTACGGTCCCAATAAGCTGAAGGAAGCAGAAAAGCCCTCTCTTTTGGTCCGTTTTCTGAACCAACTGAAGGACCCCATGCTGATCATTCTGTTGATCGCCGCAGGTGTCAGCGCCCTCACCGGTATGCTGGCAGGCGAGAGCGAGTGGGCTGAGGTCATTATCATCCTCGCCGTTGTTCTGCTCAATGCCATCCTGGGTGTGTTCCAGGAGAGTAAGGCAGAGGCTGCTATTGAGGCTCTGCAGACCATGACCGCAGCGACCTGCAAGGTTCTGCGCGACGGTAAGCTGATGACCCTGCATTCCGATGAACTGGTGCCCGGTGATGTAGTCGTGCTGGAGGCAGGCGATGCTGTTCCCGCTGATGCCCGCATTATTGAGAATGCGTCTCTGAAGATCGAGGAAGCTGCCCTGACCGGTGAGTCTGTTCCCGTGAACAAGGCGCTGGAGGCACTGGGCCTTGCCGAGGGACAGGACGATGTTCCTCTGGGCGACCGCAAGAACATGTGCTACATGGGCTCCACTGTGGTCTACGGCCGCGGTAAGGCTGTGGTCGTTGCTACCGGTATGGATACCGAGATGGGTAAGATCGCAGGCGCGCTGGCAGCCACTCAGGAGGAGGAGACTCCTCTGCAGCGCAAGCTGGATGAGCTGGGCAAGCTCCTGAGCAAGATGGTGCTGGGTATCTGCCTGTTCATTTTCGCGTTCAACCTGTTTATGGCCCGCGGTGAGCTGACGGTTGCAGGTAATGTGCTGCCCGTCATTCTGGACACCTTCATGGTCGCCGTTTCTCTGGCTGTTGCCGCTATTCCTGAGGGACTTGCTACGGTCGTTACCGTTGTTCTGTCCATCGGTGTTACCAAGATGAGCCAGCGCAATGCTGTCATCCGTCGTCTGACTGCTGTTGAGACTCTGGGCTGCACCCAGGTCATCTGCTCCGATAAGACCGGTACGCTGACCCAAAACAAGATGACCGTTGTGGATCATCTGGGCGATACCAATCTGCTTGCCACCTCTATGGCACTGTGTTCCGATGCCAACCTGAACGAGGAGGATCAGGCTGAGGGTGAGCCCACCGAGTGCGCTCTGGTGAACTTTGCCTTCTCTGTCGGCCTGAAGAAGCAGGATTTGGAAAAGGCTACTCCCCGCGTGGACGAGGCACCCTTCGACTCCGGCCGTAAGATGATGTCCACTGTCCACGATCTGGGCGGCAGCTTTGTGCAGTACACCAAGGGCGGTCCCGACGTGGTCCTCTCCCGCTGCACTCATTACTATGAAAACGGCGCGGCTGTGCCCATGACCGATGCCAAGCGCGAGGAGATCATGGCTGCCAACAAGGCTATGGCTGATAAGGCACTGCGTGTTCTGGCCGCCGCCAAGCGCGATTGGAGCGAGAAGCCTGCTGATAACACCCCTGAGTATCTGGAGCACGACCTCGTCTTTATCGGTCTGACCGGTATGATCGACCCTGTCCGTCCTGAGGTCAAGGCCGCTATTGAGGAGTGCCGCAGCGCCGGTATTCGTGCCGTTATGATCACCGGCGACCACAAGGATACCGCTGTGGCTATCGCCAAGGAACTGGGTATCATCACCGACGCCTCTCAGGCAATCACCGGCGCTGAGCTGGATGCCATTTCTGATGAGGACATCGGCGAGTTTGTGAAGAAGTACGGTGTGTATGCCCGCGTGCAGCCTGAGCACAAGGTCCGCATCGTGAACGCATGGAAGATGAATGACGCCATTACCGCTATGACCGGTGACGGTGTCAACGATGCACCCTCCATCAAGTCCGCCGATATCGGTGTTGGTATGGGTATCACCGGTACCGACGTTACCAAGAATGTTGCCGACATGGTGCTGGCTGACGACAACTTCGCCACCATCGTTTCCGCTGTGGGCGAGGGCCGCCGCATCTACGATAATATCCGCAAGGCTATCCAGTTCCTGCTGGCTTCCAATATGTCTGAGGTGTTGGGTGTGTTCTGCTCCACGCTGATGGGCTTCACCCTCCTCAACCCTGTGCATCTGCTGTTCATCAATTTGGTCACCGACTGCTTCCCCGCACTGGCACTGGGTATGGAGAAGGCTGAGCCTGACACCATGCAGCGTCCTCCCCGTGACTCCAAGGAAGGTATCTTTGCCGGCGGCCTGTTCTTTGATATCGCATATCAGGGTGTCCTTGTTACCGTGCTGACCATGGCTTCCTATATCATCGGCAACTGCCTTGAGGTGGGCGCTTTCGCAATGCCCCAGGGTGTTTCCGAGCACGGTATGACCATGGCCTTCCTGACCATGTCCATGTGCGAGATCTTCCACTCTTTCAACCTGCGCTCTCAGCGCAAGTCCATCTTCAGTCTGAAGGGTCAGAATGTGGTTCTGTGGGCTGCTATGGGTGGCTCCCTGCTGCTGACCACTCTGCTGCTGGAAGTTCCTTTCCTGGCAAATGCCTTTGGCTTTACTCCCATCTCTCTGAAGGAATATGCTATCGCCATTGTACTGGCAATCGTTGTTATTCCTGTGGTTGAGATCGTGAAGTTCGTGCAGCGCAAGATCGCAAAGCACTAAACCGTAATAAAAAAGAGGTTCGGGACCCTGTGGGTCCCGAACCTCTTTTTTAATCTCTTGCAATGATGGTTGTATCCAGATCCTCGTGCATTCGGATCTTGGAGGTATACATTCTGCGATCGGCTTCCTTGATAGCCTCTGTGATGGACATTGTGTGCTTTCCACTGCTCTTCACCATACCGTACGCAACGGAAACAAAGAAAGGAAAGTCTCCTGATTCGTTAAGCCGCTGGATCTCACGGTCGAAGTCCCGCAGCATATTATCCGCGTGCCGGAGGTTTGATCCGGTAAGGCAGACGATAAATTCGTCGCCGCCCCATCGGCCGCAGAACTGCTGCTGTCCGAAGATGGAGTGGATCGCTTTTGCGATCGACTGAAGGAACTTGTCGCCCATATCGTGACCGAACTGATCGTTTGCCCACTTGAGACTGTTGAGATCGAAGAAGATCAGCGCAAAATTCTTTTCGCCGCTGTATTCCATCTCCTCGATTCGCTTGAGACAGTGCGCCCGGTTGGAAATACCGGTGAGAACGTCCACATAGGCAAGCTTGCGCAGCAGCGCCTTGTCGCTCTCTTCACCGACCGCGTCCGTCAGACGCGCAATATAGCCAATGGTCAGCGCGCCGGCGAATACCAGCATGCCGGTGGATACGAAGGAGAGATTGTTGAGAATAGAACTTACACTGATGTATTTGCAGATGTTGTAGCGGCCTACCTCCAACAGCAGAAGCAGCATGGAGATCGCAACACCATAGCGGATGACGGTGCTGGAGAGATTTTCGGAATACTGGCGGCGAACCAGCATCCAAACGGAGCCGATAACGCCGATCAGCATACATACCTGCAGCAGGGGCAGGAAGGTTGTGAAGTGATATTCAGCCGTGGTATAGTTCAGCGCTGTTGCGGCAATGAACATGATAATGAAGATGCAGCAGATCGCCTCGCAGAAGATTCTGTAGCGGCGGTTGCTTTTGACCTGAACAGCCATAAACATGCAGAAGGGTATGGGCATCAGGTGGAATGCAATATATTCGAGGTGCGCGCAGACCATGATTTGATCGGAGAATGCGTAGAAGAAACCGTGGCCCGCCAGGAACCATACGCCCATCAGCGAACAGAAAGCGGAGAGGAATAGACCTTCCAGCCGGAGATCACTTTTTCTCCAGTAGAAGAGGAACACGAAGAACGCGATGGAGAACAGAACGAAGAAGCTGAGAAACAGGAAAATATCCATTTGGAACTGGGAGAAGAAATAGCGGACGCTGCTGTGGGCAGGCATGGCCTGTACATTGGTAATGGATGAAAAAGCGCGGTTTTCAGTGACGTTCAGCACAAGATCAATGCTTTTGCCCCACATTTCATCGCGAATGGGTACGCGGAAGAACAGATTGCCCACATATTTGCCGTTTTCAAAGAGCTCCTGTCCGTAGGACCACAGGATCTCATCGCCAAAGCGGGCATAGCCGGCTACATGGGGGATATTGAAGCCGAGCATGGCATCTTTCACCATGCGTTCCTTTGGCAGCGGAATATGTACGATCAGCGTGTCGCCTCTGCTGACCACGGGGAAAGTGTTGCTCTCATAAAGCTCTTGGGTGCCATAGGTCGCATTGCGGACTTCCACAGAAATAAGGTCTGTCATATCCTGCCAGCCGTTGCGCAGGCTGTCCGTGAGCACATCGGTGAGCAGGGTGATAAATAGAAGAATGACCAGCAGAACAGGAATGACAGGCTTGAGAACAAAATTTTTAAAGTCAAAGTTACTTGAAACCTTGTCGGGGTGTTTCATGTTTTCGATCCTCCGATCACATCGCTGTAAACGGACAGGCAAAGGTCTGTTCGAATAGTTATAAAACTCTTAACTTACAGTATATGACAAATCAACTGTAAATGCAACACCCGAAGGATGATTTTGCTGCTAAAATGTGATACATACCAAGCGTGCATGCCGGTTTCCGGAGCATAAGAAAAGCCCGCCACTGATGCTGTGTTCAGTGGCCGGGGGCGCTGCATTTGGCAGCGGCCCCGGTGATTTTTCAGCATGGCGGCGGAGTCAGCTTTGTAATGTGCTGCGCGTTGATCTGCGGAGGAATGCTTTTAGTGGCGGTGCCGTTGTAGCGGATCCTTAGAAGATCGCCGGGGTGAAAGCGGCTTGTCTGCTGCGTCATTACTTTGAACTGCTTGCGATCGGTCAGGTCAAATACCAATAGGTGATCATCGCGCACGGAGACCACACTGGCTAACAGGATCACTTGCTTCACCTCCTTCGCAGGTAATGTATTCTATGCGAAATTGCGCTGTGTTGTGAAAAAACAGGCGTAAGAGATATGTGACACTATTGACAAAAATTTACAGCGGAATATAATTATTTTAAAGTGGTAAAGTGTGAAAACCCGTATTATGGAGGTCGATGATCATGCGCCGAAGAGTAACGAAACAGATCGTGCTTTGGACTGTGCTGCTCTCTATACTGCTGGCCTTGCCTATGGAGGCCGGGGCAGCGGAGAGAAGAAAAATCCGTGTGGGTTTTTTTGCAATGGACGGATACCATGAAATTGATAAAGACGGTGATCTCACCGGCTATGGTTACGAGCTGATGGAGAGTCTCCGCCGATACGGTGATTTCGATTTTGAGTATGTGGGATACGAAAAGTCCTGGGCGGAAATGTTTGAAATGCTCGAAAACGGAGAAATTGACGTACTCAGCCATGTTGCAGTCACACCGGAACGGCAGGAAAAATTTCTGTATTCCTCGACTCCTGTGGGCAATAACGGCCTGATCATGACAGTCAAGGCAGGAAACCGGACGATCGAACAGGGTAACTATGCAACGTACGAGGGAAAATGCATCGGCTTTGTTCGCGGTATTGCGGAAAACGAGATTTTTGAGGAGTTTGCCCGGGAAAAGGGTTTTAGCTATCAGGCACGTTATTTTGATACAGAGCAGGAGCTTTCCCAGGCGCTTCAGCTTGGAGAGATTCACTGCCTGGTATATACCGATTTTCGTGATTTCGGCCAGGAATGGATCATTGAGCGTTTAGCGGCACCCGATGTTTATCTGGTGGTGCGCAAGGATGATGCCGCGCTGATGGAGCAGCTCAATGTCGCGCTGGAACGGCTCGACATCCGCGAGACCGGATGGCAATCAAGACTGAAGAATACCTATTTCCCTTATAGCGGTATCTCGACTATTTTCCTGTCTGTATATGAGCAGGATGCAGTTACGAAGTTTATTCAAAGCGGAAAAACACTGCGTGTTACTGCGCTGCCCAACGATGAACCCTATTCCTGGTATGAAACGGACGCGTCGGGCAGAGTCCGGCCGATGGGTGTATATAACCAGTTGTTCAAGGAACTGATGGATGAACTGGAAATTCCGTATAAATATGTTGTTCCCACCGACTATGAGGATTATCTGCGCCTGATCGAAAGCGGCGAGATCGATATCGTGGTGGATATGCCGCGAAATTTGTCATATGCGGAACAGAATGGGTACGTTACCACGCCGCAGCATAACAGTGTTGCGCTGGCGAAAGTATACAGCCGCAATTTTTCCGGTCTGATCAAAAAGGTTGCGATCCTGAACAGTACGCCGTATCTTGCGGATAAGGTGCGGGAAATTGCGAGAAATGCAACGATCATTACCTATGATTCTCTGCAGGAGGCGGAAGATGCCGTTGCCAACGGAGCGGTCGATGTGCTCTTCTGTCTTGAGCATACCGCGAAGGTTGTGGTCAATCGCGATGAGCGCGCGCGGTTCCGTATTGCGGTGTTGAACGGCTATAACAGCGAATTCTGCTTTGCGGTGCGCAGTGATCTGGACCGAGGGATCATGTCCGCGATCTCTACTGCTGTTCTCCATTCCGGTTCCAAGATCATACAGAATTTCTACGACACAAATATTAACTTCGGCGTCAACCAGACTCCAAGCTTGATGGCAGCATTTTATAACAATCCTGTGCCGGTGGTAGCGGTCGGCGCGGGCATCGTGATGATCGTGTTTGCGCTGGTTATATTTTTGGTGTACATCCGGCGCCGTGAGCGCGAGCGCACGCTGCGCGCTGAGATCGAGAACAACGCACTGATCAGTACCATGTACTCGGCTATGACCTTTGCGCTGCTGCGTCTGGAGATCGTGGACAACGAGTTCCGCGTGATCCATGCCAACCCCCACTTCCTCGAGATGCTGGGAGCAAAAACGCTGGAAGAGGCGACAGCGCGCTATCAGGGCGGTATGGGACGAGGTGTTCTCGACCGTGACCGTGTGGATGTCAGTGGTATGTACAGCGGTCTGGTGCAGCTGGGTGACCACACGACCGCTGAAAGCCGAGTGAAACTTCCTGACGGTTCAATCCGTCGTATGCGCTGCACCAGCACTCTGGTGGATGTGACCAGCAGGAGTCGCGTGGTGCAGCAGGTGGTCATTGATATTACCGATGAATACCGCGCACAGGAGCGCAAGGCCCGTGAGCATGCCGAGCAGGCCCTGAATCTGATGTTTGCCACACTTGCGAGAAGATCCTCCGATATCTACGTTCTTTACTCACTGGATGATCATGCCACGCGGTTCGTCAGCCCCAATACCGAGCAGCTTTTGGGTATTCCCGCTGCCCGCGCAAATGAGAATATCCGCCTGCTGCTTGATGCGGAGCTGGAGGGCGGTGGACTTTGGAGCGAAGAAAAATTCCGCTCTATTGAGCAGGGCAATAACCTTTTGGGTGAAGTTAAGAGAGTTCATATGGAGAGCGGTGAGATCCGCTGGTATCAGGATGAAGCTTATGTCTTTACCATTGGTGATGAGCGGCACCTGATCATCGTTATGTCCGACCGTACAGAGGAACGCAAAAATCGGGATGCGCTGCAGATGGCGCTTAGTAATGCGGAAAATGCCAGTAAGGCGAAAACAACGTTCCTCTCCAATATGTCCCACGATATTCGCACCCCCATGAATACCATTCTTGGCCTGAGCAGCCTCTTGAAAAATGAACTGGGCGACCCCGAAAAGGCACATGGTTACCTTACAAACCTGGAGATCGCTGCGGGCAGCATGATGGAGATCATCAATAATGTGCTGGATATGAGCCGTATTGAAAGCGGCGCGGAAACACTAACTGAGACGCCGTTTTCTCTTCGTGAGCTTCTCAGGGAAATTGATGCTGTTTCGGAAACGCAGGCTCGAGTCAAGGAACTGACCATACACGCTGACACAGATGTAGATGAGGATCGCTATATCGGCGATGCCCTGCGCCTGAAGCAGATTCTTCTCAATCTCGTGTCCAACGCGGTGAAGTATACACCGCGCGGCGGTGAGATCCATCTTTTGGCAACGACACTTCGCCGCAGCACACCGCTTCACAGCGATCTGCGCTTCATGGTTCGTGATAACGGCATTGGCATGAGCGAAGAATTTCTGGAAAACCTGTTTTCGCCCTTTGCCCGGGAGCGCAATACCACCAACAGCGGTATAATCGGTACCGGATTGGGTATGAGTATCGTTAAGAACCTGGTGGATCTGATGGGAGGCTCTATTCGTGTGGAGAGTACGATGGGGCAGGGAACTACATTCTATGTGGATATTCCTCTGCGCACGGAAGGCGCTGTGTCCGCACAGAATCAGCCTGAGAACAATATGAAAAACGCGGATATCACAGGCGTTTATCTGCTGGTGGCAGAGGATAATGAAATGAACGCCGAGATCCTCATGGAACTGCTGCAATGCGAGGGCGCTCGCTGCGACCATGCGGAAAACGGCCGCGTGGCAGTGGAGAAATTCCTTGCGGCTCCGCCGGATACTTACGATCTGATTCTCATGGATATCCAAATGCCGGAGATGAACGGACATGACGCGACCCGTGAGATCCGCGGCAGCGGTCATCCCCGCGCAAAGAGTATACCCATCGCTGCTATGACTGCCAATGCCTTCACTGAGGATATGGAGGCTGCGTTTGCCGCCGGCATGGATGCTCATATCCCGAAGCCTGTGGATATGCCGCGGCTGAAAGCGATCATTTGTGATCTGTTGGAGCAAAAGAAAGAATAAACGAGAAGAACTCCTCCGCATCTGCGGAGGAGTTCTTTTACTGTGAAAGCTTTTTAACGAGATTTTCGTCTGGGGTCACATAGGCGGTCTGGTAGGGATCGTATACCACCATGCCGGGGCGTGCGCCGGCAGGCTTTTTTACATAGCGGATCTGGGTGTAGTCTACTGCCACCTGTCCGCTTTCCCGCCCCTGCGAGAACCAGGCTGCCAGCATAGCTGCTTCGGTCATGGATGCCTTGTCCGGCTCCTGTCCTTCGGTGCGCAATATTACATGAGAGCCGTGGATCCTCTGCGTATGGAACCAGTAGTCGGATTTGAAAGCCTCGCGGGTAAGCTGATCGTTTTGGCTGTTGCTGCGTCCCACGAGGATCGTAAGCCCGCTGCTGGAACGGAATGCGCGGGGACGGGCAGGGGAGCGCTTTACTTCCTTTTTGCCGCCGCTTTGTCCCTTCAGATAGCCCGCGTCCCGCAGCTCCCGGCGGATATCGTTGAAATCCTGCTCGGTCTCGGCGCGGCTGAGTTCATCCAGAACGCTTTCCAGCCATTCACGCTCCTGCCGTGCCAGCTCCATCTGCTCGGTCAGATGTCTCTCAGCGGCCTTCGCCTTGTTGTAGAGCTTGAAGTACCGCTCGGCATTCTTTTGCGGGGTGAGAAGGGGATCCAGCGCGATGTCGATCTCGGGGCAGTCTGCTTCGTAGTAATTCTGCGCCCGCAGAACGGTCATGCCCCGTTCCATGCGGTAGAGATTGGCGGTGATGAGTTCGCCGGAGATGCGCAGTGAATCGCGGTCAAGGGTCTGCAGGTATTCCTTCTCCTGCAGGGCAAGCTTGCGGCGAATACGGTCGCAGGCACTGCCGGCGCACCGCTGAAGGTCCTGACCTTTCTGCCGCACCCGCTCGATCTGATCGCGGGTCTCATAGAAACTGTCCAGCATGGGGGAGAAAGACTCGTGAGCGCTGCCCTCAGTTTCACTTCCGTACTGGGTGATGGGAAGGTAGGAGAAGTCCTTTGGCTTTCCGTCACGGGTGAGGAGATAGGGGGTGAAGCGGTGCTCGGTCACATCGCTCTGCCAGCGGAAGAATCGGTCCTTCAGCTGTGTGCGGTTTAAGGCGGAAGAGAGCCGCCCGTCCTCACCGCAGCTTTGGTGAGCCAACTCGCGGCACACAAGGGGAGAGAGACCGAAAAAGGTGTTCAGCAGGAATGCATCTGCCGCCTGCTCGAAGGGGGCGGCATCCAACAGTGCGGAGAAGGTGTCCTCATCCACAGACAGGGGGTCGCGCTTGTCCTGTGCGGGGGGGAGATGGTAGAACAGACCCGGCAGCACCTGCCGCTTTTCGCTCATCTCCATATCCACGCGTCTGAGACAGTCGATGATCCGTCCGTCTCCGTCCAGAAGGATCAGGTTGGAATGGCGGCCCATGCACTCCAGAATCAGCTGGCGCTGCCCCACTTCGCCCATTTCGTCCACCATATCGATGGTGAGACGTACCACACGCTCCAGTGCAGGCTGCTCAATAGCCGAGATCCTGCCGCTGCCAAGATGCTTGCGCAGCAGCATACAGAACATAGGGGGCGCTGCCGGATTTTCCCGCTGTACGGTGGTGAGGTGGATGCGGGGCTGACTTGCGCCGGCGCACAGGAGCAATTTGCGGTTTCCTCGAAGAACAAGGATCACCTGATCTCTGGCGGGCTGCTGGATCTTTTCGATGCGGAGTCCGAGCAGTTCGCGGGTGAGTTCCTGTACCACACCTGTGAGGCATACAGCATCAAGTGGCATTATCGTTTTCCTCCATCATAGCGGCAAAGAGCTCGTTGATCCGTTCGGTGGCGCCATGCAGATACAGGTAGCCGAGGAGACATTCCAGCGCGGTGGCCTTGAGGTAGTCGCTGCGGCTGGCGCGTGCGGGGATAGAGTTGACGTTGGCATTGCGTCCCCGCTTGAATACAGCCAGTTCCTCGCTTGTGAGCATGTGCATGATCTTGTCGGCGCGTGCAGCCTGAGCGGGAGCCTTCACCAGCTCCACTGCTGCCCGGTGCAGTCCTTTTCCGGTGGCCTTGCCGTGGGTGCAGAGGTAGGAGCGCACCATAAGCTCGTAGACACCGTCGCCCAAATGAGCGAGACCGATGCTGCTGATAGCGCGGATCTCATCCTCGGGTAAATGCAGATCAAAGTAGTTTATCATAGAATCTCCTGCTTCAAAGAAGAATATCGTTTTGAATCACATTTATCATAGTGAATGGAGGCGATTCTGTCAAGTATACCGCAGAGGAAGAAACGCAGGAAACAAAATTCTCTGTTTGACATTCCACTGAAAATCTGTATAATAGATAACGCTGCTGCGATCCGGGTGTAGCGCAGTTGGTAGCGCGCTTGCTTTGGGACTTCTCAAAGCCCTATCCATTCGGTTTTTCTGCAACCGCTGAAACCCTTGATACTCTAAGGAAAATTCGATTTTCCAGTTTTCGCAAAAGTCTATGAATTGTGGTTTATACCACAGGATTGCTACTTCGAGAGCAGAAATGTAATTCAATAACCGGGTGTAGCGCAGTTGGTAGCGCGCTTGCTTTGGGAGCAAGATGCCGGGAGTTCGAGTCTCCCCACTCGGACCAAAAACCTCTGAAATCAAAGGATTTCAGAGGTTTTTTTCTTTTCTTTGTTACAGCGGGCCAGATTTTTGATCTGTGTCTCGACAGCCAGATTTTGATCTGTGTCTCGACACTATCTTGTCATTCTTGCACTTTCGCAGTATAATAGATAATAATTTGCTTTTGGTTTTAAGATTATTTTGCAGAAAGAAGATTATTCAACTATGAACAATAAGCAAACAGGATCATTTTATACTCCAATGAGTTTAATTGAATACATGGTTGAGTATGTGCGTAGTCGAATCATGCCGCGCTCAATTCTTGAGCCCTCTGCTGGCGATGGTCGATTTGCTAAGACTTTACAATCATTCGATTGCCCAATTACACTTGTTGAATACGAAGAGAGCAAAATAGGTGATCTGGAAAAGAACTATTCTGATTTCTGCACGATTGTAAGAGCGGATTATTTGGATTTTGCGTTGAACCAAGATCAGACATACGACCTTATTATTGGTAATCCCCCGTATATCCGCAAGAAAGTACTTCCTCAAGAACAGAGAGAGTCTTCTCTTAAACTACTGGACCACTACAAGCTAGCGCACGACTTGTTTCAAAACATATGGGTAAGTTTTATCCTTGGTGCTCTCAGAAATCTATCTGCTAACGGAGCAATCTTTTTTGTTTTACCCTTTGAGTTTTTGCAAGTGCAGTATGCTGAGAAATTAAGAGAATTCCTTGAAGGAAGGTTTAAGACTATCGAGATAACGACCTTTGAGGATAGTGTTTTTTCTGAAATCGAACAGGATGTTTGCCTGGTGTACTTAAGCAACGAAGGACAGGGAAAGCCCTATATCAAGTATACAACATTAGTTAGCGATACTAATACGACGAAGACATTTGAAAGTATTATCCAGAGAAATAAACCTTTGAAGAAATGGTCAAATTGCATCCTAAACGATGTCGAAACTGAAACGCTTATAAAAACAGCTGCTGGTTTCCCCAAGATTGGGACTTTTGGAGAAATCTCTCCCGGAATTGTTACGGGAGCAAACTCCTATTTTGTGTTATCAAAGGAGCAAATGGGTTCCTTAAACATAGCGACGAAGCAACAACTACCAATTCTTACAAAAGGTTCCCATGTGCCCTCGTTGTTGCTTTTCAGAACAAGTGATTTTGAAGCTATTGAGTCTCCCACTAAGAGGACAAGGCTACTAAATTTGTCTGGGGAAACGGAAGATACTTTTTCTCAAGAATTAAAAAGCTACTTCGAGGAGGGAAAGAGGAAGGAGATTCATGATCGGTATAAGTGCAAACAACGGAAAAGATGGTTTGATGTTCCTGTTATTAAGACTGGCGAGGCTTGTTTCTTTAAAAGGTTTCACAAACTTCCCAAACTGATTGTTAATGAAGCGGGAATTCATACTACAGATGTTTCGTATAACATTCGTTTTAATGAAAATACTAATCCCTCCTCCTTTGTATTTTGCTTTTATAATTCCTTGACTCTGGCACTCTGTGAGTATAATGGTAGATTCTATGGTGGTGGTGTAGGAGAACTCGTGCCGAGTGAATTCAAAGATATCTGTATTCCGTACCGCAGTATACCTCAAAAGGAAATTTCACATCTTGACAATCTGTTTCGGAAGAATACTCCTTATGCAGATATAATTGATTATGTCGATTCACATGTATTAACAGAACTTCCAACAGATGTAATTGTACTTCTTCAGCAGATTAGAAATAGGTATTTAACACGCCGAATGAAACTATATAGCAGGGAGGATGGTTCTCTTGGAGAATAATGTTATAGGTGAGGTAGGATTTGTATTCTCTTCTCGTTTCAGTCAGCTGATCGGTCGGCATTTAATATCCAATCCCATTGTTGCGGTATCTGAACTAGTGAAAAATGCATACGACGCTGATGCCGATAATATCTCTGTGGAATTTCAACAGCTTCTTTCTGACAGCCCCTGCCTGAAAATAGTGGATGATGGCGATGGGATGACATTCAGTGATGTTAAGACTAAATGGATGATGGTTGGCACCGACAACAAAGTGCATACACCATTTACACCAAAAGGTCGTAGAAAACTTGGAGAAAAAGGAATTGGTCGTTTTTCTGTCGAAAGGCTTGCAAAGAAACTTCGGATTATCAGTACTAGAAAAGGAGAAGACTTTGCAATTTCCTTTTCCATTGATTGGGATGAATATGAATGCTATAGTGGAGAGTTTGCAGATCTGAAGCATTCTGTAATAAAAATCCCATGCGATCCCGATAAAAAAGGAACAACATTATTCCTAGAAGGATTGCGAGATTCCTGGGGTAAGGACGAATTGCTCAATCTCCAAAAGGAACTTGAATTGTTGCGTCCTCTTGATATTAACGATGTTGCATACAAAAAGTATAACTTTGCAGGACAAGCGGTTAAGATCAACTTAATTGCGCCAGACTATCTGCCAAAAAAACATGTCATTAAGACAAGTATTCTCACCTATGCCCAAGCACACTTATACGGTGAGATTAAAGAAGATGGTTCCGCAGTAGTTCGTGTTTTTATCAAATCCAATATCAGTGCAAGCAAGGAAGATGTGAAGCAAGAATTCATATTTACGCCGGGTGAATATGATACCTCGTGTGGCCCCGTAACTTATGAAGCATTTGTTTTTTTAAAAGATAAACGCCTATATAAGAGTCTAGACATCGGGTCGAAAGAGGTTGACGATTACCTGGAAACATTCTGTGGCATGAAAATCTATCGAGATGGCTTCCGCATACTTCCGTTTGGCGATGCTGACAATGACTGGCTTGAGTTAAATGCAGCAAGAACAAGCTCGCCTGAGTTTAGGATTGCTACATACAATACTATCGGCGTTGTATACATTACTCGTGACAAGAATCCAGGACTTCAGGATGTCTTGAGTCGTGAGAATATGTACGATACACCGGAGTTTGTTTCTCTAAAGAAATTTGTTAACGAGGCATTTAATAGGTATACTGCAATTCAGTTAGCGTCAAGAAAAAAGAAAGAGCGAAAAGTAAAGGAAGAAGGTCAACGTGCGCTAGAAGGAGCGCAGAAGGCCCTTACCTCGCTATCTTCACACCTTACTGCGTTAAAGTCGTCTGTTGAGGAAGCAGACATAACATCTACAACGGAGGAGAAAAAGGAACAATTATTAGAGGTTCAAAGTCAAGCAGCAACGGTTGTCATATCGGCACAGCATACAATAGAACAACTAAAAAATGCATACCGTTTTTATAAAAAGCAGACTGATTTTAGAAGCCGAGAAATGCAGATTTATCGAAACATTGCTACGCTCGGTATTAGTGCAGCTATGTTTGGTCATGAAGCACTGAATCAAACAGTGGAAGCAAAAGCTATTATTAATGATGTTTTTGCAGACTATTCATCGCTAATTTCTACGTCAGATGCTCTCTCAGAACTGCTCATTGACTTAAAAGAGGATTTGACGCTTATTGATGAGAAAGCCGATTTCTTTAGAAATTATCTGCAAAGGGAGAAGCAGGATCAGTCCCAGTATGTTAATGTGTATGCGATTCTTACGAGGATCCTTAAACAGCATGAAAATGCATTTGTTGCAATCAATGTTCAGCCAGCTGTAGATATAGCCGGAAATGAAGATGACTACCTTTTGTGGGCCTACGAGGGCGATGTTGAAAGCATTTTTACAAACTTAATTACAAACGCATATAAAGCACTAAAAAAAGCGAGTGGCGAAAAGAGGCTAAACTTTGCCTTGGAACTTGTCGATGGTACTTTTTACATCCATGCAATCAACAATGGACAACCTATCAAACCAGAAAACCGTCCGAGAATATTCGAACCACTATTCTCAACCTATTCAGATGGAACTGGACTAGGACTTACTATTATTCAGGATACATTGCTCCTATATCAAGGTACAATCAAGCTTGCAGATGATTATCCAATTACTCACTTTGAATTGTCAATCCCTAAGCACGAGGCTCCAAAGGAGGAACTGTAATGGCAATCAATATTTTGATAATCGATGATGACAAAAGGCCGGTGACTAGGTTGGTTAGCAATTTGAGGCGTGCAGACACCGGTAATACCTTGGGTATCATAGAGATTGATGATAGTATTGTGCAGTTAGATATGGTAGAGAAATACGATGTTTCGAAGTTTAATACTACATTTGATGTTGCGCTCATTGATTACCAATTAACAAGCTCATTTACGGGGATTTTAATTTCTGCATGGATTGCACTTCATTTGCGTATTCCGCGGATGGCGTTAAGCACAGCCGCATATCCCGGAGATCCAAGTTATTTTAATGGCGTGATCTTGAAAAACGAAATAACTGATGTTCCGACAGATGTTATCCAGCGTATCATTGAATGCGTTGACACTTACAATTCCGACGAATGGCTTAGCAACCAGCACAAGTTACTCGTAGATCAATACCAGTGCTTGCTTAAGGCAAATAACAATGCGCCTGAGCTGGCTCAGATAGAATGCTTGTTGGATCGCTTTGAGCGGATTCTTGACACACAACAAGATTCGGAGATTAAAAAGTTACTTGCTTATGAGAAGGAAGTTGTATCTGATCAGGCAAAAACAGAGGAATATAACAAGCGTTTTGATGAGCTTTATGCCCAACTCCAAAAGCTGCGAGGGGAAATAGGCTGTGAATGAATCTGTGATGCACCAATTGATATACAAAAATCCACCTACATATGATCGGTATCCGCAATATCGAGATTATTTGAGATCAGCGACACAATATGCGTGTGCTTACTGTACCATTACAGAGAGCGAGAATCCTGGGGCTACATTTAACATTGAGCATTTTCGACCAGAGGCACTGTTTCCTTCGCTCAAATCAATATGTCAGAACCTACGTTATTCGTGTCCGCGATGCAATTCTTACAAATCGAAACACTGGATTCCGCAGGAAAATGGTTGCATTAGGAATTGCCAATCATGTGAACGGAAAGTGTGCAAGGCCAATATAGAACGGTTTATTGATGTGTTAACCGAAGATCCTGCAACTATGGTGTATCTTGGAGACGATAACAAATTACATGCATTTTCTGATTCTAAACCGGCAGACTATACCATAAAATATCTTAGACTGAATCGTGAGCAGCTAATCAAACTGCGATATGTTAGGAGATTTATGGATAGTTGGCGAAAAGATTTGGTTGAGAAGAAAAAAGATGCCGAAGAAAAGCTTGCAAAAATAAAAGATGAGCAAAAAAGCTTTTTGGAGCAAAATATTGTGGCAACCACTCAAAAAGAGCGACAATGTCTCGCCGCCATGAGTACAATGTATGAATTGCTGGTTTTGACTGCAGAACAATCACTGTTTCAGATTGAGCAAGAATTAGTGAGACTCAATAGGTTGGTGACTTATCGTACGGGTAGTGATTCTGTAATCGATGAGTGAATTTAATCGCAGTTACAGTCAAAAATGGCTGGGAAGGGGGTTTTATATAGAAATATATTTTTAGT
>JAZLEB010000081.1:0-8089 GCA_045615065.1 Candidatus Pelethomonas sp. | reverse complement strand
TCCATAACGACGTCGGAGTACATCTGGATGAAGCGGCGATAGCAGTCATATGCCCAGCGGGGGTTGCCGGACTTGGCAGCCATGACCTCAACGACTTCCTCGTTCAGACCCAGGTTCAGGATGGTGTCCATCATGCCGGGCATGGAAGCGCGGGAACCGGAGCGGACGGAGACCAGCAGGGGGTTCTCCAGATCGCCGAACTTCTTGCCGGTGATCTCTTCCATCTTCACGATGTACTCCATGATCTGAGCCATGATCTCATCGTTGATACGCTCGCCGTCCTCATAGTACTGGGTGCAGGCTTCGGTGGTGATGGTGAAGCCCTGGGGAACGGGCATGCCCAGACCGGTCATTTCGGCCAGGTTTGCGCCCTTGCCGCCCAGCAGCTCACGCATCTTGCCGTTGCCCTCAGAAAACAGATACACAAACTTCTTGCTCACAGTATTTATTTCCTCCTATAGTGAAAATTTCTGTAACTAAATGGTTTGCTGGTCTATTATAAGAGGAATACGCCCTTTTTGCAAGAGGAATTTGCTGATATTGGGGTTATTTTTTACTTATTTTCCAATTTTCATATTTTTTTCATTCTTTCAGTTCGCGTTATTGATTTTTTGCCCAACGGTATGATACAATGATTTAGATTTTGCACCTGTATTCAGGCAATTTGCGGTGAGAGGAGACAAGCCATGACACAGCGCCCCATCATTCCCGGCGACGCTCTTCTGACCGAGCGCATCTCTCAGGCTGCCACCGGCGGCTCACTGAGTCATGCGGTGATTCTCAGCGGTCAGGGCGATCTGCTCTCTGCCGCGCGGTTTGCCGCCGCGGCCATGCAGTGCACCGCTGCATCCTCCCGCCCCTGCGGAGAATGCGCCGCCTGCAGCAAAGTGCTGCGCGAGATCCATCCGGATGTGACTGTAGTGGTGGACGATGAACACAAAAACATTTCCACCGATATCCTGCGCAATGTCCGCGCCGATGCCTATGTTATGCCTAACGAAGGCAAGCGCAAAATCTATATCTTCCCCGACAGCAGCCTTTTGGAAGTCAAATCGCAGAACGTTCTGCTCAAGGTGCTGGAGGAAGGCCCTGACCACGCCGCATTCATCTTCTGCGCGGAAAACAGCGCGGTCCTTCTGCCCACCATCCGTTCCCGGGCAGTGGAATACAAGCTTTCTCCTGCCGAAAAAAAGGCGGAGGTGTCTCCCGAGGCGCAGCAGCTTGCGCAGCTGATCTGCAGAAAAAAAAGAGTGCAGACAGTATCCTTCTTCACTGATCTGGAAAACCGCAAGGTGAGCCGTGAGGAGCTGCAGCAGCTTCTCTCCGAAACACGCGATCTTCTGGCGGACGTACTGGCGGCGATCTACTGTGCCGAGTGCTGCCGTCCCCTTGCCAAAACACTGGCGGAAGAAGCCGACCGCCGCGCTGTTGCTGCGGCGATTGAGATCCTTCAGCAATATATCCGTAATTGCGGATACAATACCGGTATCGGTCATCTCTGCGGCGCGCTGGGTGCCGAACTGACAGGCTGAAGCACACCATTCACCATCCACGGGAGCCAATAGCTCCCGCCGAACAAAAAGGAGCAATCATGATCGAGATCATCAGTGTCCGCTTCCGAGGCGGATCGAAAAATTATTTCTTCGACCCAAACGGACTTACGATCCGGGCCAATACCCCCGTGATCGTAGAAACCGCACAGGGTCTTGCCTACGCCAAATGCGTGGAGGGCAATCATTCTGTGGAGGACAACGCCGTGGTGCAGCCGCTGCGCCAGGTAGTGCGTATCGCCACAGAAAACGACCACAGGACAGACGAGTACAACCGCAAGCGCGAGAAGGAAGCCTTCGGTATCTGCGAGCAGAAGATCCTTGCACACGGGCTGGATATGAAGCTGGTCAGTGTAGAATGCAGTTTCGACGGCAGCAAGATCATTTTCTTCTTCACCGCTGAGGGCCGCGTGGACTTCCGTGAGCTGGTAAAGGATCTTGCCGGTGTATTCCGCGCCCGCATTGAACTGCGCCAGATCGGTGTGCGCGACGAGGCTAAAATGATCGGCGGCCTCGGCATCTGCGGCCGTCCTCTGTGCTGCGGTGAATTCCTGGAGGAATTTATCCCTGTGTCCATCAAGATGGCCAAGACACAGAACCTGAGCCTCAATCCCACCAAGATCTCCGGCACTTGCGGCAGACTTATGTGCTGTCTGAAGTACGAGCAGAACGCCTACGAGGATGCCGTTAAGCGCATGCCCAAGAACGACAGTTTCGTAGACACACCGGACGGTATCGGCAATGTCAGCAGCATCGACCTGCTCAGAGAGGAGGTTCAGGTGCGGCTGGACAGCGCCCCCGAATCCCCCAAAAAATTCAAAAACTGCGAGATCCGTGTGCTTCGCAACGGCAAGGGCAGCCGCGACGGTATTGAGGTCCCCAAGGATCGTCCCGCCCGTTTTACAGCCCCGGTTTCTGTTGAAGAGCGCGGCGCCGCTCATCACCGTCTGCCCCGTGAGCCTATTGCGATCCCCTCTGTGGTCGCAACCGAGGAGGAGGAAGAAACCAGACGCGGCGAGGGCAGCCGCCGCAGACGGGGTGGCCGACGCGGCGACCGTCCGGTGCGTGCGGAGAAAAGCGCAAAGCCTGAGGTACAGCAGCGCGCTCAGAAGCCTGCACCCAAGCAGGAGAAGTCTGAGAGCGCGGAGAAGCTGCCTGTCCGCAGTGTATCCAACACCACCGCGGAGAAGAAGGCTGCTGCTGACCGCGCTGCCCGCGTTCAGGCCGCTGCCGAGAAAGCTGCTGCCGGTGAAAAGAGCAGTGAACAGCGCAAGAAGTTCCACCGTCACCACCGCCGTCACCGCCCCAGAGGCAAGGGCGGCAACGCACAGGGTGAATAACAGATCAAGGCTGCTGCAAAGATTCTTTGCAGCAGCCTTTGTTGTGGAAAAATATGATGAATTCACAAGGGAGTGCCGCGAATGCGGCACTCCCTTGTGAACATATATTACGGGGCGATGGGGGTACGGACAGGCTTGGCTTTTTTGTTGTGATACATGACCCACGTGCCAAACAGCATATCCACCACAAATACGGCGGAATAACCAAGCATCTTTTCTTTGTGAGCCATTATGCAGGCGAACACCATAAATACGCAGCAGACGATCGCAAGGGCAGGCAGAACAAAGCGGCGGGATGCGGGCAGATCCTTTTCACGGCGCATCATCTGCAGGAAAATGGGGATATACATTGCGTACAGGGTGACAACCGGCAGCTCGGACATATCAAAGCAGAACACCTGAGGGAACCAGGGGGTGGTGAGGTTGCTGCCATAGAAATGAAGCAGCCAGAGCATGGACAGCATCAGTCCCATAATGGAGGAGGAGAGAGGTGTATTGCTGTGGGGATCCAGCTCCGCAAAACGGCGGGTCACATGATTACGGGATGCCAGCGCGTAGAGTCCGCGGCAGTTGGCGGCACTGACACCGTTGCAGGTGGCGATACAGGATATGACTACCAGCACGAATACCGCGGTGCCCATGCCGGAACCAAAAATTTTCTCAAAGGCCAGCGCCGCGGCTTTGTGACCGGAGGACATTAACGCGTCTGTGGTAACTGCGCCGGTAAGGCCAATGTAGTAAAATACATAAATGGCAACAACGGTCAGTGTCCCGATGGTTAGAGCGATAGGCATGTTTCGCTTGGCGTTCTTCAGCTCACCGTTCAGTGAGATCGCAACGATCCAACCCTCGTAAGCGAAGGCTACCGCAATAACGGCGGCAAACAGGCCGGAACCGCTATTCAGCGGACCGGATGTGAAGAAATTTCGCGCCAGCATGCCGGAGTCAACGCCGGACAGAGTGCCGAAGATTGCCATACAGACCAGAGGGAGCATCTTGATCACGGTAGCGGAGACCTGAAGTTTGCCGGCGGCAATGGGGGCAAGGGCATTGGTGCCGAACAGCATCACCAGGAAGAATGCGGCGAAGAGCATTGTCATACTGCCGGTGGTGTGGGTGACACCAAAGAGAATGCACAGATAGTGGGCGGTGACCCAGGAGAGAAAGGCGTTCAGACTGGGATAGTAGATGGTGGCCATGAACCAGCCCATAAAAAAGCTGAACACAGAGCCGGCCTCAACCTCCGCAAAGTCTACGATGCTGCCAGCCCGCTCGTAGCGGGAGGCAAGTACAGCAAAGGTATTGGCACAGACTACCATCACAAGACCGACCAGAAGCCAGGCGAGTACGCCCGCGCGCACATTGCCGCCGGTGGCGATCAGCACAGTCTCTGCCTTGAAGAACACACCGGAGCCGGCAACAACACCGACCACCATGGCGATGGCGGTAAGCAGTCCGTATTTTTCCTTGAGCTGGGATGTTTCCATAGAAGATTCCCTCCGGACAGGAAATGGTGCGCTGTATGCAAACAGAACAGCTATGTAAATTATGCCACAGGATGTGCTACTACGCAAGAGAATTAAATTCAGAATGAAAGAGAAAAACAATGGAATTTGTAACCATAAAAGGAAGCAATACGCAAATAAAATCCGGTCTTCCGCAATTGGCTGTTTGCGGAAGACCGGATCATATATTGATCAGTGAGTCGTGGCATTGATGAATTTGGTTTCGGTTTTGGAGTACATGATCCGCTGCGCGCGATAGAGACCGTAGCGGCCGGAGATCAGATAACTCACAGCAACGGTGATAAGATAATAGGGCATGCCTTCGATTCCGAACAGCTCAAAGCACAAGAGAAGGGAAGTGATGGGGCTGTTGGTAACACCGCAGAATACGCCTGCCATGCCGCAGGCGGCTACAAGTTCCATAGGAAGTCCCAGCAGTGCCGCACAGCAGCTGCCGAGGGTAGCGCCGATGGTGAGCGAGGGTACGATCTCGCCGCCCTTGAAGCCGCCGCCCAGTGTCAGTGCCGTGAAGAGCATTTTCAGCAGGAAAGCATAGGGGAGAGCAGCCTCGCCGTGGTGGAAGATATGCTCAATAAGGCTCATGCCGGAGCCCAGATAGTCACCGGTCTGCAGCGCCGCGCTGAGAGCAACCACAAGTACGCCGGCGGCAAAGATCCGAAGATACGGATTTTTGAACCACTTTTTGTAGAGATGTTCCGCCTTGTGAAGAAGCAGGCAAAACAGAATACTCACAAGACCCGCCGCCGCGGCGAACAGAACGGTTTTAAAGAAGGATACAGCGGTCAAAGGATCACACATGACCGGAAATACCTCCGGCGGGATGCGGAACCACTGTGCTACCAACTGGGCGATCAGCGCTGCGCTGACACAGGGCACCAGTGCCGAGTAATGCATGATACCCACACTGACCACCTCCATGGAGAAGATGGCGGCGGCAAGAGGTGTTCCGAACAGGGCAGAGAAGCCTGCGCTCATACCGGACATGATGATGAGCCGCTTATCGTTGTCATTCATCCTGAGAGCGCTGCCGAGCTTGCCGGCAATACTTCCGCCCAGCTGCAGCGCGGCGCCTTCCCGACCCGCACTGCCGCCCAAAAGGTGGGTGATCGCAGTGGAAATAAAGATCAGGGGCGCCATGCGGAAGGGAATGTGAGTGGAGGAGTGGATAGAAGAAATGACAGTGTTGGTGCCCCTGTCATCGCTGTTTTTGGAGATACGGTAGAGGAATACGATCAGAAGGCCGCCCAGCGGCAGCGCCAGCACGAGGGCGGGGCAGTTACCGCGCCAGCTGTTTGCCAGCATGAGCACCCGGCCAAACAGGGAGGCGGCGGTGCCAACGATGCCGCCTATCGCGCAGCCCAGTGCCAGCCATTTGACCAGTGCTTTCAGAATGCTGAGGGCGGCGCGTCCTTCGGAGAAAAATCGTTTTTTCAGGGAATGGTTGTGTTCTGTATTGTTCACAGTCACAGATCTCTCTTTCTCGTTTTTGCGCGGGAAGGGGGATGAGTGGCGGAGCAATGCACTACAGGGTCAAAAGGTACGCTGCGGCATCAAATGGCTCCAATGGGCTGTCTTTTTTCAGGTACAGCGGGTGGTGAGGGTGTCCTTTTTTGCTGCGGTTTCCTGCGGTGAACCAGCGGGCGCGGTGTTTGTCGCCCAGAGTGATCATATCCCGCACGCATTCGGGCAGATAGTCGCGCTGTTCGATCACTGTTCCCCAGGCTGCCCATACAGCCGGGGTATCCGAAAGGGAGAGCACATAGTCGAAGGCGGCCATATTTTCCCGGTGCAGGGATTCGTTGCGCTCGCGCTCCATATCCTCGGGGCGTGTGGCGCGCTGGGCGTAGACGTTGAACATGATGAAACTGTCATAGCCGTTGAAAAGGGCAACACGTTCCACACTCTTGAGCGTATTGTCCAGATCACCGGGCGCGGCGGTGGATGGGTTGACGCCCACACAGATCAAAGGTTTTTTGCCCCTTGTGCCCAATATGTAACGGTATTCGCTGTAGTAGGGGGGCACATACAACCAGTTTTCACTGTCAAAATCCGCGGAAGGCTGCCGGGATGCTTCCAGCGCGTCGGAAAAGGTAAGAACATCCGCCTCGCAGGTGGGACAGGAAGGAATATGCACGCCGATCACCTCCTGGTTTGTCATCTTTTTATCAGTGTATCACGGCGAGTGCCGCCGCGCAACAGTTCAAGAAAAAACTCTTGCATTTTGATAAAAAGCATGGTATATTCGTCGTGCCAACTGTACCAACATACATAGTACAGATAATACAAAAATTTCGGAGGTGGTTTTGTTATGCAGGAATGGTTCGATGTGATCAATCACTGTATTACCGCTGTATTTTTTGTGTGTTATTTTTATCAGTTTCTTTATTTGCCTGTGCCGCTTTTCAAAAGGGACAAGCCGCACCGCACACAGAAACTTCACCGCTACGCTGTACTGATCGCCGCACGGAACGAGGAAGCAGTGATCGCCCATCTGCTGGATTCTATTCGGATGCAGGACTACCCTGCGGAGCTGGTCACAGTTTTTGTGGTGGCTGACAATTGTACGGACGGCACGGCTCGCGTTGCCCGTGAGCACGGTGCGGTGGTATATGAGCGGTTTGATCAATTATCGGTAGGAAAAGGATATGCTTTGAACTGGCTGCTGGAAAAGATTGGCGTGGAGTACGGCAGCAGCTTCGATGGGTTCTTCGTGTTTGATGCCGATAACCTGCTGGAGGAACATTATATTTCTGAAATGAACAGAACCTTTGCAGATGGCTATGAGATCGTAACCAGCTACCGGAATTCCAAGAATTACGGCGACAACTGGATCTCTGCCGGTTATGCGCTGTGGTTTCTCCGGGAGGCGGAATCGCTCAATCATGCGCGGATGCTGCTGGGTACCAGCTGTGCTGTGTCGGGTACAGGGTTTCTGTTCAGTCGGGAGGTGATCGAGCATCACGGAGGTTGGAACTTCTTCCTGCTCACCGAGGACATCCAGTTCACCGTGGCCAGCATTCTGGATGGATACCGGGTAGGATACTGCCCGGGAGCGGAGTTTTTTGATGAGCAGCCAACTTCCTTTCGCCAGTCCTGGAGACAGCGTATGCGGTGGGCAAAGGGGTACCTTCAGGTGTTCCGTACCTATGGTCTGAGACTATTTAAAGGTATCTTCCGCAAAGGCGGATTTGCCTGCTTCGATATGACGATGAGCGTAATGCCGGCTATTGCGTTGACGTTGCTGGGAACGGCAGTCAATCTGGCTGCTGCGGCGGTCTGCGCGGCAGCAGGACAGGATGCGGCGATTGTTTTGCGGTCTGTGGCGGAAATGCTGTGGAACAGCTATTTTGTGCTGCTGTTTGTGGTCAGTGTGACCACACTGACCCAATGGACAAGGATCCGTGCCCCGGGATGGAAAAAGATCTTGTACACCGTTACATTTCCCTTGTTTATGATGACATACATTCCAATCTCTTTTGCTGCGCTGTTCTGTAAAGTGGAATGGAAACCAATCGAGCATAAATGCGCGGTCTCGCTCTCTGAACTGGGGAGAAGTGATTAAATTGGAGTTTATGGGGGAGTTAGGTTAGCATAATCTCAAGCCTCCCTCTGACGAGGGAGGTGGGTCGCCGCAGGCGACTCGGAGGGAGAGATACACTGCAGTTCTTGTTTT
>JAZLEB010000080.1:0-34530 GCA_045615065.1 Candidatus Pelethomonas sp. | reverse complement strand
CCGTTCTGCAGGCCGTGACCATTGCGGTAGGCATTGCTTCCGCTCTGGTTCTGAGCCGCATGGTGATCAAGCCCATCCGGGAAATCGAAACCGCCATGGAGCATGTCGCTTCCGGTGAACTGCAGAAGGTTGAGCTGAACTACACTTCCCGCGACGAACTGGGTCAGCTGTCCGACAGCGTACGCACCACAGTGAACAAGCTGGATATCATCACCACCGACCTTGCCAAGCTGTGCCAGGATATGGGTAACGGCGACTTCACCGTGTGGACCGAGCATTTCTCCGCATACACCGGCGACTATTTCACCATTCTGAAGGGTCTGCGCTTTATCCGCGACACTCTTACCGAGACCCTGTCCCACATCAATGCCGCCTCCGGCGAAGTTCTGTCCGGTTCCCAACAGGTGGCCGACGGTTCCCAGTCTTTGGCACAGGGTGCCACCGAGCAGGCAAGCGCCGTTGAGCAGCTGCTGGCCAGCATGACCGAAATGCAGCATCAGGTGGAAGAGAACGCCGAACACGCCGCCAACGCCAGCCGTATGGCAAACGAAGCCGGCGAGGGCGTCGCCGAGAGTAACCGCATTATGGGCGAGCTGATGGAGGCTATGGATAACATCAACGCCACCTCCAACGAAATCAGCAAGGTCGTTAAATCCATCGATGATATTGCATTCCAGACCAATATCCTCGCGCTGAACGCAGCCGTTGAGGCTGCCCGCGCCGGTTCCGCCGGTAAGGGCTTCGCCGTGGTTGCTGACGAGGTCCGTTCTCTGGCCGCCAAGAGCGCCGAATCTGTCAAGACCACCACCGTGCTGATCCAGAACACACTGGATGCCATCGCCAAGGGCAGCAAGCTGGCCACCACCACCTCCGATGCACTGGCAGGTGTGGTAGAAAAGGCCGCAGCCGTCAACGACCGTGTCACCGAGATTTCCCGCGCCAGCAACGAGCAGCTGAACGCCGTCAATCAGATGACCATCGGTATCGAACAGATCTCTTCCGTCATCCAGTCCACCTCCGCCACCGCCGAGGAGTCCGCCGCAGCCAGCGAGGAGCTTTCCGGTCAGGCGGATTTGCTCAAGGAAATGATTGGAAGATTCAAGCTGAATGACACCGTTGAAAGCACCGGCACTCCCCACACTCCCGCCACCTTTGTCCCCCCCGCTGTGACTACCGATTATGTTATGGTCAGCACCCCGGTCAGCGGCGACAAATATTGATTCTCCCGAATATCGAGATAACTTGTCGTAATAACTCGCAATAATAATACCCTGAGTGGTGATTTTCCCGCCACTCAGGGTATTATTTTCTTGAAAATACATCGCACCGCTGTATAATGAAAACAACAAAACCGTACCGGAGGAAGAACCATGGAATCACTCAAACAGCAAGTGGCAGAATATATTCCTTTCAACGAACAAGAGGAGCGGGACAAGGCAATCCTTCTCCACTGGCTGGAAAGCGGCGCCGACATTCTGACCCGTGAGAACGAAGTCGCTCATCTCACCGCTTCCGCCTGGGTAGTCACGCCCGACAGAACCCATGTTCTGATGGCATACCATAATCTTTATGATTCCTGGGCATGGCTGGGTGGACATGCGGACGGCGACAGCAACCTTCTTGCCGTTGCCATGCGGGAAGCGGCAGAGGAAAGCGGCATCACAAATGTACGCCCGGTCAGCAGCGAGATCTTTTCCATCGAGATCCTGTGTGTGGAAGGCCACGAGAAGCGCGGAAAATATATTCCCTGTCATCTGCACCTGAATATCACCTATCTTCTGGAGGCAGATCTCACCGCTCCCATCCGCGCCAAGCCGGACGAAAACAGCGCTGTGGCATGGATCCCTGCGGAGGATATCCCCACCAAATCCACCGAGCCGTGGTTTGTGGAGCGCATCTACTCCAAATTGTGCAAAAAAGCAAAAAATGCATAACCCTACTTGCGCAGCTCTGTGAAATATATTAAAATAAGTTTTGTGATTGATCGATTTTATCTCGATTGACGGATCTTACCATTGTAAAGGAGCAGAACAACATGTATAACGAATGGTCTCTCGATGTATTTTACAAAGGAATTGACGATCCCGCTCTGCAGAGTGATATGCAGAAGCTGGAAGAGATGGTCGCCTCTTACAAGGAGATGGTCGCCACCCTCACTCTGGACGATCCCCGCGCTACCCTGCGCCGTGTGATTGAAACCAAGGAGGCAATGAGCACCCTTACCCGCCGTCTGGGCGGCTATTTCAGCCTGCGCCGCAGCGCAAACAGCGCCGACGCCGAGGGCGCCCGCTATCAGACCAGGATCAGCACTCTCATGGCAAGCACCGCCAAGGAGGGCGTACTCTTTGAGAAGTATGTGGGCAGCGTGCAGGATCTGGACACCGTCATTGAAAGCGACGATCTTCTGCGCGAGTATAAATTCTATTTCTCCGAGATTCTCTCCTCTCTGGAGCACTCCATGACCGACGAGCAGGAAGCCCTGTTCGCCCGCATGAACATCTCCGGCGGCAAGGCATGGGGCGATCTCGTCTCCCACCTGACCG
The DNA here is from genome assembly GCA_045615065.1 of Candidatus Pelethomonas sp. Taxonomy (GTDB): domain Bacteria; phylum Bacillota; class Clostridia; order Oscillospirales; family Oscillospiraceae; genus Pelethomonas. The sequence continues at coordinate 31,987 of JAZLEB010000080.1, read as the reverse complement.
CCACCGTAGAAGTGGACTACAAGGGCGGCAAGACCACCCTCTCCGCCATCCGCGGTCTCTCCGAGAGCGACGATGCCGCCGAGCGCAAGGCCGCCTACGAAGCAGAGCTTGCCTCCTACAGCAAGGTGAAGGATTCCATCGCCTACGCACTGAACTCCATCAAGGCACAGGCAAATCTGGAGGCGGAACTGCGCGGTTTTGAGAACCCGCTGGAGATGACTCTCCACCAGTCCCGCATGCAGAAGGCTACTTTGGATGCTATGTTCAGCGCCATGCGCGACTACCTGCCCAAGTTCCAGGAGTATCTCAAGCACAAGGCAAAGCTTCTCGGCCACAAAAACGGTCTTCCCTGGTACGATATCTCTGCCGCCATGGGCAGTGCCGATGCCAAGACCTACACCGTAGAGGAAGCTCATCACTATCTGGTGGACCACTTCTCCAGTTTCGCACCCGATCTGGCCGAGATGGTCGACGAAGCCTTCAAGAATAATTGGATCGACTTCTATCCCCGTGCCGGTAAGGTCGGCGGTGCATTCTGTTCCAACCTGCCTTTCCTGAAGCAGAGCCGTATTCTCACCAACTTCTGCGGTATGTTCGGCAATGTGGTCACTTTGGCTCACGAGCTGGGTCACGCCTACCACGGTCTGCAGATCCAGGATCACCGTCCTCTGAACACCGGTTACACCATGCCCGTCGCAGAGACCGCCTCCAACTTCAACGAATTGATCATCGTCAACGATGCCATCGCCAAGTCCGAGGGTCAGGAGAAGATCCAGCTCATTGAGAGTCAGATCCAGGACTGCACTCAGATCATCGTGGACATCTACTCCCGCTTCCTGTTTGAGGACGAGGTCATCCGCCGCCGCAACGACACCTTCCTTTTCGCCAAGGATCTGGAAGATATCATGCTGAACGCGCAGAAGGAAGCCTTTGGCGATGCACTGGATCCCAACTATCTGCATCCCTGGATGTGGTGCTGTAAGAGCCATTACTACCGCGCAGGTCTCAGCTATTACAACTTCCCCTACGCCTTCGGCGGCCTGTTCTCCCGCGGTCTGTACGCCAAGTATCTGGAGGAGGGTGAAGCATTCCTGCCCAAGTACCGCGCGCTCCTGAAGGCCACCACCGTGGATACCGTGGAGCATGTTGCTCTTATTGCCGGCATCGACCTCACCGAGCCCGAATTCTGGAGAAAGAGTCTGCAGATCATCGCCGACCGTATCGACGAGTTCATTGCCGAAACCAGCAAGTAAGTATTTGCGGGGAGTGCTGCCGTGTGAACGCAGCACTCCCTCTTTATCATTCTGCGGAGGTTAGACCAGTGAAGAAAGTGATTATCATCGGCTGCCCAGGCAGCGGAAAAAGCACCTTTGCCCGCGCTCTGCACGAAATAACCTCTCTGCCGCTGATCCATCTCGACATGCTCAACTGGAATGCGGACGGAACCACCGTTCCCAGAGAAGTCTTTCGCAAACGACTGGACAATGCCCTGCAAGACGACTGTTGGATCATCGACGGAAACTACAGCTCCACCATGGAGCTGCGTCTCGCCGCCTGTGACACGGTGATCTTTTTGGATTACCCTACCGAGCTCTGTCTTGCCGGCGCAATGGAGCGCAGAGGCAAACCACGCAGTGACATTCCCTGGACAGAGGCGAAGGATGCGCCGCCGGACGAGGAATTCCTGAATTTTATCCGCAGCTATGAGCAAGAGTCCCGCCCCGGTGTACTGGAACTGCTTGCAAACTATCCGCAAAAGAATATCATCACATTCACGTCCCGCTCTCAGGCGGACAATTTCTTACAAACTCTGCAATCCAAAATGGAGGAAACTGTATGAATTACAATGTCGACCGCAGCATCGTAGACATGATCGCCGCATTTTCTAACGCCTTTGGCCCCTCCGGCTTCGAGGACGGCACCAACGCCGTCGCCCGCGCCTATGCAAACCCCGATTGGGACATTCACGAGGACAATATTCGCAACTTCTATATGACTTCCCCGAAGCACCGCAGCGGCAGCAAGCCCATGCTGCTCCTGGATGCCCACGGCGACGAGGTCGGTATGATGGTCCACTCCGTAAAACCCAACGGTACGATCCGCTTTGTTGCCCTCGGCGGTTGGAATCTCTCTTCTCTTACCTCTACCAAGGTACTGGTTCGCAACAAGCGCGGCGAGTTTATCAAAGGTATCATTGCCGCAAAGCCTGTCCACTTTATGTCCGCCGCTGAGAAGAGCAGCACCGCGTCAAACATTCAGGATTTTGTGATCGATGTGGGCGCCACCTCCAAACAGGAAGCTGAGGATGTATTCGGCATCCGTATGGGCGAGCCTATCGTTCCCGATGTCGCCTTTGAGTACGATGAGCAGCGCGATCTCATGTTCGGCAAAGGCTTTGACTGCCGTATCGGCTGCGCCGCCGTGATTGAAACCATGCGCCGTTTGGAAAGCGAGTCTCTCTCTGTGGATGTTACCGGCGTTCTCTCCTCTCAGGAGGAGGTGGGCGAGCGTGGCGCCTGCGTGGTACGCAATGCTGTGAAACCTCAGATCGCCATCTGCTTCGAGGGCTGCCCCGCCGACGACACCTTCACCGAACCCTATGCCATTCAGACCGCGCTGAAAAAGGGGCCTATGCTCCGCTTCTTTGACCGCTCCATGATCACCCACCCCCGATTCATCCGCTTTGCGCTGGATATCGGAGAAAAGCTGGGCATTCCTGTGCAGACCTCTGTTCGGGAGGGCGGAGGCACCAATGGCGGTGTGCTACACAACGCAAATCTCGGTATCCCCACCATCGTGATCGGTGTGCCTGTCCGCTACATTCACTCTCCCCAGGGCATCACTTCTTACTACGACTTTGAAGCTTCCGTTCAGCTCGCCGTGGAAACGGCAAAAGCACTGACTCCCGACGTTCTGTCCGGCTTTTGATATAACAATCCCCCGCCGAATGATCGGCGGGGGATTGTTATGATATTAAAACACGTCTGCCATCACACGCTCGGCATTCCGATAGGCGATCTTCTCAACCTGCCGGGGTGTAAAGCCTGCCTTTTCCATGGCAGCGAACAGCAGCGGCATCCTGTCGGCACTGCCGATTTCCAGTTCACCGTTCATGCCGTCAAAGTCCGTACCAATGGCAGCGCAGTCCTCGCCGCCGGTGTTGACCATGTGACGAAGCTGCGCGGTGAGCATTTCGCAGGTGGCGCGCTTGTTCTCTGTATCCTGCACCAAAAACGCAGGGCAGAAATTGACACCCATTACGCCACCCTTGTCAGAGAGTGCGCGGATCATATCATCCGTCATGCTTCTGGGATGAGGATTCAAGCTGCGGCAGTTGGAATGGGTAGCAAAAAACGGTTTCTTCGTAAGTCGTGCCACATCCCAGAAACCGCCGTCGGACAGGTGGGATACATCAATGCCCATGCCCAGTTCATTCATGCGCACAACGGCATCTTTACCGAACTCTGTAAGTCCTTTGGTCATCATGCTCGCATCCGGAGAATTGGGCGCGCCGAAGCAGTTCTCCTGATTCCAGGTAAGTCCGATCACACGAACACCCATATCGTAGTAGTGCTCCAGCTTCTTCATATCGCCGTTCACACTGCGGCCATCCTCCATAGTGAGCACGGCGGACACCTTGCCGGCACCGAAGTTCTTCCAGATATCCTCAATGCTCCGCGCTTCCCGCACCGCGTCCGGATGCATCTCCAGTGTGCGGCGGAAAATACCGTGCAGCCGGTTGATGTAATCATCGTCATCCATCTGTGCAAGACCCATGCGCTCCTTCATGCGGGGCGAAGGCAGAAAAATGGCAAAGAACTGCGCAATACAGCCCCCGCGAATCAGTCTCTCCACATCCACCATCATCTCCGGCTGAGAGAAGATACTCTCCTGCTTACGCATCCACGCCAACATCAGAGTATCGCAATGCATATCGATGTAGTTCATCATTCATCACCTCACCCTGATTGTACACCCACCGTTCATCTCGCGCAAGAATTTCCTGCTAAGCCAAATAAAAACAGAGTGCTTTGCGGCACTCTGTTTTTATGTTATTGATCAGCCAACGTAGTCACTGATCTTGCAGATGATCTTTGCCACCTGTGCGCGGGTGATCGGCTGGCTGCCGTAGTAACGGTTGTAGCCATCAGCATCGAAGCTGCCGTTCAGGATACCCGCATTGTACAGTGCCCACACATAACCATTGGTGCTGTCCACAGGACCGACCACACCCAGATTCAGGCTGGTAGCAATGTCCATACCCAGCACCTTGGCGGCAAGCTCTGCCACAGCATCGCGGTTGATGGGTGCATCCAGATTGATATTGTTGGAGGACACGAAACCGTTTCTGTAGGCATAATCCAGATACTTGCTTGCCCAGTGAGTACCGCCGGTCTCACTCTGCTTGGGACAGCCGGCTGCCAGCAGGATCATCTTCAGTGCTTCGCCGTAAGTCATATTCTTGTCGGGAGAGAAGGTGGTAGCGGAAGTACCGGAGATAACGCCAGTGGCATACAGACGGTTGATGTAAGGTGCCGCCCAGTTGTCGGAAGCTACGTCCGTGAACACATTGTTGTGTACGACATAAATGCGGACTTTTCCGTTCACAGCGCCGCCGGTAAGTGCGGTAGCGGCAAACATGATATCCACCACACCGGTGTAACCCTCACCGGGCACATAAGTGATATTATCCAGCAGATTCACACCGTAGTTGGCATTGTAGGAGAAGTAATCAGAAGCCTGCACACGTACACCGTTTGCATAATCCTTGTACAGCGTACCGGTATAGGGATTACCGAACACAAGGAACTGTGCCTGCAGCAGAGGACTGCCCGCGGTAAAGAAATCTGCGCTGGAGAACTTCACAGCAGTATCGACAGTAGTGGTATAGGTCACGATCACTTCCTTGGAATTGAAGGTCACCGTGCCCACATACAGCACCTTATTGCCGGAGTAGACCAGATAGCGAACAGTGTCACCATTAGCGCTGCCGGTTTTAGGAATGTAAGCCAGCTTGTCCAGAGAATTCTCCGCGTTGGAAGCGCTGGAGAACACCAGAGTGTCAATGTTCTTCTGATCAACGGCAGTACCGTTCAGAACACCGTAACCACTCTCATCATATCCACGATACAGAGTACCGAACTGAGGAAGGTCGAGGAAGCGAACAGAGAAAACAGGGTTTTTGACATTGCTGTTTGTTGCCTTACGGTACACCTCGGTGAAATCAGCAGTATTCAGCATCACATGAGTACCGTTGCAGTTGTAGGTGATATCCTCCACGCCCGCGCTGGAGTAAAGGATTGTAAAGCTGCCGTTCAATGTCACAGGAGCATTGTTTTTGCCGGTGCCGTTTGCAATAAACTCTACTGTCACCGTACCTTCAGGATACTTATTGCCTATCTTGACAGGAACAAATGTCAGATCGTCCAGAGTCTTTGTAAACTGATTGACAGCCTTGAGGAACATAAACATACCATTGGCAGGAGTATGCTGCTTCTCGGAATAGGAGTGATCGTAGCACAGGTTTCCGGACAAGCCAAAGGCGTTAATAATGTAAATGCTTTCCAATGTATCGTAGCCGGTGGTATTCTCTTCCCAGAAGCGAATAAACTCATCCGCGGGAATCATAACACTCTCGCCGGGCTTTGCGGAGAAGAATGCATCTGCACCGACGCGCTGCTCCACGTTGATGGTCAAAACACCGGTAAGTACCACTTCTCCGTTCAATGTAACGGAATAATCTGCGACCCACCGGCCGGTGGAGAAGACAGACAGGCCGAGTTTGTTCAGTTCATCCAGGTTGCAAACAGGAATATTTTCAAAGGCTGCAACAGGGCTGTTGCCACTGACAAAGCTGACCTGATACTTGGCAAGATCAGTTTTCTTGCTCAGTTCCAGCACTTCGCAAATCTGATCAAGCACAGAAGTACCTTCCTGCGTATCGGTACTGTCAAAATAGAAGGTGCCGATCTTTTCGCTGACGGTAAGGTTGATATCCTTGGTCAGATCATCGGTAGGATACCATGCAACAATACTTGTTTTGCGGGTGTGATCCACAATGTGTTCGGCAGTCACCGAGCACAGCAAAAAGCTTTCCTCAAGAAGAACAACATTTTTAGGCATCTTGTAGTAGCTCTTCTGAGAAACACTGGCGCCATCCAGCAGCCACATAAAGGTAAACTCGTACTCATCGGACACATCTTTACCATTGGCATCGGTCACTTTGGGAGTAACAGAAAACATCGTATCCGCTTTCCGGGTGATGGTGATGTTTCCCTCCTCAGGGGTGGCGACGAGCTCCATGGTGTCGGTGTTCAGCGCAACAGCAGAGGTCATCAGCGAACTGATGGTCAGCAGTGCCAGAACAACAGCGAGGATCTTGCGGCTCAAATGCTTCATAATGGTAATTCCTTTCAAATAATAGATTTGCGTATCGTGATCATTCAGTAAAGAACCGGTACTCCGTGGTATAGTCATAGCGCTTACCGGGACGAAGCAGGATATCGCCCCATTCCGGGTGGTTGGGACTGTCGGGGAAAAACTGTGTTTCAAGGCAAAGTGCCTGCCGCTTTTCATAGGGCTTCCCGCCCTTGGCAGAGGCATCCGTCTTCAGGAAATTTCCGCAGTAGAACTGCACACCCGGTTTTTCCGTCCACGTCTCCATCACAATGCCGCTCTTCTCACCCGCGAGCCGCGCCGCACGGCGCAGGCCCTGTGCGGCACGCAGCACATAGTTGTGATCGTAACCGCTTGTAAAGTGCAGCTGTTCCTCATCGTTGAAGAGATCTCTTCCCACTTTCTTTTCCTCGCGGAAATCGAAAGCCGTTCCCGCAACGTTCATTGCCATCGCCACAGGGATACTGTCCGCGTCCACCGGTGTGAAACAGTCGGCATCGATCCTCAGTGTGTGGTTTAGAACATCGCCCTCACCGTCGAGATTAAAGTAGCTGTGGTTTGTAATGTTGCAGTAGGTGGCTTTGTCACTTTCGGCCTCATAGCGAAGTACCAGTGAGTGTTCCGTGAGTGTATATGTAGCCTTCAGCGCAAGGGTTCCCGGATGACCACCCTCACCGTCAGCCGCGGTGTATCGTAATACCACCGCGCTCTCACCCACGATCTCAGCCTCAAATACCTGATGGCTGAATCCGGCGCTTCCGCCATGGAGCTGCTTTTTCCCTTCGTTGGCAACAAGCGGAATACGTTCCCCGTCGATCACGCAGGAGGCATCCGCAATACGGTTTGCGTACCGTCCCACCAGCGCGCCAAGGTATCCTCCGTTTTTTTCATACCCCGCAACGCTGTCGTATCCCAGTACAACATCCACTGCAGCGCCATTCTTGTCCGGCACCCTCAGCGCACGGACCGCCGCGCCGAAGGTGATGATCTCCGCCTCCAGCGCGCCGCAGCGCAGGGTGAGCAACTCCACCGCTCTGCCGTCACAGGTCGTGCCGAAGGGTTTTCTTGTAACAGACATACTCTATCTCCTCCCTCCTTAGCATTCAGCTTATAGTTGTTTCCATTATACTTTGTTTCCATAAGAAAAACAAGATAAAAACCTGTTTCTGCCAATTGACTTTTTTTGTCAAAGGGGTATACTTAGTTGTCAATGTTTATTCAGGAGTCTGACTTATGAACCCTTACTTACTGATTTTTCTCGTTACCCTGCTGACCGGCGTGGGTGGACTGGCACTGGGCGGCGGATTTGCCGCCGCGATCCACCGCCCCTCCGAAAAGCACATGAGTCTTCTGCTGCGCTTTACCGCAGGCATTATGCTCAGTGTTGTGTGCTTTGATCTCATTCAGGATGCCCGGGAGGGGATGTCCACCGCTCCGCTTCTCATCTGGATCGCAGCAGGCTTTTTCGCCACCTATCTTCTCAATTGCTGGATCGACAAGCGCGCCCATCACGCCCACAGCCACGGCACAGCTGATCCCCACGACCACGAAACCGCCGACCTGTGTGCCTGTGGAAGCCATTCATTAAACACCGCCGGTCTGGTACTGGCAGCCGCTGTTGCTCTGCACAATATGCCCATCGGCATGGCCATTGGCGCTACATTCGCATCTGCCGAACATACCAGTGGAAATGCCGGCATCCTCGCCGCCCTGATCATTGGTCTTCATAATCTGCCAGAGGGTATGTCCATCACCGCCCCGATGCTCTCCGGCGGCACAAAACCCGCCCGCGCCATCGCGCTGACAGGCGCCAGCGGTATCCCCACCATTTTGGGCGCCATGCTGGGTTACACGGTGGGTGCCATGAGCAGTGCCTTTTTGGGAGCCTCCCTGAGCTTTGCCGCAGGTGCTATGCTGTATGTGATCTTCTGCGAAATACTCCCCGAATCGGAGCAGCTGTGGCGGCACCGTCTCTCCGGCTTCTCCATTTTGGCAGGTTTTCTGCTGGGACTTGCCCTGATCTCCGGCGGGCATATCCATATCCATTAAGTTTTATAAAACACTGTTTTCGACCGGCCGGGGCATCTCCCCGGCCTTTTCCGTATCCCGGCGCCCTTGCCTAAGGTGCGCAACTATGCTATACTGGTGTTAATTATGAACATCCGGAAGGAGCAACATCTATGAGCGGCACACTGTATCTCGTCGGTACACCCATCGGCAATCTCAGCGACTTTTCTCCCCGTGCTGTTGCGACATTGGAGGAAGTCGATTTCATCGCCGCAGAGGACACCCGTGTGTCTATGAAACTGCTTAACCACTTCGGCATCAAAAAGCCGCTGGTCAGTTACCATCAACACAACTATACCACCGCCGGGCAGGCGATCCTCGCCCGGCTGTTGGCCGGCGAGAACTGCGCCCTTGTTACCGATGCGGGTATGCCCGCCATCAGTGATCCCGGCGAGGATCTTGTTCGCCTGTGTGGGGAACACGGTGTGACCGTATACACCACCCCCGGCCCCAGCGCCCTCATCTCCGCGCTGGCGCTCAGCGGTCTTCCTACCGGCCGTTTTACCTTTGAGGGATTCCTCACCACCGACAAAAAGGAACGCCGCGCTCATTTGAAATCTCTTACCGCCGAGCAGCGCACTATGATCTTCTATGAGGCGCCCCATAAACTCCGCGGCACCCTTGCCGATCTTCTGGAAGCCTTCGGTGACCGCCCCATTTCCCTGTCCCGCGAGCTGACCAAGCTCCATGAAGAGACCATCCGCACCACTCTCGCCGCAGCGGTCACCTACTACGAGACCACCGAGCCTAAAGGCGAATTCGTTCTGGTCATTGCAGGCGCCGCTCCTGTGGAGGAACTCACCGTTACATTGGAAGATGCAGTCGCTATGGTGCTGCGCCGCCGCGAGCAGGGTGAGCGCATGAAGGATGCCGTGCGGCAGGTCAGTGCCGACACCGGTCTGAACAAAAACGAACTCTATGACGCCGCGCTGAAAGCGGGCGGCTGATCCATATAAAAAAGGAGAAAGACACCATGAGACCCTTTGTCGCAGATCTCCATACCCACACCATCGTCAGCGGCCATGCCTACGGAACCATGCAGGAGATGGCGCGAGCCGCGGCTGATGCCGGTCTTCAGCTTCTCGGTATTACCGACCATGCACCCGGCATTCCCGGTACGGTGGACGCTATATATTTCCGCAATCTCCCCCACGCCCCCCGCAGCATGTTCGGCATAGAGCTGCTCCACGGCAGTGAGGTCAATGTTCTCCCCGGCGGCGAGCTGTCACTGAACGATCGCACCCTCTCCGCACTGGACTATGCCATCGCCGGGATCCACGGGCACTGCTATACCGACGAGGGCGCGGTAAAAAACACCGATGCCGTCATTCGCTGCATGGAGCATCCCAAGGTTCGATTCATCTCCCACCCCGACTCCAACGGTTTCCCCATGGACTACCCTGCTCTGGTACAGGGCGCCAAGGCAAACTGCGTGGCGCTGGAACTGAACAACAGTTCTCTTCGCAATCTTGCCGGCCGCCCCGGTTGTCTGGAAAACTACCGCGCCATGATCCCCCTGTGCATGGAGCACGGTGTTCCCATCATTATCAATACCGATGCCCACGATCCCACTGTTGTCGGCAAATTTGACGAGGCATACCGTTTCCTCGAAACACTGGAGATCAACGAGGATCTGATCCTCAATAATGATCTCACAAAGCTTAAGCGCTTCCTGTTGGAGCCCAAGCAGACCAATAACTGATTTTCGTCCTGAAAGGAGCACATCCCGATGCCCCTCAGTGTACTTCCATCCTTTTTGATCTTTGCCTATGTGGGTGCCATCACTCCCGGTCCCGCCAACATCTGTTCTCTGTCCGCCGCCCTGCGCTACGGCAAGAAGGCGGCTCTGGTTCAGTGGCGCGGCATTTTCGTGGGCTTTGCCTGTGTATCCATGGCATCCGTATTTCTCACATGGTTTTTGGGCGCGGCGCTGAATGAATATGTAGGCTTTCTCTCCTGGATCGGCGCCGCCTATATCCTGTGGATGGCGTGGCATACCCTGCGCTCCTCCGGTGTTCAGGCAAATCAGGATCCCGCCAAGCCCACCTTCCGCAGCGGTCTTTTCCTTCAGCTGACCAATGTGAAGATCATGATCTACTGTCTCACCGCCATGACCGGCTATGTGCTCCCCTATACCCGCTCCTTCTGGAGTCTGCTGGCAGTAGGTCTTTTCATGCCCTTCACGGGGCCCATCGCCAATCTCCTGTGGCTGTTTGCGGGAGCTTCCCTCCAGAAACTCTTTGAAAACCACCGCAAGGTGGTGGATATCACTATGGCCATCGCACTGGCGCTGTGCGCCGTATCCATGGTCTGGCCTACTGTACAGGAGTTGATCAAATGAGCACACTGCCCTTTACCGCTATTCCTGCCGAGATCAGAACATCCCGGCTGACCCTCCGCCGTTTTCTCGAAACCGATTTGGAATCCGCGCTGGCGATCCTGTACAGTGACAAGGTGAAAGCCACCTATATGCTCCCTGACTTCCCTGCCCGCGAAGCTGCGGTGAAGCTGTTTGACCGCCTGAATACCCTGTCCCACTCGGCGGAGCACATGGTCATCGGCATCTGCCTTGATAACACTCTTATCGGTTTCCTCAATGACGTCGGAACCGAAAACGGCACGATAGAAGTAGGCTATGCCCTCCATCCCGACCACTGGAACCGGGGTTATACCACCGAAGCACTCACCGCCGTAATGGATGAATTGTTCCGCCTTGGCTTCACCACCGTCCGCGCAGGCTATTTCGAAGAGAATCCCGCCAGCGGCCGTGTGATGGAGAAGAGCGGCATGCGTCGCATTGACTTCACCGAGTCCATCGACTACCGCGGCAAGTCCCATCGGTGCATTTATTATGAAAAAAACGCATTAATATAATGCTGATAAGATTAATTATCAAGACACAAGGCTCCACAGCGCATCTGATTCGATGCACTGTGGAGCCTTATTCTTTGGGCAAAACTAGTCGTTTTGTGTTAGTAGAAACTATCACAGAGCGATATGTTCTTTCTGTTTTTCGTTGCTAGAATAAGAAAATATCAGAATAAAAACAGAAAGGTGTAATAAAATGAAGAAGTTTATTGCATTTGTGCTGTCCGCATCCATGTGCCTGTCCCTGCTGACTGCGCTGTCTCCCGCATTTGCTGCCTACGAGCAGGATGGTGAGAAGGTCGCAATGATGAGAATGGGTGATCCCGAGAAAGATGAACCCAAAAGAGAAACCATTGAAAACCAACACGATTGTCCTTAAGGTTCAAATTCAAGTCCTATCTCCGTTTTTGCCATTCGCTTAATGTTCTGCAAATTAATATGATCCCCAGCAACCTTCATTAGGTAATACGCTTGAAGATAGAAATCACGACTTTTTGCATCATCTCCAAGGAAATGATAGCACTCTGCTTGAATAGCCAACAAACCAGGCAACGAGTGATAATGTCCATAATCCAAGCAGATCTGCTGACCTTCTTCCGCTATATCGATGGCTTTTTGAAATTGTCCGATAAGATCCAACTCTTTGGCATAATTCAAGAGCACCATACTAAGGCTAGCACGTGTAAGTGGAATATTATGAAAGTGCTTCCGAATGTACTTATGTAGTTGACTCCATATTCCAATAGCTTCCATAGATTTTCCCGCTTTAGAATATGCTATTGCCAAATGGTTAATGATCTTGATCTCATCAACAGAATACAATCCGCTGCCGAGATCATCCAAGTCGAAGCGTGGCGCGGTCATTCGGATTGCATCCATCAGCATCTTCACTTTTTCTTCAAAACTGTAAGCTCCACTTTCATTTCCGAGTAGAACACGTGATCTAAGAATAAGCTGTCTGCTTAGCGTATCATCATTGTCAATGATCTCTTCTAGCTTGCTATGTGCATTTATTGCCAGTTCACGAATATACGGTTTTTCTTCTACAGATGCCTTATCGAATCGTATATTATATGACGTGATCTCCCGCTGCAGCGCATCAACTTCCAACTCATGCGTACTCAGCAAGGCATAATACCGGTCTGCGGGCATATCCAAACGCTCCAGCAATGCATTGATCCGGTTGCGCGATGGAGTCTGCTTGCCGTTTTCCAGACGGGAAATAGTGATCGGCTCACAGATTCCCTCGCACAGTTGCTCCTGCGTTAGTCCCAGTTCCAGCCGCCGCTTCTTGATCGCTTCGCCCAAAAACATTTCCCGCATAAAGCATCACACCTCCCGTTTCTGAATGCATTCATTATACTGGAATCAAAGCAAATTGTCCATAGCATGACCTGTCGGTATTACTGTGGAACGTGGATGATGTCATAGGATCTTTCACATTTTTTCGCACGCAGACCGTGAAGATTCGCGCACTTGTTCAGCCGGAGCAGGCGCATTGAATTCAGCGGTTCGCCGCGGCCGATCAAATTCTCTCCCCGTTTTCGGTAATAAAGAATAAACCACCAGTGGTACTCAATGCGGGCAGCCAACAAGGCTGCTCTTATTCTTTTTTGAAGCTTCATATGTATTCTCCTTTTAGTGTATCTACGAGAAAGAGTATCTCTCCCGCAGGCACACTATACAGCCGGTGCCATGTCGAATCCTGTTGTATTTTCTGCAAGAGAAGAAAAAAAAGACATTTCATGTCAGATCAACATGAAATGTCTTCATTGTCATTTACAATTCTTCCCCAATCAGTTCCATGATCCGAAGCAGCTTCTGTCTCTTCTCCGGCGCAAAAGCGAGAAGCTTCTCCCAAAGAGCGGAGCATTTGATTTCACCGGAAGTATCGAGCACATCTACAAGCAATGTGTTGGCATCGATTTGAAGCGCGTTGGCGATTGTCACAAAGGTATCCAGAGTAGGATTTTTCCCGCCGCATTCGATGTTGCTGATGTACTTGGGTGTCATACCCAATTTTTGCGCCAACTCCGATTGCGTCATACCTCGGCGTTGACGTGTCTCCTGAATTCGCTTTCCGACCTTATTCATATCCATACCCATCACCTCTCAAAAAGACTCTCTGTCTGAAAAACTTGCAAGGAGGGATCCTCGTGCAGAAAAAGAAACATCATCGGATCTCGCCTCACGCCGATCGCATGGGGCGGTACATTGGACAGCTTCGCGTCCAGGAAGGAATCACTCTGAAACAGCTATCCAGAGGTCTCTGCTGCTATCTTAACAAAATTGAAAACGGTGATCGTCAGGCAGGCAAACTCCTCATGGATGCGTTTTTTCAAAGACTTGGGAAACCTGTTGATTTGTTTGGGCGAATTCTAAACCATAAGGAATTTACAAAATGGACCCAGCGGCAGGAGATCATTTCCCACCTGTGCGTTGGTAACACAGGCAAAGCCCGGGAGTGCACTCAGAGTTACCAGAGAGATCTGTCCTGTGTGCTGGATCGGCAGTTCCTCGCTATCGTGGAGATCAATTGCCTTGCGCTGACCGGAACACCCGCAGAGGAACTCCTACCGCTTGTGACAAATACGTTGCTCCTCACCCAACCGGATTTTGGAAAAGTTCCGGTCAACAAGCTTCTCTTAAGTCAGAACGAAGAACGGCTGCTTGTTGCCTGTTTGCAGCTTCGCGAAGAACTTGAAGGCAGTGACGCTGTGGCAGAAGATTACCGCGCACTGGAACTCCGTTTCAAACATCAACGCAATGAAAGCCGGGAACCTGTGCAGCTTCTCGTTCCCTGTGAAGAACCGGGCTATGTGTACTGCATCAATCAAGTGATTCGCAGCAGGCGCGCACTGCTGGGTTTTTCGCAAGAAACTCTGTCAGATAACGCCTGCGGTCTGCGCAGTGTGTCCCGAGTAGAAAACGAAAACAAAAAGCCCCAGCCAAAGAATCGCAAACGACTTCTTCAAAAAGTCAATCTGTCCGGTGAACGGTACGACTGCAAGATCATCTCCGAACGTTATGAGGACTGTCTGCTGAGCAGCGAGTTGGATAGGGCAATCAATGTCAGAAATTTGGAAGAGGCACGCCGTTTACTCGGTATTTTGAGAGACCGCGTACCTGCTCTTCCAACAAATCGTCAGTACTTTTTGAGGTCAGAAGCGGCAATCATGGCGCTTTATCCCGAGGATCATCCCGATAGAATTCCAGTCAGCGAGCAGAGACGTCTTCTCGAAAACGCGCTTCGTCTCACACTGCCACTGGATTTTGAAAAGATCAACGCTTGGCCTGCGAGCATCCTTTCAATAAATGAAATTCTATCTCTCACAATGATCGCATTATGCTATAAGCAAGAAAAAATAAACGAAAAAAGTCTTGCGATTTTAATGTACATTAAGAATTGTTTGGAAACTACAGGGACTGAGCTTGCATATTACAAGGACATCTATGCTCAATTGTTTGTCATATTTCCGGAGCACAGAAATGATAACATGAAATAAGCCAACGCGCCACGCCATACCTGTCCAAACAACTTGTGACATCCACCGCAGTTTGCTCCACACATACAGAAAAACTGAGCATCAATATATTTCATGTAGTCAGACTATCCATCTACGCTTAATATTTTGTCCCTAATATGCGCTTTGCAGCATGAGTGTCTTTTAAATCAGTATATCCCCCACCGGTTGCTATGCAATCATCAAAGATAAACAAAAATCCGGACGGTGAGTATCAAAACTCACCATCCGGATTCTCACAAAGTGGTCAAAAGCATTTCCCATCTGTGGCTTTATCGTGGTCAAATGAAAAATCACCGCCAAGTTGGCGGTGATTTTTCATTTCTGGTGGACCCGAGGAGGATCGAACTCCCGACCTTACGGTTGCGAACCATTAGTACACCTCGGTTTGTACCCGTTTTTAGTCATTTCTATCGGTTTCTGTTAACTTTTATTTCGTCTTTAGACCTCTCTTGACCACAATTTCCCGCGTGTCCCGGAAGTCTCTGTGGTAGTTGTTATGGTCATAAATCGAGCCTCGCCGAAACCGCTCCGGCGAGGCTCGATGGGCATCTGTGTGTTGATAATAGCTTAGAAAGCAGAGTTTCGTCAACAGTTTTCTTCACTGGCACAACGCAAGACGTGGTATGCAATAATCAAAGATTAGGGGTGTCCGCAGGAAGGAGCAAAAGCTATCCTCTCTTCGTTATCGGAATCGCTCTAAGAGATTCTCCAAATCAATCATGAGCTGCTCATCACTTTCCGGCTGATTCACAAAACTACTCAACATACCGTTTTCTCTCAACCGATCGATCCATCTGAGACTTGCTTCTCGACCTGCGCCGTGTTCAATTAACCCCATGTATGCTAAGCCAAGTTCGTTAGCCGCATTTGTTTGGAATACCCCCGGATCATCCGAATTGACACAAACAAATATGTTTTTATAATCATATCCGTACTTTGAGATCTCATACATTGGATGCTGATGCAATGTGTCTACCGAGGAGATTGTGAGATTAGATGTTGGATTTGTCTCTACAACAATTCCTCTTTGGGACACAAACTGCTGCATCCGCTCTTGTACAATTTTCAGTATTCTAATTTCCTGCGGTACCACATGATAATGAATCGGTTCATTCATCTGTGCTGCAAAGCGTTGACAATGGTAGGCACAACAAATCTGTTCTTTTGTTGACGGAAATTTTCCTTTAAGCGGGCATATTTCTTGAACTCCGTTTCCATCCAAACAACGCTTATTGGCCTCCCAGCTATTTTTGAACAAGGCTTCGTATCCCTCCAATAGGATTTCAGTTGGTATAGATCGCATAGCACTGCCAACATCATTTTCTACGGGACAGAACACCTCTCTACTTAGTTCTCTGATCTTCTGCTCCAGATATAACAAATCCCCCGCTTCCGCCTCAGACTGGTAACTGCTCAGCATTTTGTAGGCCCACAGATAATTTTCCAGTGCTTCGATTCTTGGTAGGATAACATTCGGATTATCTTTGTACCAATCATCAACTTTAATTCCGAGTGCCAAACCATGCCCTATTCGATCACCCGCATGAAATTTCAAGTAGTGTACGGTTTCATAGATACGACGCAATCCAGATAGCAAATGCCGAAAATCCTCACCTGCATGGAATGTAAATCTCAAACTCTGCGAAGTTGTATTCCCATCAGCTGAAAAGGGATCCGTCTGACTGTCCCGCGCATTCTCAAAAAGATCCGAAAACACCCACGTTGGAACGACATTCTCCAGACTAGCTACATCAATCCCCACTAGGAAACGATCTATCCCAGGATATTTTCCCGCATCTCTAAGTTCACGAAAAATATCCAGTTGAGTTTTGTACTGGTCGTGAAGTTGTCCATAAGCATGATATACACTTTCTTCCTGCCAAAAGCATACTTCTTGTGACGCAAGTTCCTTTTTCAAGAAATGGAAGATTAGACCCACACGCGGCAGTGCTCGCTTGACAATCCAGCGATGTTCCTTTTCACAAAAATAACAATAATCACTTCGAAGCACATTCCGATAGGCCAGCAGAAACTCTCTGATATTTCTAATGGCTTCCTTCTGTTTGTCCGGAAAAGAGGTCCGAAATTCGACTTTACGGATATGCGGTGTTGCAAATTGCGCTCTAAGCAACCGTTGATACCTTAATTGGAGTTTTGAACAGGCTTTTTCTTCATCTCCCCTGGCTGATGCCACAGTACGTTCTGCGCCAGACATAGCACTATAATACTGTTGAAAATAATCTAAACCAGAATGCGTTTTATTCTGAACCACCATTTGAAATACGCCATGCTTGATACGCAAGTAATTCAAGAACATCGCTTTAAATGCAGATACATACCCGCAAGTGCCGTTACTCTTTGATGCGTTAGTATCTGTTGATTGAAAAAAAGACAGGATGTGAATCAAAAAACGCCCCTCAGAAAGCAAGCTTTCTTGTGCCGAAAAGGTGCACGAGAACTTCTCGCTATCTACCGCAATTTCAAATAGTTTACGCTCTCCTTCCGCAAAGAAATCTGGTGAACTCGTCACATCAGCTAGTCTATTTAGGCAATTGCTCATCCACTTTGGCGATACCACCTCTGCTGGATATGGTTTTATCTCTGTAAAGTATGAACCTTCTTTGTCACAAAACGAATCCAGAAACAATGTCACCACAGCAAGATAGAGTCGCAAGTAACGTGCGAATCCCAAATAAAAATCCAATAGTTCTTTAGAAGGAGCCACGGGACTATTCAATTTCAATTGCGACAACTGACTCGCTTTATAAAGCGGCAGACGTGGGTCCATTAAATCATCCCATACTGACAAAAAGTTTGTCGAAACATTCATATGTAGATGATTCTCGGCAACTCCTCTATCAAGAATCCGTTCAAGCATAGCATCCGTGACAGAGACTTGTCCACAAAACGAATCCAACGCATCAATTGTATGATGCCCAGAACACACTAATACTGCCGCAAGAATATCCATGGGAACCATTTGGTTTAGACTACGAAACAGGTGTATTTTTTGATATCCTGAAAAACCACCTAACAGCTTTTCATCCCCCTCTGTTTCCCAATACTTAAAAATAAACCTCCCATCCAACTTTGAAATCATGGATCTCGTTAGTTCTCCCAGATGTTCGAACACTAAACCATAAATCAAATCAGTCGGCGCTTCCTTTTCAAATTTTTTCCACGAATGACGCCCCAAATACCAGCGTTCTAAGTACTGGTAAATTTGATCATATGAATCCACAGAATAATGCTTTTCCAAGTAAGCAACTGCATTTCTCCGTACAAGTGCTTTTTTCTTTTGCAATGCCTCTAACTTTGACGGTGTTTGTGTGCAGGTTGTCACTGCATCAAAAAAACTCTGTAGCAAATCGGAGAACACTAATTCAGGATTACACACAGGGTAGAGCAGACTCCCCAGAAAACGATTGATGTCTGGGTTCATCATCAAATACCACCGCCTTGTTAGAATAGATTTAGTCCCTGACGCAGCTCTTCAAGAGACATATTTGTACCTTCACGTAGTTTTTCTTCATAACTCTCAACACAGCTTTTATAGTATGCATCTTGACTCTTTTTTATTGTATTTAGTTTTTCGTGTACGGCCTCCACCAACTCATGAGTTTTCTCTTGCATTGCAAACTGATATCGCGCATAACACTGTAACCAGAATAAATAGCCCTCCCATGTGCTATGATTGAATGCCAGTTGGTCGACAAGCTCTTCTCTTGGGTAAACACTCTTACGGAATACAGCCTTTGCACCGTTTAAAGCTGCCAAAACAGCTCTAGCCTGCGGTCTTCCATACCATGCCGTAGAACTAATCAACCTTTCTAGAACAATCCGCATACAAATGTAATCGGGTATAACTGTTAGCTGTCGACCATTTATTTCCTCACAACCATCAAACATCGTCTTCATCAACCCACGGCACTGATCAGCCAACGTATAGCTTACACCGGTGTACAGTCCATAAAATGATCTTTTAAATTCAAGATATGCGCCGGTAACATCAATCACCATACTGTAATCCTCTTGCTTAAGAAGAGCCTCTTCCGCTTTTTTGAGCTGTTGCTTAACATACTCAAAAACTCTAGTAGAGGCATCTTCCTTCCAAAGGCCATTTTTATCTACAGCCGCAATAATCTTTATTCTGGTTTCAAGGTCCTGCTTTACTGACTCACCAAAACAACGATCTTTCAAATCTACTTGCGTTGTGTTAATTGTTTCTGGTCGTCCCAAATCATCAGAGAATCTCGAAAAAATATCTTCAGCATATAAATTATGCATTGGAAATGCATCTGCAGAGTTTCTACCAGAAAGTTCATCTACTCTATGAGTCCATTTTGTTTCTTGTCCATCTAAATACTTGTGGGAAAACTCGTTCTTGAGCCGCATCATAGTCGTTCCACGATCTATTCGTGCAATTGACACATAATTCTTGTAGAAGGCAAACTCTTCAGAAAAGTAGTCACTATACAACGCAGCTACAAACATAGCTTTTTTATTTTCTTGTAGATGGTTCTCTATAAGTTGTGCCATTTCCTTATGATTTTCTAAGATTGATCCCATCGATATATAATCAGGGCTAGTTTCTTTTCCCGCATAATGCTGTTCCAGCAACTCCAGAAAGTTGTTTATATCATGTAACTCTCTATTTTGTCGCACATACCCTATGTTTACTCTTTCTCCCATCTCCCGTGACGCAATTCCCGACAAATCAAGATATGTGAAATACTGAAGTGCAAGATGAAAATCGAAGCGAAACAAACTAATCAAGCTGACATCTTTAATCCTATAAATCTTCTCTCTTTTTTCGGTCTCGTCAGCTAACGACCTAACCATTTCGCGGAATGCATCTGGAAGCACCTCTCTACGCTCCGAAATATACCCATTGGTACACAACAGAAACAGCGCTAATTTCTTGGCAGACAAATACGCCTCACTCTGCAAAATATCCGCACGTTCCAAAAGTCGTACAGAGAAATCTAGATAAAGGAAAACAGAAAAAGCCTCCAATTCGTGAATAATATGTTTAGTCTCTTTTTTCCCACCTTTCTTGAACTCATCAAAAGATACTGCTATTTTGCTCTTTGCCCAACTCACATAGTTGTCGAATCGAACACTTGTTATTCCTGCGTCTACTCCAAACTGTAAAAATTCTCCCAAAATAAGATCTCGATACTGACTAAGACGTGGATTGGAGGCTACGATAGTTTCTAACGAGGACTTTATAATCTGATATTTACTATCTGTGCTTGGTTCTTTTTTTTGCAACTTGTAAGCATAAAGAATCTGCTCAACTGCAAGATATGCATTCGCAAGGCCACGTGCGGTAGAATCAAACACATGATAGGCCACAGAACCACCAGAATTTTGGTTGCCAGACTTACTCCAAAAATAGCGTCTCAAAAGCGGATTACTTATCCCTACTTTTTCTAAAAGCTCTGACAATTTGATGTTGCATTTTTCCCCCTTCTCAGTATATCGAATAGGTTGAAAATCACCACGCATTTTAATGTTCCATTGAGTCACATAATGTCGATAGTTTGGTGGCATAATCTTTTTTAGATACTCATATGCAAGAGCCTTTTTCCTATCAAGTAAACTCCGCTCCGTACCATTTATGTCACTATATGGAAGAAAGCTCAATTCTGTCGCGTTAGAGTCCGGCAGTTTCTCCTGGCGAAGGAAATCAAGTGTTAGCGCTTCATCAAAAGTATCTAGATCGCCCGCTAGAATTGTAACAATACGGGGATGTGCCACATACGCCAACAGTGTTTTTACAACATCTGTACAACGAGATGCACTTAAGTCAATATCGTCAATGAAAACAAATAGCAGGGCATTATCTTCATTTTCAAGAAGCTGATCAATTACATCATGAAAACGTTCACTAAACTGATTTCCCGCCTGATAAACATCAATCATCCTCTGCAGATAATCCCAATCCGAAGAATAATGCTCAACCGTCACATTCTGATAGGGTTCCTGGATTCGTATATAGTCTTCAACCAATTTGTTATACTTTTTTGTTAACTCACTCTTTCCCGCAGTACAGCAATCTTGATGGCATTTTCTTTTTTCTTGCCTTGCATCGTATTGCAAAACAGGTTCTTTTAAAAGTCCAAGCAAGGTAGACATAAGCGTTGCAGCACTACTCATGTTCTCTGGAACAATTGGCGGCAAGAGAATACTTCTAAGTTTCTTGTCATTGTCACCAGAGTTATTCTCTTCATCCAAATGATCATACAAAGTTTTTAGGATAGATGTTTTTCCTGCACCACGCGGTCCAAGAATTGCAAAATTATTTGTTACCTGTCTTCGCGTAAATGCACTTTTCTTTTCTCCTTCTCCAACTGCTTTTTTCTCAGTGTGTTCTGCATTCGAACGTATCGTTTCAATTTGCTCTAAGAGCTTAGGATAAGTTGGTAACGATAATTCGATCTCTTTTTCGTTCAGAATACGCGCACCAAGCTGAGCCACTACCAGATTCTGAGTATCCATAACATATCCTCCATATTTTTAGATTTAGTATTTAGTCAGAGATCAGTTATCATGTTATGGTATCATTCATCATATTTCTGTACCACGCCAAAACTGTCGAAATTTGTCGCACAGTTTATTTTTGTTCCTCCTCACTCTCAAGCATCAAAAAAGAGCAACCGCCAACATTGATAAAGATTAGTCTCAATGTTGGCGGTTTTCATATGTGGTTTTTGATTTGTTTTTCCAGGTTCTTACCATTCAGTTTAGTAACCGTGAAATGATATAGCGGGAAATTACACTGATTTCATTAAGTTCTTGAACATGCTGAATCAACAGCTTTTGCAAATCTGAAATACTTGTGAACTCGTTTCCGATAACCGAGATAATTGCATCAATGTCACCCTCGTATATCCCCATATCCTTGAGCATTTTCTTACTTGGCGAGTTCAAATAATATAGCATTTCAATGTTCTTTAAGACTCTCTCATACAATGTAGAAACAAGTGATTCGGACACTTTATCGCATCTCATGAAAAAGCGAATGAGATCGACTTTACTATAGAATTCAAACTCAACATAGTTCGATTTGAAACGAACAGTTTTATTGATTACTCTTGACAACTTAGCCGATTTATAGGCGCTCATAGTCGCATCAACAACATCCTTGACAGATTGGCGATATTTATATGTTAACCGGTTTATGATATAGGTATCGATCTTGAAATCATGTTTAGGTGGTTCGATAATTTCCGCAAGAACGCGAATAAGCTCCAATTTGCTTTGGTTTGCATTGACCGTCTGCTGGTAAAGAACATCTATCAGTTTTGTTTTTAGCTGATCATACCTACCTAGCAAAAAGAGCACAGTCGAAAAACGATGCTTGCGTGCAACCTGAGATCGGTACTCCTCATATGTAATTCCTAATCGGTTCAGCACTTCTACAAATTCAGGATGAGATGCGTATTCGCCGAAGTTGATGTCCATGTCAATACTGTCATCTGTCAGTTCAAACTCAATGGATTTCAGCGCATGTACTTTTTCGTAAACTGGATCGGATGGTGTCTTAATGTAATGTGCAACACCTAAATAGTGCTGATACAACCGACCTGTCCTGCCAACAAGATTATAAAAATCAAACGCATCAAATTCTTTTCTATAGCTTCTATGAGGTTTTGTGATAATAATATTCTTTGCTGTTGTGTTTACCCCTTCCAGCAATGTAGACGTACAGATCAGTCTCGTAAATTTCGATGAAGGAGCATTAAACAACGCTAACTCCAACATTCTAATTCCTAGCGGAAGCTGTCCATGATGAACTAAAAAACCATTTTCCAATGCTCTAATGACAGACCATTCCGGATGTATTTCGCGTCTCGCCCATGTCACAAACTCACTTAGAATAGGATTCGCATCAGTTTCAAACCCATCATAGTGCATACTTGTTTGATCAATAAATTCATCGATTTCGACTACCGTCGGAAAATAAATCAAAGTATTATCTCTTTCTGGCAAGGTATCCAATATTTTGTCAGTATACAGTATTCGCTCGCTATCGCTGAGAACTTCATATGTTTTAATATCGTTTACCACGGGCGAGAAATTTGTAGCATAAAACTCGGGAGTATCACTGAGCTTATCTCGATTTTCAACTCCACTAATGAATGGCGCTAACAACACATATTTTTTGCTTAGCTGGACCATATTGTAGTATGCAATATTCAGAATCAGAACACGCTCATCCGCCGCATTTTTTTGCAGCTTGTAGACCTCATCAATTACAAGGAAATCGATTGATTCGAAAATTGAAACTGTTGACTCATCAATTACCCGGTCGTGAGTAACAATAAATATATTCTTTTGAGTAAAGTCATATTGTTTTTCAGGATCAATTGACAAGTAGATATTGTAGTCGCTAAATTTATCACGATACAGGCGAATAATTTTTTGTTTATATTCATCGATCAGAGCAAGCGTAGGTACTACCATGACGACATTTTGAGGTTGCACCCGGCAGATATATTCAAAAACAACAAAAGTTTTTCCGAAACTGGTTGGTGCGCTGAAAATGAGACCTCGATTTGCATCTATTAAGTTTAGTACTTTCCGCTGTTCTGGATGCAACGCAATTGTTTCATCCAGGGATGATGTTGCAAACACATTATAGATCAATGAATCCCAAGAATAATTCCTCGAATACATTGTTAATCCTAGTGAATACAGGGATTCAGCGTTCTGCTTCGCAAACTCTGTTTTGTCAACCCGCTTGTCCAATTCACGTATGTACTCTTCCCGGTGATTTTGAACATCCTCAAATTGCGGAAATTGCATTTCTATAGTCATTACTCTTTTTCACCACCTTTTTCATAATAATATCCATCATTTTTGTCTTATCAATAATTGGAAGCGATATAAAAATATACTTGGTTTCCAAACCAAAGAAACCATCTCTATCAAGTTTCTTATTCATTTTTTCAAGGAACATTTCTACTGTATCATCAGCGCTGTTTCCATGCGCAAGAAAGGCCGGAACAACGATACGCTCAATCGAAGCTACTCTGACAAATTCCTCAAAAGAGATGCAAGCTTCGGTATACTCACGAAATGCCTCCTGAAATTCTTTGGAAAGATTAAACGCTTCATCATTAGATAGGACAAGTTTATACTCTTCGGCAATTTGCTTCTCGTATTCCTTAAAGGAATGATTTATCAGCGTGATTGCACTATCAATGTTGTTGCAAACTTTAGACTCGCCAAAATAAATCGCCCGTTCAGCCTGATCAAAAAACAAAGCATCTATTCCAAAAACGCTCATATTTCTGTCGGTTGTGCACCGAAATTTCGGAATAATACAATGGACATTGAAATAGCTTGTCAGAAGAAGATGCAATGCATATTCACCGATTTTTCCAATCTTGTCTTTTTGAACAAGAGTTTTTCCATCGACATCTGTAAAACAGTATTCTTGTCCCAGAGCATCTCTGACTTCATCAGACACTTCGTCAAAGGTTAATAACTCCAATTCGCTATTCAAAAATGTACCTATTGTTAGATAGAGTTTTTTGTAAATTGCCGGAGTCGCGGTAAAACTGATGCGCGTAAGGGAGTTCGCATAATTAAGAAGATTATCTTCGCTCAGGAGGTAGTCAGCTAGTCCTTCCATAAACAATTCCGGATCATCAAAGCTCGCGTATAAGAATGACTTTGATACATCACTTGTATACACTGTAAACGGACCAAATGTCTCTGAAAAAATCATACTTTTATATCACTCCTTTTCAGAATACCGATGCTATGTCAGATAAGTATATAAGGCACCAAACAAAAACACCACGCCAAAACTGTCGAAATTTATCGAACAGTCTTGACATGGTGTTTTTTAGCATGATCCACTACATCATATTATTCTTGTAGTCCAATGTCACCCTTAATAATCAAATTGATGCTCACCCACCGTGATAGTTTGGGTCAACCGTTCTCCCTGATACGGCTTGCGGATCTCAATCAAATTCAGAACCGTATACCCGCGCTTGCGCAGGAACTCAATCATGCGATGGTTATTGGGATGGACATAATTATAGACGGTATCGTCGCCATAGGATGCAGCGATCTCCTCCGCCTTGTTATGCAGAGCAGATGCCACACCGCACCGACGATATTCCTCCCGGACGAAAATAGACTCCACCCAGACCACCTCGCTATCTATGCGGCAAACCACATAGCCCGCATATTTGCCGTCCACAACAGCGGCAAATACCGGAAACTTGGCCGCTAGGTACTCCTCCATTTCCTCCCGTCCTGCTTCAACGTTTGGTTTGGACACGATACCCTTATAGGAACGCAACTCCACTCGAAACAGGGCGACCATCTCCGCAAGGGAATCATTAACCTGTGTGATCTCAATCAGCTCCATGCTTGTACGCCTTTCCCCAGTAGTAGGGCATCAGTTCGCCCAGACGGACAAACTTCAGTGAATTGTCCTCCGTGGTGACACCTACCATCACATCTTCACCCCAGTAGCGCAGCCGCTCCTGGCAGATACCGCATGGTGTCAGCACCTTGAACTTGCTGTTTTCATCGTCACGAACCACACAGATGCAGTGCGTAACTTTTGCATTGAACTTATGTGCCTCGCAGATCGCCCCGGTTTCAATGCACAGCTCCGCCGAAGCGTTCAGCACCTCGGGTGCCACGCTGATTAGATACCTGTCATCCTCTGTGTGAATGACCGCAGCTCCACCCCAGTCCACCGGATAACGCTCCTTGATGAAGCTGACAGCGGTATCGTATAAAGTCTGCTCTATGTTCATTCTGTCTCACCCTTATTCGATATTCTTCAGCCCGTCGTACAGCTCCGTAAAACTCTTCTGCATCCTGCACCGCCCAAAGGACAGGTTGCGGTTTTCGCCGAACTCAAGAAGATAACACTCCGTCAGTTCCTCCACGGTCTGCTCCAGAGTTTCAAAGAATCCGCAGTACGCCAGATTGTAGCCGTTGCTGCCTTCCTCAAAATTGCTCTGAATCAGCGACTCCGTCACTTGATCCAGAGGATACAGCTTCAAGTGAAGCAGTTCATGCACCAGAACTTCCTCCAGATTTTCCTGCTTCGGATTCACTCCATTCAGGAGGATGATCGCTTTTTTATCAGAGCAATCAACCTTGAAATCTCCGGTCTTTTTCCATGTAGGGTCTTCCACCCATTCCAGAATGATATCCCAGTCCGGAACAAGACGCAGCTTCTTGATCCACTTTTCAAAAAGCCGCTGCACTTCGTTTCTGTCGATCATTGGTGTTCTCCTCTCTCAATCACGAAACCACTTCTCCAGCACTAGTGCGTCATATTCCTTCCCGTCAACAATATGTGCACCCTTTTCCCGCTTCACTTCCGCAAATCCTAGTTTTCTAGCACAGCCGAGCATTCGCTGATTTCCGCTCCATGTTTCCACCAGAAAATGACGCTCGCCCAAACCGCGGTAATACTCCAGAGCAGCAGTCAACGCCTTTGTCCCAATGCCCTTACCCCACTGATCCATCTCACAGATCTCAATTCCAAGCGTCCGGATTGCGTTGTTCTCCTCAGCGTTTTTGCTTTGGTCAATGGACTCCCACGGGGAAGATTCAAAATTCTCGTCCAGATAGTATGAGGACACCATGCCGATATGCCGACCATCCACTTCAATCTCAAATCGCCACCGGATCGCATCCTCCGGCATACTTTCCATTATTTCTATCATATCAGCGCGCAGTTGATCGGGATCCTCCTGCTCCATAGTCATCCACGGAGTGTCCATATAAAACCACTCTGTGTCCACATTGGTCCAGCGAATCTCATCCTCAACATCGGAGAGCTGATAATCCCGGAGTGTGACATTGTCATATGTAATCTTCATTTCGTTTCTCCATATCCGAATATTTGCAACAGCTTATTACAGCTCGATCCAATACCGCTTCATATCCGCCTTATAGTTTCTGTCATCAAACACAGTCTTCTCAAACACACCACCGCAAGCCTCGATGGTCTTGGCACTGCCGATATTGTCCGCAAGGCAGGTGACAAGGACTCTGCTCAGGCCCTTCTCCCGGCAGATGTCCAACGCACTGCGGAGCATCTCCCTAGCATAACCCTTGCGCCGCTCGGAAGGACGAACGCAGTAGCCGATGTTTCCGCCGAAGTCGATCAAATAACCTTTCAGCTCCAGACGGATCTGGAGGAGTCCCAGAAGCCGACCATCTTCCTTGCGGAACAGGCCGTATTGCAGACTGGGGATACCGCTCGGATTGTCCACCGCTTCCATCTGACGGTTGTACTCCAACCACTGTGCGGCATCATCCCGAAACAGTGTAACCGTGCCGTCCATGCCGCTCTTATGCTCTTCAAATTCCTGCTTAAAGGCGGTGATCTCTACAATATCTTTTTCAGCGGGCTTGCGGAATTCCTCCATCCACTTTCCAAACATCTGGGAATCAAGCTGCGCTATGTATCCCATATCCTTGTAACCGAGTTTTTTTAGAAGTGCCTTGCTCGCTTCGTTTTCAACCTCGGTAAAGCAGATGAAGTCCCACTCCGGATAACGCTCGTGCAGCAAGTTCGTCAGTGCAGACAGTGCTTCAAAAGCATAACCCTTTCGATGGTGCTTGTAGGAGAATGTATACCCCAGAGAGATTGCACCGTCGTTTGGCATGACAACAATCTCGCCCACCATCTCGTCAGTATCCTTCAGCGCAACCGCCACCATCCAGTTGGCATCCACAGACATGGTGTCATTGCTCCGCCGCTCCACCAATGCCGCAATTCCATCACGATCCTTGGTTTGCCCGCGCTGGTACTTGGCACACAGCTCGTTGTTGCGGTAATCAAACATAATGTCTACATCCTTCGCCGCAACATTGCGAAGGACAAGTCTCTCAGTTTCTAGAAAAATCATACTGTCCTCACACCTTCAACGCCCTATCAATCTGACAGAACAAAGCTTTGAGCGCTTCATATGTCCATCTTTTTTCCGGCATCCACGCGTTGTATAACTCCCGCAGCTCCGGCGAATCACTGCAAATGACTTTTACCTGTTCGTATGCAAAGTTATTTGCGTCGACTTCATACGGAAGACTCAAGTATGCGTTGGTGAAGTAGCTCTCGTCACCCTCCAAGGCACACTCCCGCCAGTCGTTTCCCACCAGCTTGTAGCAGGTGCCGTTATACAGAACAACATAAACCCGGCTGTCCTGAATCTGCTCGTCAAACATATCCGGATGCAGATACTGCACGGCGTGACGCAGTTCATGGTACAGGTAGAACAGCACTTCATATTCCGGAGCATCTTGGAGGATACCCAGATTCAAAAACAAAGTGTTGATCGTAACATCGTAAGTACCAAAAGCCGTTTCATATCCGGCAGGCATTTCATACGACAACTGCACCGACAGATGATGATCAGTGCAAAACTCCGAAACAAGCGTTTCTATTCTGTTTGCATCCAAAAGTTGCATATGTATCTCGCCTCACATTCTCATAAACCCACAGCAGCCGATTTCGGACATCTCCTTGAATCCCATGGAACGATAGAATACCACGGTTTTCTCCGTGTTATCGGTTGCCAACTCGATCTGGCGCACATGGCTGTATCGATCCAATCCCGCCTGCAAAAGCGCAGAGCCGACACCCTTACGCTGATGCTCCGGAAACACCAGAATGTCCTGCACGAACACGATGGTATGCCCGTCACCCACGATGCGAATGATACCCATAAGCTGCTCACCATCATATGCTGCCAGCGTCAGCATTGAATTCTCGAAGCCTTTACGCAATACTTCAGGATGATCAGTGTACGCGGTCCAACCAACACTGGCATAAAGCTCCATAATTTCTTTTTCGTTATAAGATGTGTATTCTCTGATTTCCATAAGTAACCTCCATTTTGATTTTTAGAATGTTACTTATCTTAGCGCAATCTCATAATGTTCCTCCGGTGGTATTGTCCAAATTACTCAGAAAACCTAAAGATATTCGGCACGCTTTCCTTGCCAAACTCGCGTACCGCCATGCGATACATGGCTCTGGCATGGATGCGGTCATGCCAGATAAAGCGTCTCAGCACTTTTCTAAGGCTCCAGTATTCACCATAGCTCCCCTCAATCACGGGATTCGCAAGAAAATCTGCGGTTGCTTCCAGCGCATCGAAACCCCGCTGTCGGCAGTCCAGAATGGTTCCCTCGTTGTCGGCATTTACGCCGATCTCACCGAAGTAATATGCATTGACACTTCTGGTATGTACATACATTTCCTCAGCTGTTCGAGGAACCTGCCCATAGAAAGTATTGCGAACAGGCGCACTGCTCAAATTCTTAGCAGGAATAGCATCATATAACGAATGAAAATCTGCCGCCGATTTCAGCACAAGCTTCTTCAAGCTTTCGTATTCTTCAAGAGTAAGCGGTGCTCGTTCCGACACAAACAAAACATCAGAATCTGCATCACAAATGTCCAGCGAACAGTCGACGTCTTGTGCGATCTCAATCGTCAGATTATCCGCAGAATCGCAGCCCGCCCACGCAAGGTAAGAGCTAATTTCCATCGGCATTTTCTGGACTGCAATATCCAAACTTGCTCCTCGTGTATATGCCCCGGGGAAATTTGCGGCATAGAGCAAAGTATCGTTGCCATTATGCTCCCATACGCATTCGACCTTCATAGTTTATTCCTCTCTGATCTTCGTCCCGATATGCTTATCCAGCCGCCATTGGGGAGCAACTCCATCATCGCCCCAATACTCGTCGATAGAGATGATTTTGTCACCGCGCAGTTTGATAAACGACGCAACATGAAGCGACATTGAACGTTCTTTTGTATAAACATGGGTGGCAGTGATGACCAGATCACCGATTCGATCCTCACGTTCCACCTCGCCGTCCCACTCGCCGGGGTATTCGCAGTTGGCGCGGATAAACTCTTCCACGGTGAAATGCTCGTTGGTGTTATGCCAGTTCACCCATCCGTCGAGATGAAAATAACCACGGATAGCATCGGCATCCTGTCGCAAAACTGCAGACCAAAATTCTTTTATGTTCATCATTTTTATCTCCTGTGATCCACGAAATCTCTCTCCACCAACTCATAATCCACAGAGGACTGTTTCCGACCGAGTTGGTCTGTCCACGAGTCAATGTTTGTCCGAACTTTGCGGAAACCTAGCATCTCATATATATGCTGTGCACGCAGATTGTTGAGGTTCGTGTCCAGTACGATTTTCGCAAATCCGTTATCAAACAGATAACGAATCAGCATACTCAGAATAATTCGCCCAAGTCCACGGTTCTGACAATCGACTTCACAGATTTTGATGCCAATTTCTGCGACACCATCACCAACCGGACGGTAGCAAGCTTCACCGATGGGACGCCCGTTTTCTTCAAGGAACAGCCGACCCTTTCCAAGCCCTGCAATTACTTCTTCCTCAGTAGTTCCAAGTCCATTAGGGAATCCTGCATGAGCCATGACATTGCCGTCGTTCCACCATGCTGCAAGTTGCGGAGCGTCACTTGGTATCGCATCCCGCACAACTATGTTTTCATGTTTCAAAAGAACCATTTGTATCTCCTCGCTGCATACCTTCTTGCACTTTCAACAGCGTACTCGCCAAAGAGATATTATTTCGTTTGGCATAGAAAACTGCTGCGGTCAGTCCCTCGCAGGGCTTCGATTCGACCCGGTAAACATTGATCGTCAGACCGTCTTTGCAAAACTGTCCCACCTTTTCGTTCGCGTCACCAAGGAGAAGAAGCTGAATCTCATCCTCGATCTGAACCTCCCACACCGGTAGATCAGCAGAAAGTCCACACAGTCCAAGAAGCTCCTTGGCATCATCTTCGATCATCGCAGCATAAGCAGATTTTTGAAGTTCCTCACCACCATAGCAATCCAGACATCCTGTAAAGATCCTGTCCATCATGCGATAATCAATGCCGATATTGCGATAAATCTCGCCCATAAAGTCGATCAGGAACTCATTCTTGGCACAATCGTACATCATGGCCTCATATCGGTCCAAATCGGCAACGGTGTAATTGCTGTCATTCAGATTAAATCGAAGAATAATACAGCCATAGTAAGGCAAGGAAATGTACTCCTCAAAGACAATTTTACCGTCGCTCTTCAAAGATATTTCGTCAACGACAAGCTGAATTCTGCTTTTAAGTTCTTCGCTATTGATGAACATGGTAATCACCCCAGTATGTTTTAGCTATTTGCTTCTTTACCAATCTCTAATTCTTTCTCCGCTTCCTCCGCAGCTTCCGCATCGCCGCTCTCGATGGCTTTTCTGAGCCAATGCTCCGCCTTAGCACGATCCTTCTCCACATAGATGCCGTGGTTATAGAACCTGCCAATCAGCTCCATACCCTTACCGTAACCATCGTTGGCAGATTCAAGATACAGCTCGTAAGCCTTCGCCAAATCCACAGCGGTTCCATAGCCATAGTGGTAGCAGATACCCAGATTATAGGTCGCTTCCGTGTGTCCCATATCGTGAGCATAAGTCAACAGCTTTGTTGCCAGATCGTTATCCTCGGAAACACCATCGCCGTAGATATGCTTCATGGCAAGTTCGTAGATCGTCTGTGCATCCGCGCTCATTTCTATCTCATACATCTCCAGCTTCAATTCCTTGCGGTCTCCCGTCTCCCGAAAGCCGCCTCGCCGGTAGAGGTCGTATGCCCGTTGATTGGTGTTCAGTACCCACAGTGTTGGAATATCGTCGCATTTCCCCAGAGCATACTTCAAAAGCCAAGTGCCGTATCCTTTGCCCCATTCTGTGGGCAGCACATAGAGGTTCTCGATCAAGCTCCCATGCACCGACACGATCCCCACCGGATACTCGTCGATCAGCATGGAGATTTTCTTTCCTGCCGCCATCTCACGGCGCAGATATTCCGTCTGCGCCTCCGGTGTATGCTTCGATACAAACTCCGCCGAGCAGAAGCTTTTGTGAGACTCCTTCCAACTCTCTGAATGGATATACCCAGCATCCCCAATATTCAGTTCAGTTACATCGATAATCTGCATGATTCACTCCTGTGCTCGCTCACTGTTTTCTCAAAATCACATGGCGGAAGAATGCGATATCCCGATACTCCTTCACATCAGAAACTCGCAT
>JAZLEB010000079.1:0-47377 GCA_045615065.1 Candidatus Pelethomonas sp. | reverse complement strand
GCCCGGCAATCTGGGCAAGCAGATGGAAGGCGCTCAGGTGGACGAGAAGCTTCTCGCCCGTCAGGAAGCCATCATCCTGTCCATGACCATCAAAGAGCGCGAAAATCCCGGCATTATCGATGCCAGCCGCAAGCGGAGAATTGCCGCGGGCTGCGGTATGGAAGTTGCCGATGTGAATCGCCTGCTCAAGCAGTATGAAATGATGCTGCAGCTGACCCGCCAGCTCTCCAAGGGAAAGATGCCCAAGAGCCTTGCCGATTTCGGCAAGCCTGCCAAGCTGCCCGGCGGCAAGATGCACGGCTTCGGCCGCAAGAAGCGCCTGAAGTAACAGGCAAACATACCGAAATAAATGCCACAAGCATTTATCATACCAAAACATCAATTTATATAACTATTTGGAGGAATTTATCATGGTTAAGATCAGACTGCGCCGTATGGGCGCTAAGAAGGCTCCCTTCTATCGCGTTGTTGTCGCTGACAGCCGCTATCCCCGCGATGGCCGTTTCATCGAGGAGATCGGCACTTACAATCCCTGCGTCTCCCCCGCTGCTATCAAGATCGACGCTGACCGCGCTCGTGAGTGGATCAAGACCGGTGCACAGCCCACCGAGACTGTTCGCGCTCTACTGAAGAAGGTCGACGTGCTCTAATGGCACCGGTTGGAGGGCACAGCATGAAGGACTTGCTGCTCTACATCGCCAGAAATCTGGTAGCAGATCCTGATGCCGTTTCCGTCACGGAAATCCAGGGTGATCAGGAACTGACGCTGGAGCTGCGTGTCGCCCCCGACGACATGGGCAAGGTGATCGGCCGTCAGGGTCGAATCGCTAAGGAGATCCGGACTCTGATCCGTTCTCAGGCCCAGCGCACCGGACAGAAGGTTTCGGTCGATATTGTAGACTGACAAAAAGGGGTATGCGTCACACGGCGCATACCCTTTCTTTTTACACGAGGAGTTGTATCATGGAACTGGAATTTATCACTGTCGGACAGGTCGTGAATACCCACGGTATCCGCGGCGAAGTCAAGATCCTGCCCCAGGGCGTTGAGGCAGACCTGCTTCGTACCTGCAAAACCCTGTACATCAGCGACGAGGCACACAAAGTTGCCGCAAGCCGTGTTCACAAAGGCTGTTTGCTGGCCAAGCTCACCGGTGTTGATGATATGGACACTGCTCTGACCTTTAAGAACAAGACCGTAACCATCCGCCGCAAGGATGTCAAGCTCCCCAAAGGCGTGTATTTTGATCAGGAACTGATCGGTCTTGCAGCCCGTGACGCCGCCACCGGCGAGGAACTGGGAACCGTTGAGGAAGTATTGGACTATCCCGCACATAAGGTATATGTGGTGCGTGGCGGTCGGGATGAATTTATGATCCCCGCCGTTCCTGCGTTCATTAAGTCCATCGATATGAAAACCGCTGTGATGGAGATCCATGTTTGGGAAGGAATGGGCAGCAATGAGAATTGATATTATGACGCTCTTCCCCGAGACCGTGGGCGACATGATGAACGAGTCTATCCTCGGCAGAGCACAGGAGCGCGGCTTTATCCGAATCGATGCTCACCAGATCAGAGACTATACGGTCAACAAGCAGAAGCAGGTGGATGACTATCCCTACGGCGGCGGCCGAGGCGCTGTGATGCAGGCAGATCCCCTGTACCGCTGCTGGGAACACATCAAGGAGAACTACGGTACGGAAAAAACCCACACCATCTACCTCTCCCCCTGCGGCACCACCTTCTCGCAGGCCAAGGCACGGCAGCTTTTGGCCGAGCACGATCATCTGATTCTTGTGTGCGGACACTACGAGGGTATCGACCAGCGTTTTATTGACGAGTGTGTGGATGAGGAGATCTCCATGGGTGACTTCGTTCTCACCGGCGGCGAGATCCCTGCCATGGCTGTGGCAGACGCTGTATGCCGCATGGTGCCCGGTGTTCTGCCCGACGCGGAATGCTTTGAGGAAGAAAGCCACTGGAACGGTCTTCTTGAATACCCCCAGTACAGCCGTCCCGACGAGTGGCACGGCCGCCGTGTGCCGGATGTTCTTCTCAGCGGACACCATGCTAACGTTGCCAAGTGGCGTAAGAAGCAGTCAATGCTCCGCACTCTGCGCCGCAGACCGGATATGTTCCGCGAGAGCGATTTTATGCAGACCAAGCAGGACCGCAGACTTCTCGCCGAAGTCTATGAGGAACTGAAAAACGAACAAAAATGCACTGAAAAAGCCGAGGACGGGAATTGATCCCATCCTCGGCTTTTTCCTATTTTCAGAATGTACACAGCGCAGCGCCGATTGAGGTGGCAAATGTAGCATCCTCCGGAATCACGAAATTGATGCCATGCAGGCGGGTAAAGAGCGCGAAGCACTCCTCTGCCTGAGGCAAGGTACTCATAAAGCCGGTGAGAACTACCGTATCACACCCGCAGGCGCGGCATGCCATAACGGCAGTCGTACCGATAGATTGCAGCACCATGTTGATAGCAGCAGCGGCAAAATCGGCAGCGGTAGCATCGTCGGAAACATTGCCGAAGTTTGCGGCAGTGATATCCAGCGGCAGCGAAGGATGGCTGCCCTGAGTGATATCGCCGACCGTCAGGTCGATCTTATTCACATCGCCATCGGCTGCCAACTTGATGATCTGATTATATTTGCGGGTTCCGCACATCTTATAACACATACCGGCCAGCGCACCTCCGCCAACACCGCTGCCGCAGAGGTGACGGACTTCCTGTCCCCGCTCTGCCCAGATAAAGGCAGTACCGGTACCCATGCTGACAACCACACTGCGCTCAAGTCCGCTCAGCGCCAGACCGCCTGTACCCACTGCAGTAAATTCCTCCACCGTTACCGTAGGGATCCCGTAGATATTCCCCTGGACAAAGGACGCACCCACACCGGTAAGCGCAATGCGCTCCACATCCTTCAGTTCCAGTTTGTTGGAAAACAGGAAATTACCCAACGCGCCATAGAGCGATGTGATAGGGTCCTGAGCCTGCACACGGTGCATGGCAATAATGCTGCGGTCAGCACGCAGACCGACGATTTTAGTGGTAGAACCGCCGATATCAATACCCAGAATAACAGACATGTCTATTCTCCTCCGTTGTGACTTCCTTTGACTTAATCTTATGTGATTTTTACATAATTGTCAATTACAGCATTGCAAAATACTGCGAAAAGTAATATTATATAGATGTATATTTCTACCCTGCTACTATTCAGAAATGTGAGGACGAACGAGTATGGAACGCATGGATAAGCGAAATCTCGCCATGCTTTTCGATTTCTACGAAATGACCATGGCCAACGGCTATTTCCGCAAAGGCATGAAAGATGATATCACTTATTTTGATATTTTCTTCCGTCGTGTGCCCGATGGCGGCGGTTTTGCTATCGCAGCAGGCTTGGAGCAGTTGATCGAATATATTGAAGATCTTCACTTTGATGAGGATGATATTGCGTACCTGCGCGAAAAGGGACTGTTTCAGGAGGATTTCCTGGACTATCTTCGCAATTTCCGCTTTACCGGTGATATTTGGGCTGTTCCCGAGGGTACTCCGGTATTTCCCAACGAGCCTTTGGTGACCATCCGCGCCCCGGCATCTCAGGCACAGCTCATCGAAACCTACGCCCTGCTCTGCATCAACCACCAGAGTCTTATCGCCACCAAGGCCGCCCGCGTGGTTCGCGCCGCCGCAGGCCGCAAGGTTCTGGAGTTCGGTTCCCGCCGTGCGCAGGGCATTGACGGTGCAGTGATCGGCGCCCGTGCTGCTTACATCGGTGGTGTTCACGGTACCGCCTGCGCTCTCAGCGATCAGATGTTCGGTGTTCCCGCCAGTGGTACAATGGCACACTCCTGGGTGCAGATGTTCGATACACAGTACGAGGCTTTCAAGACCTACTGTGAAATTTACCCCGAAAACGTTGTTCTGCTTGTCGATACCTACAACACTCTTAAGCGAGGCGTCCCCGATGCGATCCGTGCCTTCAACGAGGTGCTGAAGCCCAAAGGGATCACCAAGTGCGGTATTCGTTTGGATTCCGGCGACATTGCCTATCTCTCCAAGCAAGCCCGCAAGATGCTGGATGACGCAGGCTGGACCGAATGCACCATCACTGTTTCCAACTCACTGGACGAGCGCCTGATCCGCAACCTTATTCAGCAGGGCGCCCAGATCGATGCCTTTGGTGTGGGTGAGCGACTCATCACCGCCCGCAGTGAGCCTGTATTCGGCGGTGTATATAAGCTGGTGGCTGTGGAAAAAGAAAATGGCGAGATCATTCCCAAGATCAAGATCAGCGAGAACATTGCCAAAATCACCACCCCCCATTTTAAGAAACTGTACCGTTTCTACGGAAACGACACCGGCAAAGCCATTGCCGACTACCTCACTGTCCACGATGAGACGGTGGACGACTCTCAGTCTCTCGAGATCTTTGATCCCGAGGCAACATGGAAGAAGAAAACAGTATACGACTTCACTGCAAAGGAACTGCAAGTCCGTATATTTGAAAACGGCAGGCGCGTGTATGACAGCCCCAAGCTCAGCGAGATCCGTGACTACTGCGCACAGCAGCTGGAAACTCTGTGGGATGAAGTCCGCCGTTTTGACAACCCTCATTCCTATTACGTGGATCTATCCCCCAAACTTTGGGATATCAAACACGGTCTGCTGGAAAAAAACAACTGATGCCGACCGGGAAAGGACGCCCGCTTGAAACAACCTAGAAGACAGACATTGGAACACCGTATTGCCGCTGCGCTTCGCATTGCGCTCGCCGCTGTACTGCTGCTTTTGAATATCGCAGCTGTGGTGATGCTTTCCATCTTTCTGCAGGCAAATTCCGCCCCTATCTACCTTGCTATGCAGCTGGCGGGCGTTATTGCCGCGATCAATATTCAGTCAAAAGACAACTCCAACAGTTATAAGCTGGCATGGACACTGTTAGTCCTTGCGCTTCCCGTAGCCGGCTTAATTCTCTATCTGCTCTGGGGCGGAAGTCTGCAAAACCGAAAGGTATCGCAGCTTTCTGTGAAACCTCCGCCCGGCAGCGCGACAGACACCGCCCGTTCTCAAAAGGAACTGATGAAAATTCACTCTGCCATGCCGCACTGGAGCAGAGTTGCCACTCTGTTGGACAACAAAAACTTCAAATTATTTCAGGGAACCGATCTGACTTATTTCCCCGGCGGAGAGCAGTTTTTTGAGGATGCGATCAACCGCATGGCTAAAGCGGAACGTTTTATCTTCATGGAGTTCTTCATTATTGCTGAGGGAAAACTGTTTGACCGCATTCTTGAAGTGCTTAAAGATCGCGCATCCCACGGAGTAGAGGTTAAAGTCATCTTTGATGATTTCGGCAGCATTACGCGCATGAGCAACGCGACTGTGCAGGAAATGGAAGAGGCCGGCATCGAGGTAGCGATTTTCAGTCCGGTGCACCAGTATGTGAACCGCCTCTATTTTAACTATCGTGATCACAGAAAGATCATCGCAGTAGACGGGCAGTATGCCTACACCGGCGGTGTCAATGTGGCAGATGAATATGCCGGCTATATCCGCCGCTTTGGTGAATGGAAGGATTGCGGCATTCTGCTGGACGGCATGGGCGCATGGGGTCTCACCGCCCGATTTATCCACATGTGGGAAATGCTCGGCCGATCCTTCCCTGTTGAACACGACTATTACCGGCCTTATCAGGAACGCTCCGGCGCAGGCTGGTGCCAGCCCTTCTCCGACGGCCCCATCAACAATCCCAACGACCCGGCGGAAGATGTTTTCCTCCACTGCATTCACAACGCACACGATCACATTTGGCTGACTACGCCATACTTCGCTGTAGAGGACTATGTGGTGCGCGCGCTTTGCATGGCGGCTGACAGCGGCGTTGACGTGCGATTGCTTCTGCCCGGTATCCCGGATCATAAGTATACCGACATTGTTGCCGGCTCCTATTACAGCACACTGATGTCCCACGGTGTCAAGATCTACCGTTTTACGCCCGGTTTCCTCCACGCGAAAAGCTTTGTGGCTGACGGAGAGGTTGCTATGGTCGGCACGGTCAATATGGATTACCGCAGCTTCTGCCTCCATTATGAATGCGGCGTTATGCTCTACGGAGCTGATGCCATTTCCGATATTCGCGCCGATATGGAGCGAGTCATGACCCGCAGTGAACGGATCGATCCCGCTGTTTGGAACAAGCGACCGCTTTGGAAGCGTATGCTGGAAAAAGTGCTGAAGCTGTTCTCTATCTGGATGTAAAAAAGAACTCCTGCCACCGGGCAGGAGTTCTTTTTTACATGTTATCAGGCGATCAGCCACTTATACTTCTCCACACTGTACAGAGGGATCAGGGGCAGCAGGATAGGAACCGTCTTCACATACTTCTGATATTCGGGATCCTTGCCGTAATTCTTATTCTGGCGGATCTCCAGACGGCGGGCGCCGCTGAACATTACAAAGATGATACCGGCATAACCGATCGCAGCCATGATCCACTGACCCACGCCGGTCAGTGCGCCAACACCGGTCAGCATAACGCCGGTCCAGAAGATCATCTCGCCCAGGTAGTTGGGGCAGCGGACAATGCGATAGAGACCGGTGTCCACAAAACGCTTGGGATTGACTTTCTTAGCGGCATTCTTCTGCAGATCAGCAGCAGACTCAAGGACGATGCCGCAAACCATGACAGCCGCGCCGATGTATACCCAAATATTATCTGCCGCGGCGTTGTTCAAACGGTAGAACACGGGCAGCACCTGCAGCACATACAGCATAGCACAGGTGACCCAAATAGCGATCTTGACACCAAAGGGAACGGTCTTGCCGTCCTTGATCTCGCCCTTCATGTTTTTGGTATAGGATGTACTCTTAAACTCGCGGATGGCCAGATATCCGCCGAGGCGAAGACCATACACGATAAACAGCGCGCAGCAGATGATGGTGCCGATATGCAGGGACTCACCGTGCAGGATCAGCATCAGAATTCCTTCACCGGCAATAGAGAAGCCATAGCCCAGAGAGATAAACCAGACATAGTTCTTAAAGCCAATGGAACTGATGATCATGGCTGCTGCAAACAAAAGCCAAATAAATACAGGGAACATTTCAGCAAACATACTGATTCTCCTTATCGTTTACAACTCGTATTTTTCAAGACCTGCCTTGTGCAGAACGAGCGTGCCCCACATAAGCAGTCCCTGACCCACACAGTTGATGCTCTGTTCCGTCCAGTTTACCCAGGCCTGTGTGGAATCCTGACCGGACATAGCGCCCATACCCATAGAACAAAGGAAGGCAAGAACGAACAACAAAGCCGCGGCAGGCTTCTTCATCTTAACCGCAATGATGCTGAGACAGGTACAAATCGAGCCAAGTCCCAAAACCATCATCATGATAAATACGATGCTTCCGCTGAATACAGGAGGTACCGCGGCAAGCACCGCGCGTTTCTTTCCGCCTTTGCACAGCATCAGGATGATACCCACGCCCGCCAGCAGAAATCCAATGGACTGCACAGGCAGGAACATAGTGTTCAGCGCCTGAAAATCACAGATCCCCGCAGCATAGAGCAGTTTCCATGCCGCCTTCAGAAAACCGGCAGCGAAAATGTTGACCGTTCCGGACGCAAACAGCGCAAAAGAGAGCTTGCTCATCTTATTATAGAGATCCTTCTGCAGAAGCACAGCTGCGACACTGTAAAAAATAACAGGGATAAAATCCACCACAGCCATAGGCACAGAAACCTGATACATAGGAAATTCCTCTTATTTCTTATTCTTTTCCTTGGCTCGCTTATCGTTGATGATCTTCATGTGGCTGGCATCGATCAGTTCCACATTGTTCTCCCGTGCCCACTCAACACATCCCTTCAGCACAAGGGGCAGGAAGACACGAGGCACATTCAGGATAGTTTCCAGCGCGTCATCGGTAAATTTCACCTTATCATCCGCGCGGTCAGCCGCATAACGAACAGATTCCAGGGACTGCTTACGGATGGGCAGCAGCTCCGCGCGCATACGGGTCTTGCGGTGAAACCAGAAGTTCTTGCTGTCACGGTAACCGTAATCAACAGGGAGATTGGGGAAATCTTTAGCCTTCACACCGTTGATAATGGCATTGTGATACTTTTCCTTCATAAGGATACGGTCTACCTTCAGGATGAAGTGGCAGCCGAATTTGGAAGTAATACCGTTGAAATCGTGGTAGGGAGGCTCATAGCCGTTCAACTCACCGGGCTGATCGTCCTGCGCATTGTCCAGCTCACGCACCCAGGTACATTCGATGACCTGAATAGCATCTGCCAGAACATGGGGGCGCTTCTCCCCTGTTTCCTCCTCGATGAGACCGGGCTCCAGGCGGAATTCACACTTGGGCATCTTATCCTCAGGCTTATCACCGGGCCAGCTGAGCTTCACGCACTCCTTGAAGGTCTTGGGCTTATCATCCACAAAGTTGATAGCGCACTTACCGGTACGCAGAATATTCTGCGCGGTGTTGGAGGAATTGCGGCAGGACAGCAGCATAGCATAGAAATCCTTGCCCGCCACATAATAGGGCTGCACCAGAGAATAGGGACCCAGGGTGGTGGTACCATCTTCACAAAGGGTACTGATCACCACAGTGGGCATGGGGAAAAACAGAGAGGTCTGGTAGAAATTATCTACCACACGCAGGTTCTTAAAACTGGACACGACGATCACTCCTTAAAATAACTTGCGGATCATGCCGTAGATCTCGTCAAATCTCTTGCCGGTCACAGTCCATACCAGAAGCGCTTCCGCAATGAACTGCGCGGTAAACTCATCCTCACAGAATCTGCGCAGCGGTTCAGACAGCTGAGTGCGAAGCATGGCATGATACTGGCTGAAGGATGCGCCATAGGAATAAGACGCTTCCTCATCACGAAGCACACTGCTATGACGCTCGGTAAAAGCACAAAGCTGTTCATAAATACAGCGCGCCACAGGCTCAGGTCCCTCCGCGCAGGCACCGGCTTCACTGATTGCCGCTATGCAATTATTCCAATCGGACAGCATATAGGACGCAAGCAGTTCTTCCTTGGATGAGAAATAATTATACACAGTTCCCACACCGACACCGCACGCCTTTGCAACCGACCGGATCGTTACTGCGCTGTAGCCCAGCTCCTGGATCTGCCGCTTTGCTTCTTCTGTAAGCTTGTTTTCGATATTTTCAATGATCTTCGGCATATACTGCTCCTTTGCGAACGCGTTTTGTGAACACGTTCACTTAAATATAGTATAGTGATTTCTTGTCAGTGTGTCAACAATTTTTCAACTAAAACAGCACGCACGCTGTATAAGTTACGGTTTTTTCACCATGGTAATAGGATAAGCCATTGTCCCGGCACACCTGCGTCACAAACAAACCGTATCCTTCCATAGAGGAACAAGCCCGCTCCGGAAAGCGGCAAGGCTCAGGCCAGGCACATGCAGCGCAGATTCTGCATCCACCGGAGCCAAGACACAGCGCCCCCGGATATTCCACAGAAAGCTTCTCAAAATACCGCTCCAGCATAGCAAGATGACGTTCCTCTGCAGCGCGGTATCCTTTGGTATCTATGACCTTATCCAGCTTCCCTACCGTTTGCAGCAGGATACCGCAGGAATATTGCCGCATTCTTTGGTGGCATTCATCCAACGTGCCGCAGTAAGGTGGGCAAGTCCAATTCTTTCCGTAAGCGCGGCATTTGTCCGCAGCGCACATATCCCGCACATCCGCACGAGGCAAAAGTGTTGCGATGTCAAGCTCCACCGCAGCGGTAAACCCAAGTTCCAACGCAGTATCAATCCACTTCTGCATCATATTAAAACCTCATATTGCGCGCATAGCAGCGGGCAAACTCAGAAAGTTCCGCAAGCGAAAGACTCTTCGTATGCTCACTCAAATCTTGTGCCCGCGCAAGCTGCGACGGCTCACACGCCATAAGTTTCGCGCCGGCAAGTGCGGCATTGCCCACTGCAGTGATTTTATGTTCCAGCACCGAAGGAATCAAACCTATCCTGCAGGCAGATCTGCTGCTTAAAAAGCTGCCAAACGCCCCAGCAAGATAAACTCTTTCGATCTCATCTAAGCGAACACCGATTTTCGCCGTGATAAGCTCAACACCTGCGGCGATGGCTCCTTTTGCCATCTGTACTTCACGAATATCCGCCTGTGTCAGGAAGACCCGTTCGGTCAGATCGATCCTGCCTTCGCTGTTCATGATCTTTCCTCGTTCATTCAGAATTCCCGCATCCAATGCTGCTGCGATAGCATCAATGAGACCGGAACCGCAAATACCTTCTGCCACTCCTCCGCCGATCACACCGCACTGAAAACCGTTCCCTGACTGACTCACACGGGAGATCGCACCGGAACGTGCTCTCATACCAAAGCGGATATTCGCCCCCTCAAGAGCAGGCCCCGCCGCGGTGGAACAGGAGATCAAGCTTTTTCTGTTTCCAAGAACCATTTCACCGTTCGTACCGATATCTATCAGCAGTGTAAGCGCATCGCTTCGATCCATACCTGTTGCCAGAATACATGCCACAGTATCCGCTCCAACATAGGCAGAAATATCCGGTACGATCTGCATCCTCGCATTCGCACAGCTTGGAAGATACTCAGCCGCATCTCTCCACTCAGCTTTGGTAAGAGCAGGTGCAAAGGGAATGCAAGTCAGATTATCTGTAGGGATATCCAAAAACAACTGCTGCATAGTGGGATTGCCCACGATACATACCGCTTCGATCATCTGCGAAGAAATGTTCGCTATGATACACAGTTCCTGTACGAGGGCATCCACGCCGCTCCGGACGGCATCTCTCAGTACACATGCATATCCTTTTTTTGCATGCCGAAGGCGGCTTACAACGTCCGCGCCATATGCACACTGCGGATTCAGCATACCGAGAGAACACAATTCCGCTCCTGTCGCGCCATTCATAAGGCAGGCCGCCAGTGTGGTCGTGCCAATGTCCACCGCCAAGCGGTATCCTGCGCCATCTGCGTCGGAAACGTTACAGCACACAGAAGCATCGGTAAGAACATGATGCACAGCACAAGAGGGCACGGTCACGGTCATATCGCGATCCGCCGCGGTTCGGCAGGCAAGGACCTGCTGTCCATCCACTGTCACGGCGCATTTCCCGCAGGTTCCCTGACCGCCGCAGGGCGCTTCCTGCATCAGTCCGTGACGGGACAGCAGAGCGTGAAGCGTGTCCCCAGGCAGCGCCGATAAAATCTTATTGTAAGGCAACACCGTGATCTCAGACATACCGCGCACCTCCCCTCTGTTTTTCAGTGTACCAGTTTTTTCTTTTAAATTCAACTGTCGCCAAGGGTTTGACAGAGTCTTTCTCACTGTGTTACAATTCACCTGTCCCACATCATCTGCGGCACAGACCGCTCAACAACAGGAAGCAATATGTACAGTGATATTTTTTGCAAAGTATATAACGAATTTGGCTGGAACTACTACCCCGAGGTGTTTTTCGAAGACCTTATGCGGTGGATGCAGCAAAACGAGATATCCGTAAAAACAGCCATGGATCTCGCCTGCGGAACGGGTGTGCTCTGCGAACTTCTGAAAAAGGAGGGCATTGAGTCCTCCGGTATGGACCTGTCCGAAGGAATGATCCGCATTGCCCGGGAGCGTGACAGCGAGATCTCTTATGAGGTGGCGGATATGACTACCTTCCGCCCCGCAAAGTCCTACGATCTTGTCACATGCACAGGTGACGCGGTAAACCATATTGCTGACCTTAACGATGTGGAAAAAATCTTTCAAAATGTATATGCCTATACCGCCGATGGCGGATATTTTATCTTCGACCTGCTCAACGAAAACGAGATTTCCGACAGCGAGCCCTTTGAAATGAATTTTACTGACAGGTTGCGTGTGTGGTTCCAAATGGTACGTCCCGGGAAGGATCGCGTCAATCTATGCATCCGGGTTTATGAAGACGGGGAGCTTTCCTTCGAGGAAACAATCAGAGAAACGATACACGACCACACTGTAATCTGCGAATTGCTTCAACGCTGCGGTTTTACTATTGTGAAAAACAGCGACCAGATCGCAGATGATCCCACAAAGCACGCCGCCACGCGATATATCATCGCAAGAAAAATCAATCAGGAGATAAAGCCATGACAAAGATCAATACGGTAAGCGGAAAACAGGTGGACATCGAGGACCCCCGTCCTGAAACCATTGATATTGAGGATATTGCTCATGCTCTGTCCTTCATCTGCCGTGGCTGCGGAAATACTCGCATTTTCTTCCCCGTTGCGC
Organism: Candidatus Pelethomonas sp.; assembly: GCA_045615065.1. Lineage (GTDB taxonomy): Bacteria > Bacillota > Clostridia > Oscillospirales > Oscillospiraceae > Pelethomonas. Next base: position 35,067 of record JAZLEB010000079.1, on the reverse strand, counting down.
GCCACTGTGTGTGGTGTGCCCGGGAGGCGAAAGCGCGAGGTCTCAGCAGCACTGTCATACTGGCCTGTCTGCTCCACGATGCGTCCGAGGCCTATATGATGGATCTGCCCAAGCCCATCAAGGACAATCTGCTGCCCCAGTACCGCAGCTACGAGAACAATCTTCTCGACCGGATCTATCAAAAGTTTATCGGACGCAGCCTGACAGCGGAGGAAGAAGCACAGGTAGCAGCGATCGACCGCGACCTGCTGATGTATGACCTGAAATTCCTGCTGAATGTGGATAATCCTCTGCCCGAACTGCATATTGAGACCGACTACGAATTTGAACCTTTTGAGGATTCACGAAACGCATACCTCTTCGCGTTTCGTGAGTATTCCGCAAAGATATAAACACACCGCCGCACAAAGAATGTGCGGCGGTGTTCTCATTCTATTATTCAGTAGCGGCAAGCGCCTTCTCACGGCTTGCCTGCAACTCTTCCTTAACAGCCTTTCCGGTGGGTGTCACTGCAAGGCCGCCCAGCGCTGTCTCACGGAACTCCATGGGCAAATGGCGGCCCACATCGCCCATGGCATCAATGACCTCATCCACAGGAATGCGGCTCTCAATACCCGCAAGCGCCATATCCGCGGAAGCGATGGCATTCATGGCACCGATCACGTTGCGCTTCACGCAGGGCACTTCCACAAGACCCGCCACAGGGTCGCAGACCAGGCCAAGCAGATTCTTCAGCGCCATAGCCACTGCGTGACCCACCTGCTCCACAGTGCCGCCGCGCAGGGTGACCAGCGCACCGGCTGCCATAGCGCTGGCGCTGCCGATCTCAGCCTGACAGCCGCCTGCAGCACCGGAAATACTGGCGCGGTAAGCGATCACAGAGCCGATACCACTTGCCACCAGCATGGCATTCACCATCTGCTCGGTGGGCACATTTTCTCTGCGGTAGTAAGGGATCAGAACGGCGGGCATAACGCCGCAGGCGCCTGCGGTGGGTGCAGCGACAACGCGGAACATGCAGGCATTGCTCTCGCCCATAGCCAGCGCTTCACTGATGACCTCCGAGGTAAAGTCACCGCCGATGGTGTTGCCCTTGCCGGCATAGGCACGCATCTGCGCGCCCTGTCCGCCGACCAAACCGCTCTTGCTGCGTCGGTCGGGATCATAAGTAAAGGAGGCGTTGAGCATAGTCTGCCATGCCTTTGTCATTTTCTCAATGGTATCCTCTCGGGTAACACCGCGGTTCTCCGCATCGGTCTCGATCACCAGTTCCCAAATGGGTTTATTCTCATTCAGCGATGCTTCAATGATCGCGTTCATGGAGTCCAAAATCATGATCAGGCCTCCTTCTCGTAATAAGTAATGTGCAGAATACCGGAGAGATTGCCCAGCAGTTCACGGATAGATTCCGGAACAGGCTCGTCGGTCTCAATGACCATGATGGCACTGCCGCCTCTGGTATTGCGGTTCAGACTCATATTGGCAATATTCACCTTTGCCAGCGTAAGCGCCTGAGTAACATTGGAGATGTAACCGCGCTCGTCTCTATTATGAATGATCAGAGTATGATAGCTGCCGCTGAAGTTAAGCGATACACCGTCGATCTTGGTGACCATGATGCGGCCGCCGCCCACAGAGCATGCCTGCATACTCATTTTTGCGCCACGAACACCTTCCACGTCGATCAGCACACTGTTGGGATGGGCATCCCTGAGGTCCACAGCATCAAAGGAAAATTCAAGTCCTCGCTCATGGGCAATTTCAAAGCTTTTGGGAATGTTGTAGTCATCAGATGCCATACCCAAAAGGCCGGCGACCAGTGCAAGATCGGTTCCATGTCCCACACCGGTCTCTGCAAAGGATCCATGCAGATGCATAGCCGCCTTGCAGGGCTCCTCACCCAGGAGAGTACGCGCCATGCGACCGATGCGCACAGCACCGGCAGTATGAGAGCTGGACGGTCCAACCATGATCGGCCCTATAATATCAAAAATATCTATCATAGCTTGCTGCCTTTCTATATTGTATTCGTTTAAAGTATTCTACCACAGATCATCACACAATTCAACGAAAAAGCCACATACCTCCCACGAAAAACACAAAGGAAATCTGTAACAATTTCGTTTATTTTTGTAACGGATTTGTACTTGCATTATGTGGGATTTGGTAGGATAATGCAATAAGAGAAAAAACTATCAAAGGAAGTCCTTCTATGAAACGCGTACTTGCCATTCTGACCGCTGTCTGCATCGTGATAAGCCTTGCCGCCTGCGCTGTAAATACCCCCCCTGTCACACCTAAGCCGGACGGGCAGCCGTCCACGAACACTCCATCCACTCCGGAGCCCCCCACCGATCATGAGACACCTCCGGAAAGCAATGATCCCACTCCTCCCCCGGCGGATGACGAAACTTCCGAGCAGCCGCCGGAAGACGATACTTCTGACCCCGACGATCCGGAAATTCCTACCGACCCGGAAACGGATGATCCGGAACAGACGGAAGATCCGGAAAACAACGAGGATCCCGAGGACAACGAAGATCCGGATGAATACGTCCGTACCATCGACCCATCCCGTCCTATGGTTGCCTTAACCTTTGATGACGGTCCCCACGAGCAGTTTTCTCACCAGATTCTCGATGTGCTGGAAGCAAATCACGCCGTTGCCACATTCTTTGAAGTAGGCTATAATGCTGTCCGCTATCCGGAGATCCTTGCCCGTATGGCGCAGCTGGGCTGTGAGATCGGCAGCCACTCGTATTATCACTACGATCTGACGACCCTCAGTTTTGACGCCATGCTCACCGATCTTGCAAAGCTGGATAAGATCGTTTACAACGCAACCGGACAGATGCCCACTATCATGCGGCCTCCCTACGGCGCGGTAAACTCTAACGTTAAATATAAAACCGGACGCGCAGTATTTCTTTGGACAGTTGATACCAGAGACTGGCAGCTGCGCGACGCAGCGAAGCTGACCGAATACATTCAAAATTACGGTAGTCTGGACGGCGAGATCGTATTGATGCACAGTATCCACGGCAGTACCGCCGAGGCAATGGAAACTGTGATCCCCTGGCTCATCGAGCAGGGCTATCAGCTTGTTACTGTCAGTGAGCTCATGGCATATTACTACGGTGAACTGCCCGAAGCAAACAAGTATTACAATCAGAACTTCTTCGCCAAACACGAACGTACCGAATTTCCCATTGAACTTCCCGAGGAACCTATGGAAACGCAGATCCCGGAATTCAACACCGTACCTGTGAAACCCATTCAAAACGATCCTCCGCCGGAGCAGAACGATACACCGCCCGATACTCCTCCTGAGGGGACCGATACTCCTCCCGAGGGAACTGATACTCCTCCTGAGGGCACCGATACTCCTCCTGAGGGCACCGATACTCCTCCCGAGGGCACCGATACTCCTCCCGAGGGCACCGATGCTCCTCCCGAGGGAGCCGACACCCCTCCCGAGGGAACTGACACTCCTCCCGAAGAAGACACCCCCCCGTCTGAGGACGAGCCCTCCCTTCCCCCGGAAGGTCCCGTGCTCCCGCCGGAAGAAAATCCGGACGAGGATAATGAAGGCACAGAGTCCGGCGACGAGAATACTCCCCCCACTGAGGATACCGAAACGCCGGAAGGTGGAGAGGGTGAACCCACTACATAAAATAACGGCACAGCAGTTTATAAACTGCTGTGCCGTTATTTATCGCAAGCTTTTTCCGTAACATACAAAGTAATACGATGTGAGTCCACCACATATTCCTGCACATACAACACTGAGCAAGTATTGCCACGCGCTGTTGCTGAAACACACTCCGATCATAGACAAACAAGTTCCCATCTGAAAAAGCACAGCAAAAACCAGACGCAAAACGTTATTATAATTTCGCACTGCGGGTGCTGTCTGCGTTGGACAAGGCACCTCCTTTGCTACCCCGCCATCGCAGAGCAGGTAGTCTGCGGATATACCAAAAATCCTGCACAGGCCAATAATATTCGCCATATCAGGTGTCGTTTCACCAGATTCCCAGCGGGAAACCGCCTGTCTGGACACGCCAAGCTTCTCGGCAAGCTGTTCCTGCGATAATGTACGCTCCTTGCGAAGCTTCACCAGTTTTTCTTCGAATTTCATAGGCACCTCTCACTCGTTTATTGTACCGTCATTATAGCTGTAATGATGTGGGAAGTCCAGTATGAGCGTGTTACAAGGTCGCAACCGAATGTAGCATTTGGCGTTTTTCTTGTTTACACTCCCTGTTATTATCATATTTTAACCTAAATAGTGCAAAAAACCGACCTGCGATGCAGGTCGGTTTTTTTGATAGAACGAGCTTATTCCTGCTCCTGTGCTTCTTCCGCAGCAGCTGCAAGATCAGGCAGGCTCAAGCCCATTGCGGCATCCACAGGCAGAGAGAAGATGATTCCACGGCCCTTGGTATTGATACCGGCGGCATCTGCAATTGCCTTCATGATCTTATTCTTCTCCTCGCGGCGAACCACGTTGAAGATCAGATCCTTCTCAGGCTGGATGGAAATGCCCAGGAACTTCTGAGCCTCCTCGCCGCCCATACCCAGTGCGTGGATCAGGGTACCGCCGCGAGCGCCGGCAGCATTGGCAGCAGCCTTCACTTCAGGGAAATAACCCTTGGTAATGATCGTAATGATCAGTTCAAACTCATGTTCCGCCATCTCCGGCTCACATCCTTTCTCGTCAGCGGATTCAGTGTTATTCATCTGTTCTGTAAGCCCCACCAGAAACGCCGTGGCTCCTGTCAGCGGCACAGAAAACATAATTCCTTTACCGGGCTTACTGATATTCATTTTTTCTTCCACAGCGGCAAAAATACGCTTGGATGCGTTTTTCTCCAGCACGGAGACGATCACACTCTTCTTGTTCTCACCGAAGCCCAGGAGTTCGAGCACGGAGGAATCCGCCGCACCGTTTCCGTGGGTAGAGAAAAACACAGGGACACACTCTTTTTTATAAACCTCGGCAATAATATCGCCCTTGCTGTAATCCACGATTGAAAAGACCGCGCGCATTTGCTTACTCATTTAAGCCACTCCCCTCATAGATATCGAATTCCACGATCTCATCAGAAAGCGCAAGCTGGGTAACGACCGTCTTCTCAACACGGCGGCCCAGGATCTTGGTGATAAGACCAAGCAGCTGGATCGTGACCAGCGGGGTCATGGCAACAAAAGCCACCAAGCCAAATGCATCGGTCAAAGCGTTGCCGCCCACCGCCTCGCAGGCACCAAGCGCAAGCGGCAGCAGGAATGTGGCCGTCATGGGGCCGGATGCCACTCCGCCGGAGTCAAAAGCAATACCGGTAAAGATGGGTGGCACAAAAAAGGTCATAACGATAGAGAACAAATAACCGGGGATAATAATGTACCAAATGGAAATACCGGTGATCACACGGAGCATAGCAAGACCCACGGAAACTGCCACACCGATGGCAAGCGCCGTTCCCATCGTCTTACCCTTGATAGCGCCTTCAGTCACATCTTCCACCTGTTGCTTTAAGACATGCACCGCCGGCTCAGCGGAAACAATAAACCAGCCGATCAAAGCGCCGATGGGAACAAGAACCCAGGAGAAGCTACTGCTTGCAAGTCCCTTTCCAATGAAGGAACCCATAGGCATAAAGCCGATATTCACGCCGGCGAGGAACAGGACAAGACCAAAATAGGTATATCCCATACCAACCAGGATCTTGATGACCTCTTTTCCCTCAAGCTTCAAAGAAACGAACTGGAACAGCAGGAAGAATGCAAGGATCGGCAGAAGCGCCATAAAGACTTCTTCCATATAGTGCGGCAAAGCCTTGATGTAAGCCAAGATCACTTCTCCGAAGGTCGCAAATTCCGCAACAGCCTCGGCGCCCGCCTCGATACCGGAGGTATCATTGAACGCGCCCAGAATCAGCACCGTAAGGATCGGACCCACAGAACACAGCGCAACCAAACCGAAACTATCCTCCGCTGAGGTTTTATCACCTCGAACAGAGGCAAGACCGACACCCAGTGCCATAATAAAAGGAACCGTAATGGGACCTGTGGTCACACCGCCGGAATCAAAAGCAGATGCCACGAAGTCGTTGGGGATCAAAGGAGACAGCGCAAGTGCAAATACTAACGCATACATGGCGAAAAGTATGTATGAAAGTCTGACCTGCAGAAGAACGCGGAAGAAGGAGATCACAAGGAACAGACCCACACCCACAGCAACCGCAACGATCATAACGCCGGTATCTACGATCGGGACTGATTCCGCAAGCACACGCAGGTCAGGCTCCGCAATAGTGATGATCACACCCAGCACAAAGCAGACGATAGCGATCATGGGAATATTGCGTGACTTCGTCAGATGTGAGCCGATGGTCTGACCGATCCGCATCATAGAAATATCCGCACCCAGGGTAAAAAAAATCATACCGATGATCAGAAGTACCGCGCCGATGAGAAACGCCCCAACGAACTGAGCGCTGGTCTGCACCACCGTGAAGCATAGCACAAGCACAATGATCACCACAGGAGCGACAGCAAAAGTCGCCTCCTTCAGCTTTTCAATGAACTGCTTTTTCAATGTACCTTCATACCGCCTTTCCGGCATATTGAGATCAACTGTTCATTCATTTAAACAGTTGGAACAATCTATTAAATTATATTGTTTTTTTCCACCTGTGTCAAGGCGAATAGAGAATTGAAAACAAAACAAACTGTAAACAATTCAGCAAGAACAGCCTATATATATTCCGAAAAGAAATAGCGGAAACAGTTGACGATTGGTGCGTTTTAGGTATATAATAATATGAATTTTTATGCTATAAAACTTACCGAAACGGAGGATTTGCGCTATGTGGATCGCAGACGGCTGGAAAGACTATGAGGTGATCGATTGCGGCGGCGGTGAAAAGCTGGAACGATGGGGAGATAAGATCCTCGTGCGCCCCGACCCCCAGGCGATTTGGGCCACCCCCCAGCGCAACAGCGGCTGGCGCAAGCATGACGGCCGCTACATCCGTTCCGCTACCGGCGGGGGTCACTGGGAGAAAGGCAAGCTCCCCACTCAGTGGCAGATCAAATACCGCGGCCTCACCTTCCAGGTCAAGCCCATGAATTTCAAGCACACGGGTATTTTCCCCGAGCAGGCTGTCAACTGGGATTTCGCCATGAATAAGATCCGCAAGGCAGGCCGCCCCATCAATGTGCTCAACCTGTTCGGCTATACCGGCGCAGCCTCCGTTGCCTGCGCCGCTGCAGGCGCCAGCGTTTGCCACGTGGATGCCGCTAAGGGTATGGTGCAGTGGGGCAAGGAGAATGCACGCATCTCCGGTTTGGAGAACGCTCCTATCCGCTGGATCGTAGACGATTGCGCCAAATTTGTGGAGCGAGAGATCCGCAGAGGCCGCACTTACGATGCCATCATTATGGATCCCCCCAGCTACGGTCGCGGTCCCACCGGCGAAGTATGGAAGCTGGAGGAGAATCTCTATCCCTTTGTGGAGCTGTGCACAAAGGTTCTCAGCGATGAGCCTTTGTTCGTAATCATTAACTCCTACACTACCGGTCTTGCTCCCAGTGTGCTGACCTATATTCTGGAAACTCTGGTCTCCCGCAAGCACGGTGGACATACGGAAAGCGAAGAGATCGGGCTGCCTGTAACTGAAACCGGTCTCGTGCTGCCCTGTGGCGCAACCGGACGCTGGATCTCAGATTGATATCGGAAAGTAAGAGATTTAAACATGCAAAACATTATCGAAACCCGGGATCTGGAATTTTCCTATCCCGCTGATGAAGAGGGTATGGCACCGCTGGCAGCACTCTGCGGTGTAAATGTCTCCATCGAACGCGGTTCTTTTGTTGTAGTGCTTGGACATAACGGCTCCGGCAAATCCACCCTCGCCAAGCATATGAACGCTGTCCTCCTCCCTACCGGAGGCAAAGTATTTGTGTCCGGTATGGATACTGCTGATGATGCGCTTCTTTTGGAGATCCGCCGCAGGGTCGGCATGGTGTTTCAGAATCCTGACAATCAGCTTGTCGCCAACGTTGTGGAAGAGGATGTTGCCTTTGCACCGGAAAATCTCGGTATTCCCTCCGAAGAGATCCGCCGCAGGGTAGATGAAGCCCTTCAGGCAGTTGGTATGGACAAATTTCTGCTTCACGCTCCTCACCAGCTGTCCGGCGGTCAAAAGCAGCGCATCGCCATTGCCGGTGTTATCGCCATGGAACCTGAGTGCATCGTGCTGGACGAGTCCACCGCTATGCTGGATCCCTCCGGCCGCCGCGAAGTACTGGAAACTGTGCGCCGACTCAACAAGGAGAAAAAAATCACCATTGTGCTGATCACTCATCATATGGACGAAGCGGCTTTGGCTGACCGTCTGATCGTAATGGATGGCGGCAGAATGGTTATGGACGGTGCTCCCTCCGAGATCCTGACCCGCAGAGATGAACTGCGCGCCATTGGTTTGGATGTTCCCCATACCGTAGATCTGCTTCATGATCTGAAGGAGGACGGATTTGACGTTCCCCTGAATGCCCTGTCTGTTTCCGATTGCGCGGAAGCGATCATTGAAGCATTGAAGTGATAGAAGAAAGAGGACGATAATTTGGAACCCATTATTCGTGTGGAAAATCTGACCCACACCTACGGAATCGACACCCCCTTCTGCCGAAGCGCGGTGGACGGCATGAATCTCGAGATCCGCAAGGGCGAGTTTTTAGGTATTATCGGTCACACTGGATCCGGTAAATCCACGCTGATTCAGCATCTTAACGGTCTTCTCCGCCCTACTGACGGCACAGTTTACCTGAATGGACGAGATATTTGGGCAGAGCCAAAAAAGATCCGAGATGTTCGCTTCAAGGTGGGACTTGTGTTCCAGTATCCCGAATACCAACTTTTTGAAGAAACTTGCTATAAGGATATCGCCTTTGGTCCCAAAAACATGGGACTCAAGCCCGATGAGATCGACCGCCGTGTGCGAGAAGCCGCTAAATTCGTAGGTTTAAGTGAAGACCTGCTGGAGAAATCACCCTTTGATCTTTCCGGCGGTCAGAAGCGCCGTGTGGCTATTGCGGGCGTCATTGCCATGGAACCCGAGGTGCTGATCCTGGACGAGCCCTCTGCAGGTCTTGATCCCCGCGGTCGCCGTGACCTTCTCCGCAACATCCGCGAATACCACAAAGAGCGCGGCACCACCGTAGTCATGGTCAGCCACAGCATGGATGAAGTGGCTGAAAATGTTGACAGAATCATTGTGCTTGCTCAGGCAGGCGTTGTGATGAGCGGCACGCCCCGCGAAGTGTTCAGCCGCGCACAGGAGCTGGTGGATGTTGGTCTGAATGTTCCTCAGGTCACGCAGATCGCTTTGGAGCTGAAGCGCCGCGGTCTTGAGATCGACGAGGCGATCTGCACCGTTGCCGATCTGCGCCGCGCACTGGGCGAACTGAAAGGAGGAAAGCGCTGATGCTCAAAGATATTACTTTGGGTCAGTATTTCCCCGGAAATACCATCGCCCACAAGCTGGATCCCCGCACCAAGCTGCTCCTAACCGTTCTTTATATTGTAGGCTTGTTCACCGCGAAGTCTTTTATCTCTTACAGCCTGATGGTTGCGCTGCTGATCCTGTCTGTTGCGGTATCCGGTGTAAAGCCTAAGGCACTATTTCGAGGTTTGAAGCCTGTTATGATCATCATCTGCTTCACAGCAGTGCTGAACCTCTTCTACACTCCGGGCAAGGAACTGGTCTCATTTTGGATCTTCACCATTACCCTGGAAGGTATCTTCACTGCTTTCTTTATGGTGCTGCGCATCAGCCTTTTGATCATGGGCACATTCCTGCTCACCTATACCACCAGCCCCATCTCCCTCACAGACGGTATGGAGACCCTGCTGGGACCGCTGAAAAAGATCAAGATCCCTGTGCATGAACTGGCGATGATGATGTCCATTGCCCTGCGCTTTATTCCCACGCTCATCGAAGAAACCGACAAAATCATGTCCGCACAAAAGGCCCGCGGCGCTGATTTTGAAAACGGAAGCCTGATCCAGCGCGCAAAAGCTCTGGTCCCTATCCTCGTTCCGTTGTTTATCTCCGCATTCCGCAGAGCAGACGAACTGGCAGTTGCCATGGAGTGCCGCTGCTACAACGGCGGAGCCGGTAAGACAAAACTGCATGTGCTCCACTATGAACGGCGCGATTACTTCACCCTCTCCCTCTTCCTTCTCACTGTGGCAGGTGTGATCACACTGGGAGTTTTCGGTCTGTAACAAACAAACGAAAGAGGCTCCTGTCCGTATTGAACGGGCAGGAGCCTTTTATCATGCCGCCAGACAAATTCTTTCCCAAAAGCAAAAAGGCTATCCACCGATTCGGTGGATAGCCTTTTATCAATTTGATCAGATCAATTACTTGATCATGGAAGCGACCTCGGCAGCGAAGTCGTCCTGCTTCTTCTCAATGCCCTCGCCCTTCTCGAAACGGACAGCATCCTTGAAGGAGACCTTCACGCCGGCATCCTTAGCGCAGGCGTTCATATAAGCCTCAACAGTGAAGTCGCCGTTCTTGACGAACTCCTGCTGCAGCAGGCAGTTCTCAGCATAGAACTTGTTCAGCTTACCCATGACGATCTTCTCCTTGACCTGCTCGGGCTTGCCGACCATCTTGGGATCGTTGTCCATCTGGACCATCATGATGCGCTTCTCCTCAGCGAGGATCTCATCGGTGACCTGGCTCTTGTCCCAGAAACGGGGATTCAGAGCAGCGATCTGCATAGCCATGTCCTTGCCGCACTCGATGATAGCATCGGAGACCTCACCCTCGACCTCGAGGTTGACCAGGACACCGATCTTGCCGCCGGCGTGGATATAGGGAACGGACAGACCATCAGCAAAACGATGGAAACGGCGAACCTTGATGTTCTCGCCGATAACGAGAACCATCTCCTGCTGCTGCTGCAGCACGGTCAGCTCGGTACCATTGTACTTGCTCTCCATCAGAGCATCCAGATCAGCGGGGTTCAAAGCAGCAACGGTAGCAGCAACACCCTTGACGAAATCCTGGAACTTCTCGTTCTTACCAACGAAGTCGGTCTCAGCGTTGACCTCAACAACAACACCCACGCCGTCGATCACAGCAGCGTAAGCAGCACCCTCAGCAGCGATACGGCCAGCCTTCTTAGCGGAAGCAGCCAGACCCTTCTCACGCAGGTACTCAATAGCCTTATCAATGTTGCCGTCGGTCTCAGCCAGAGCCTTCTTGCAATCCATCATACCTACGCCGGTCATCTCGCGCAGGTTCTTAACATCAGCAGCGGTAAAAGCCATAATAGTTATCCTCCAGTAATAATTTTGAAAGTATGAAAATGGGGCGGGACTCTCCCGCCCCATAGGGTTTCCTGATTCAGGTTGCCTTACTCGGCAGTCTCCTCAGCAGCGGTCTCCTGGACCTGCTCACCCTGACGGCCCTCGATCATAGCGTTAGCCATGACGGAAGCGATCAGCTTGATAGCGCGGATAGCGTCATCGTTGCCGGGGATGGGATAGTCGATCTCGTCGGGATCGCAGTTGGTATCAGCGATAGCAACAACGGGAATACCCAGCTTGTGAGCCTCAGCGATAGCGTTGCGCTCCTTGCGGGTGTCGACGATGAACAGTGCGCCGGGCAGCTTCTTCATGTCCTTAACACCGCCCAGGTACTTCTCCAGCTTCTCAATCTCAGCCATGTGCTTGATGACTTCCTTCTTGGGCAGCATATCGAAGGTGCCGTCCTCCTGCATGCGCTTGAGCTGAGCCAGACGCTCAACGCGGGTACGCATGGTCTTGAAGTTGGTCATCATACCGCCCAGCCAACGGGCGTTGACATAGTACATGTTGCAGCGCAGAGCCTCGTCCTTGATAGCCTCCTGAGCCTGCTTCTTGGTGCCGACGAACAGGATGGACTGGCCGCTCTCGCTCAGCTGACGAACGAAGTTGTAAGCCTCCTCCAGCTTCTTAACGGTCTTCTGCAGGTCGATGATGTAGATGCCGTTACGCTCGGTGTAGATATAGGGAGCCATCTTGGGGTTCCAGCGGCGGGTCTGGTGACCGAAGTGGACACCGGCTTCCAGCAGCTGCTTCATGGATACAACGTTTGCCATAGTAGTAGTTTCCTCCGTAAAATTTAGTTTTCTTACCTCCAGACTCATCATCTGCCGGGCCAACCGCGTGTGCGGCACCGACCGAACATCCGAGTCTGTGCGTAATACCGTAGTATAATATCACATCTGCTTTTGTTTTGCAAGAACTTTTTGCAGGAAAATTCAATTAATTTCAGAACAATCTGCTCTTGCGCCGCTTTTCCTCACGGTGCAGTTTTCTCTCCGGCGGCAGGTCTATGAGAATGATATCGTCTCCAATCTGTTTGATGCACTCCCACGGAATATAGCACTCCTCACTTCTTCCAAACAAACCGAAAAAGCGGCATACGCCCGGCACGATCAGCGCCAGCACCTTTCCATCCGGTAACTGTACATCCAAATCTCCTACAAAGCCCAATCTGCAGCCGTCACAGATGTTGATGACCTCTTTATACCTTAGTTCCGTCATTCTACACTGCATATACTCCCCCCTCCCGTCATCTTATGCGCAGGAAGGAATGTCCCATACAGAAAATGAGGAGCGCTCATTGAGCACTCCTCAAAACTGTTTATTTGCGCAGCGCGATCACACCAAGGGTACCGGGACCGCAGTGACTGGTAATGGTACATCCTGCCGTAGTGCGAACGATCTCAGTGTTCTCACCGAGGCACTCACGCACCGCACTGCATGCCAGCTCAACACTCTCATTCTTGATACCCGCATAGGTAACAAACACGCGGGAAGTATCAAATGCGTCTGCATCCGCAAAGCGCTCATGAATATACTGTCCGATGCACTTATCGAGGTTGCCGCGATACTTCTTGCCGACCTGCATCTTACCGTTCACCACTTCGATGCAAGGTTTCAGCTTCAGCAGGTTAGCTCCCAGCGCCGCCACGCCGGAGCAGCGGCCGCCCTTATGGAGATAATCAAGCTGATCAAGAACAAAGCTGGTGTCCACTTTTTCTGCAACAGCCTTCAGTTCGGTCAGGATCTCATCAACATTCTTGCCTTCTTCAACCAGTTCGCAAGCGCGCAGAACAATGATGCCCTGTCCGCTGCTCAGATTGGAAGAATCAAAAACATAAACATTCTCTACATCCTGTGCAGCAAGCAATGCGTTCTGATAGGTGGACGAGAAACCGCTGCCGATGGAGATATGAATCACAGCATCATTTCCCTCAATAGCCTTCTCAAAGTCTTCAATATATTCGCCAATATTGCGCGCGGAGGTGTAGGCAAGTTTCCCAGTACGTCCGTAATAATCAAAAATTTCCTGGGGTTCAACTTCAACACGGTCCAGCAGCGGCTTATCATCCATATTGACATACAGAGGTACAACGCTAATATTGTAGCGCTCCACCAGTTCCTGTCTGAGATCGCATGTACTGTCAGCGGTAATCTTGATCTTCATTTTATTATTCCTTTCCTGTATCAGAAATGGTTGCTGCAGTGGAGAGTTTCGCCAGAAGAGACATAAACACCGTTTGCTCTTCCCCGCTTAGATTCTCCAATACTTGATTTTCAAACTTCTGAAGAGTAGTGCGGGCATCCCACAGGATCGGTTCTGCCCGATCTGTCAGAGCCAAATGCTGAAAGCGGCGATCCTTCAGATCCACATCCACAGTGAGCAAACCGCGGGTAGCAAGCTTCAGCACGTTTCCGGATACGGATGCCTTGGACATACCACAGTACTGTGCAGCATCACGCGCTGTATCGAGTTGAGGCATTTGATCCAGAAACAGAAGGATCTGGAGTTCAGAAGCAGATAGCTGCCACTTGTCAGCAATCTCGCCTACACTGCTATCCAGCAGACTGCAGCCGCGGCGCAAAAAATGAACAAGCGAATTAGGTATCTGAGACAAACGCTTCACCTCCGAACAGTTAAATATAAAACAGTTCATTATTGAACTGTATATTTTGTATCATATTTTTTCTATGCTGTCAAGCAATTTACTCACACTACTTGTCTGTGTGCGCGAAAATAACGGAACAGATTCGATACTATTATCGTCAAATATGACAGAACCTGTAAAGGAGCTAAGATTATGAAAAGAAAACTGTCTGTCATTCTTATCTCAGCGGTACTTCCCCTCATTCTGATTGGCATTTTTCTGATGCATATGTCCTCACTCTCACTCAGCTTCTCCACCGGTCGGTTTCTTGTGATCAACGATATGACCTTTATGATGATCACTGAGGACAACTCGCCCATCATATTGGCAAACATCAAAAATATTGACGGTTTATTTGCAGGACTTACATCCGGCGATGAGATCCTGGTGCTCCACGACGGTATACAGGAAACCTATCCTGCCAGAACCGGTGCTTACCGCATATGGAAGCGCAGCAGCGGAACAATGGATGACATTCCCGGCAATGTAATGCAGCAGCTTCAAGAGCTTGGCTGGCTGCCCGCTGACTCAGGCTCCAACACTACTCCGTCACCAGAGCCGGAACCTCAGGACAACATTTTGCCGGAACCGGATTCGGACTATCTCTCCGTCTACGCCAACTGGAGCGACAGTGATCTTATCTATACCCATTCCCTGAACCGGGATACGATGGCAATCAGCAGCGCGCGGCATCTGCCGGTTTATCGTCTGGACACGAAGCAGGATGTAGAATCGTTCTATTCGACCTTCCGGAACCTGTATGATATGGACGGTTATCTGGAGGCAACCGGTGCATACGGCGATGATTTCTTTGAAAGCAACTCACTTGTCTTGGTGTATGTATCCTCCGGAAGTGGAAGCTACCGTTTTGGTGTCGGTGAGATCATTGCAGATCGTGAAACATACACGGTTGTGATTAAGCAGCTTAATTTCCCCGAATGTGTCACAGATGATATGGCAGGCTGGTTCATCATTGTGGAAGCAGATGATACCGTCTTGAATCACCGGATCATTGATTCCTACATGAGTAACAGAATTTCCCGATAAACAGTAAACCGACCTGTGATTACACACAGGTCGGTTTTCATTTAGATGCGAACCGGTTTCACAGTAAAAAGAATCAAAAGAAATTCTGCGATCAAGGTTGCTGTGATCAACGCCCCTACAACAGAGAAATAGCTGATGCCAAATGCCAGAGGTCCCAGTGAGATTGCGGCGCAAACCACAAGGATATTCCTTGCTGCGATCGCCAAAGATTGCTTTCCGGTAACAAAAAACACCACCATCAGCAGTAATGCGATCACGGTAGTCACAGCAGTGATCAGCGGGGCAAAGTTTGCATACCCGAAGGGGATCATATCAAAATAGGAATAGGTTTCTCTCCAGGGCTCTCCTTCTGGGTTCGCGAAATTGCATACGGCACCGTAAGGCAGGATCTCCAAAATGACAGTAATGATCGGGAGTATCAGATAAAGCGCTCTTTTTTTCATGCGGTCACACTCCTTTTCTTTCGGCACACTGTTTCGTTTCATGGTCACATACTATCATACACTTCCCAAAAACGCAAGAACAGGCACAGCAGTTTGAAACCGCTGTGCCTGTTATCATTGAATGATTAGAAATCTGCGGTACCGACGGTACGGGGATGGGGCAGAACATCGCGGATGTTGCTCACGCCAGTGAGGTACATAACCATACGCTCGAAGCCCAGACCGAAGCCTGCGTGACGGCAGGAACCGTAGCGGCGCAGATCGCAATACCACCAGTAATCCTCAGGAGTCATGCCCAGCTCCTTAATGCGGGCCTCCAGGATCTCAATGCGCTCTTCGCGCTGGCTACCGCCAATGATCTCACCGATACCGGGAACCAGGCAATCGGTAGCGGCAACGGTCTTACCGTCGTCATTCAGGCGCATATAGAATGCCTTGATCTCCTTGGGATAGTCAGTAACGAACACGGGCTTCTTGAAGACCTGCTCGGTGAGATAGCGCTCATGCTCTGTCTGCAGATCGCAGCCCCACTCGACCTTATAGTCGAACTGATCATTGTTCTTCTTCAGGATCTCAATAGCCTCGGTATAAGTCACGCGGCCGAAATCAGAGGAAGCAACATGAGTGAGGCGCTCAATGAGGCCCTTATCCACAAAGCTGTTGAAGAATGCCATCTCATCGGGGCACTTCTCCATAACAGTGTTGATAACAAACTTGATCATGGCCTCAGCGATCTCCATATCGCCCTGCAGATCGCAGAATGCCATCTCAGGCTCGATCATCCAGAACTCAGCTGCATGGCGCTGGGTATTGGAGTTCTCAGCGCGGAAGGTGGGACCGAAGGTGTACACATCACCGAATGCCATGGCGAAGTTCTCAGCATTGAGCTGACCGGAAACGGTCAGATTTGCGCTCTTGCCGAAGAAGTCCTCACTGTAGTTGATGGAACCATCCTCGTTGCGGGGAATGTTGTTCAGGTCCATAGTAGTGACCTGGAACATCTCACCTGCGCCCTCACAGTCGCTGGCAGTGATGATGGGAGTGTGCACATACACAAAGCCACGATCCTGGAAGAAGGTGTGGATGGCGTGAGCAGCTACACTGCGCACACGGAACACTGCGGAAAACAGGTTGGTGCGGGGACGCAGATGGGCGATGGTACGCAGATACTCCACACTGTGGCGCTTCTTCTGCAGAGGATACTCGGGAGAAGAAACACCCTCCACCTCGATGCTCTCAGCCTTGACCTCCAGAGGCTGCTTTGCCTCAGGAGTGAGAACGACCTTACCCTTTACGATCAGGGCAGCGCCTACATTCTGAGAAGCGATCTCCTTATAATTCTCCAGCACATTGGCATCCATAACGATCTGAAGGTTCTTGAAGCAAGAACCGTCGTTGAGCTCAATGAAGCCGAAAGTCTTCATGTCGCGGATGGTGCGGGCCCAACCGCCGACTGTAACAGTTTTGTCAGCCAAAAGCTGGCTGTCGGCAAAGATTGCCGCAATCTTAGTCTTTTCCATATCGATTCACCTTGTCATATAATATTTGGGTGTAATGATCCATATTGCGATATTATACCGCCACCGCGCGCGTTTTACAAGTGCTTTTTCGCGGTATCCCGTGTGATTTCGGACAAGTTTTTTCATCACCGTCTTGACATTCTCTTTTATATCTCCTATAATTTAAACATAAGATTATAAATTTAATTTATGTTTAGGCGGTGACAACATGACTCAACGAGAACGTCAGCTTCTGCGCTGGATCCAGGAGGATCCCATGATCTCGCAGCAGGATCTGGCCGACAAGGCAGGCATCACCCGCTCCAGTGTAGCAGTACATATCTCCAACCTGATGAAAAAAGGCTATATTGCCGGAAAAGGATATATCGTCAGGTCTGCACCGTATGTGGTAGTGATCGGCGGCGTAAACATGGATATCGGCGGTCGCGCTGCAGCACCGCTGATCGAGCGGGATTCCAATCCGGGCAAGGTACAGATGAGTCTCGGCGGCGTTGGCCGAAACATCGCACACAATCTCAGTCTGCTGGGAACGGACGTGCATCTCATCACCGCTTTTGGTGATGATATGGCAGCACAGAAGATCACTGCCTCCTGCAGCGAGCTTGGCATCGATATCAGCCATGCCATGCAGGTAGCAGGTGTTTCCACCTCTACCTACCTGTTTATTGCCGGCGCAGATGGCGATATGGAGCTTGCAATCAGCGACATGGACATCTACGACAGGATCACCCCTTCCTTTCTTGCATCCCGCCTTCCCATGATCAACAACGCGCAGCTTGTGATCATCGACACCAACATCCCCGAGCAAACCATCGAATGGCTGGTGGAAAACTGCCGGGTACCGATCTTTGCCGATCCGGTTTCTACGGTCAAAGCCGGCAAGCTGCGCGGAGTGCTTGGCAAGCTGCACACCCTGAAGCCAAATCGCATAGAAGCTGAGATCCTGTGCGGTATCCCCCTCACCAGCCGCAACAATCTGGAGCGTGCTGCCGATGTACTTTTGGCAACCGGACTCAAGAGACTCTTTATCAGCCTCGGCGCTGACGGCGTATTTGCCGCCGATCAGCGAGAACGCTGTCTCCTTCCCTGTCTGCCCGGAAAGCTGGTCAACACTACCGGCTGTGGTGATGCCTTTATGGCTTCGCTCGCATGGGCATATTTGCAGAATACAAACCTCGAAAATGCCGCAAGAGCCGGTCTCGCCGCCGCCTCCATTGCCATGGAGAGCGAGGAGACCATCAATCCCTCACTGTGTGCAGCGCAGGTTCATCAGCGCTGGGCAGCAAGCAGGGTAAAATTTGAATTTCGCCGATAACAACTTAACAAACATATTATTACGGAGGTAAATTTCATATGAACAAGTATATTGATATTGCTCCCGAAGTCGCTCAGGCGCTGGCAGAAGGTCGTCCTGTGGTTGCACTGGAATCCACCATTATTTCTCACGGTATGCCCTATCCCCAGAATGTGGAGACCGCACTGGCAGTGGAGAAGATCGTGCGTGAAAACGGCGCCGTCCCCGCCACCATCGCCATCATCGGCGGCCGCCTGAAGGCCGGTCTTTCCGCCGAGGAGATCGAGTATTTCGGCAAAAAGGGCATGGAGATCATCAAGGCAAGCCGCCGCGATCTGCCCGTTCTGATCGCCAAGAAGGAGGACGGCGCCTGCACCGTCGCCACCACTATGATGATCGCTCACATGGCCGGTATCGGTGTGTTTGCCACCGGTGGTATCGGTGGTGTGCACCGTGGCGCTGAGATCACCATGGATATCTCCGCCGATCTGGAAGAACTGGGGCAGACTCCTGTTATGGTCGTCTGTGCCGGCGCCAAGTCCATTCTGGATCTTGGTCTGACTCTCGAGTATCTGGAGACCAAAGGCGTTCCCGTAATCGGCTACGGCACTGATGAGCTGCCCGCCTTCTACACCCGCAAGAGCGGCTTTGGTGTGGATTATCGCCTCGACACTCCCGCCGAACTGGCTGCCGCATTCCACGCACAGCGTGAGATGGGTCTCAAGGGCGGTATGCTTGTAACGAACCCCATCCCCGAGGAATACGCTATGGATGCAGATGTCATCAACAGCGCCATTGACCGCGCTATCGCCGAGTGCAATGAGCAGGGCATCCACGGAAAGGCTACCACCCCCTTCCTTTTGGCAAAGGTGAAGGAACTCACCGGCGGCGACAGCCTCAGCAGCAACATCCAGCTGGTATTCAACAATGCCCGCGTAGCCGCCCGCACCGCTTCCGAGCTGGCAAAACTCAGCTGAGTTGACGACGGAACAAATTATTCTGCTTGTTTGGCTTCTGCTTGTTAACCTCACAGCCTTCATTCTTATGCTGAGGGACAAGCGGCTTTCAAAGCAGCAAGGCGCGCGCCGTATCCCGGAAAACATTCTGTTTCTGTCGGCTGTTGCAGGCGGAAGCATTGGCGCGATTCTGGGAATGCAGATTTTCCGCCATAAAACGAAGCATTGGTATTTTGTGGTCGGCATGCCCGCGATCCTCATTGCACAAATTGCCGCAGTTATCTGGCTCAAGTTCGGATCATACTAAAAAAACTCCGTATGGCATATGCCATACTGAGTTTTTTATATTCGGAGAAGAAATTACTTCTTGCTCAGAGCCTCGTCGATAGCCTTGGCAGCGGTCTTGCCTGCGCCCATAGCCAGAATGACAGTGGCAGCGCCGGTACCAGCATCGCCGCCGGCATAGACAGCCTCACGGCTGGTCAGACCGTCCTCATTGACGATGATACCGCCCTTCTTGTTGATCTCCAGACCATTGGTGGTGGACTTGATCAGGGGGTTGGGGCTGGTACCCAGAGACATGATAACGCAATCCATCTCCATATCGAACTCGCTGTTCTCCTTGACGATGGGGCGACGGCGGCCGGAAGCATCGGGCTCGCCCAGCTCCATCTCCACGCAGCGGATACCGTTAACGGAACCGTTCATGGGATCACGCTTGTCCTCGGGGTTGTTGTAGCCCAGGATCTCGGTGGGGTTGGTGAGGGTCTTGAAGATGACACCCTCTTCCTTGGCGTGCTCGATCTCCTCGCGACGTGCGGGCAGCTCTTCCTCGCCGCGGCGATAGATGATGTAAACCTCAGCACCCAGGCGCTTGGAGCAGCGGGCAGCGTCCATAGCAACGTTACCGCCGCCGACAACAGCGACCTTCTTGCCCTTCAGGGGCATGATGGGAGTGCTGGAATCCTCACGGTATGCCTTCATCAGGTTGATACGGGTGAGGAACTCGTTTGCAGAGTAAACGCCCTTCAGGTTCTCGCCGGGGATGTTCATGAACATAGGCAGACCTGCACCGGAGCCGATGAACACTGCCTCGAACTTGAACTCGTCCATCAGCTCATCAATGGTGATGGAGCGGCCGATGACCACGTTGGTCTCGATCTTGACGCCCAGAGCCTTCAGACCGTCAACTTCCTTCTGCACGATGCTCTTGGGCAGACGGAACTCGGGAATACCGTAAACCAGAACGCCGCCGGCCAGATGCAGAGCCTCGAACACGGTGACCTCATAGCCCTTGCGAGCCAGATCGCCGGCGCAGGTCAGACCTGCGGGGCCGGAGCCGATGACAGCCACCTTGTGACCGTTGGACTCGGGCTTCACGGGCAGCTCGGTGGCATTGGCGTTGTGCCAGTCAGCAACAAAACGCTCCAGACGGCCGATAGCCACAGGCTCGCCCTTCACGCCGCGAACGCACTTGCTCTCGCACTGGCTCTCCTGGGGGCAAACACGGCCGCAAACTGCGGGCAGCGCGCTGTCAGCGGAGATGATCTGATAAGCAGCCTCGAAATCGCCCTCAGCGACCTTGGCAATGAACTCGGGAATGTGGATCTTAACAGGGCAGCCGCCGATGCAGGGCTTGTTCTTGCAGTTCAGGCAGCGCTGTGCCTCGTCGATAGCCTGCTCGCGGGTGTAGCCCAGAGCGACCTCATTAAAGTTGCCCGCGCGGACAACAGGGTCCTGATGGGGCATGGGATTCTTGGTGAGAGACATATTAGCCATCTTACTTAACCTCCTGCTTGAACAGATTGCAAGTTTCCTCGTGAGCATGACGCTCGAACTCGCGATACATAGCACCGCGGCTCATAGCCTCGTCGAAATCGACCAGGTGACCGCCGAACTCAGGACGGTCAACGCAGGCGAACTTGGCCTCGCCGCCGACGCTCAGACGGCAGCCGCCGCACATGCCGGTACCGTCGATCATAATGGGGTTCATGCTGACGACGGTGGGGATACCGTACTCTTTGGTCAGAGCGCAGACAAACTTCATCATGATAACAGGACCGATAGCAATAACACGGTCATACTTCACGCCGGCATCGATCTGCTCCTTCAGCAGCTCGGTGACCAGAGCCTTCTTGCCGTAGGAACCGTCATCAGTACCGATGATGAGGTTGGTGGAAGCAGCCTTGAACTCATCCTCCAGGATCACCAGATCCTTGTTACGGAAGCCAACGATCAGGTCAACATGGCAGCCGATGTCATGCAGCTTCTTGGCAACAGGGTAAGCAATGGCAGTACCCACGCCGCCGCCGATGACTGCAACGCGCTTGAGACCCTCGGTCTCGGTAGCGCGGCCCAGAGGACCGACGAAGTCGGCGATATACTCGCCCTCTTCCTTGTGATTCAGCTTCTCAGTGGTTGCACCAACGATCTGGAAGATGATGGTGACGGTACCTGCCTCGCGGTCATATGCTGCGATGGTCAGGGGCACACGCTCGCCGTTCTCATCCACACGCAGGATGATAAACTGGCCGGGCTCAGCCTTTCTTGCCACCATGGGAGCTTCGATCTCCATCAGGGTGACAGTGGGGTTCAATACTCTCTTTTTAACGATCCGATACATAGTGTTTCCTCTTTCCACTTTTGATTCGGTTACTTATCTACAGGACGTAGACGTACAGATTAATTGTAGCACAAATAACATTTTTGTCAATTTGTTTTCCTGTTTATTCCATCCTTTTTCACAAACAAATTTCCTCTGTTCAAACAGCCAAAAAGGCCTGCTCAAACAGAGGAAATACAAAATTATCAAAGGCAGCTGATCAAAATACACGCATACTGCAGCACACTGCCCGCAAGCACAAAAAGGTGCCACACAAAATGCATGAAACTGCGGTTGGAACGGTAGAAGATAATGCCGACCGTATAGGCAATACCGCCACTGACCAGGAAAAATGCTCCCGCTGGGGACATGACCTCAAACACGGTTTTCAGCGCCAGTGCCACCAGCCAGCCCATCAGAGCATACAGTACCAGAGAAAACTTATCAAACCGCTTGAGATCGATGGCAGTAAGCGTGATCCCCAAAACAGCAAGAGTGGTATTGGTAAGAAACAGCGCCCACCCGAGTTTGCCGCCAATAACCAAAAGTGACATAGGAATATACGTTCCAAGGATCAATAGATAGATGGAACAATGATCCATGATCTGAAAGAATGCTTTGATCCGAATCGACTTGACTCCGTGATATATCGCGGAAGAGCTGTACAGCAGCACAAGACTGAAGCCATAGGCAGCAAGGCTGACGGCGGTCACGGCCGAGCCGGACATAATGCCGCGGGTGATCAAAAACACCGCGCCCACCAAGGATAACAGCGCCCCCAAGCCATGAGAAATGGAGTTGGCAACCTCCTCCCTTCTGGTCTGCGCTCTCAATTTACCCAGTTCCATAAATTACTCCTTTCTGTTTTACTAACAACTGCATCTAGTATTGTATATTAGCATACATCAATTTCACAAGTATGTCAACCGAGTTGTTAATATATTTTTTGATTTTTCATATTGCATTATACAGCTGTTTACGATATACTTGTGTAAAAGGAGTGAGTTTGCTGATATGTCATATGATAACGAATTGATCAACGGCCGTCTGCAGGAATGGTTCTCCCACATGGAGCAGTTTGACCTCCCTAAGTGGGAGCAGCTGCCCCAGCTGGAACTTTACATGGACCAGGTCATTATTCTGCTCAAGCAGTACCTTGCCCCCCTCCACCACGGCGACGAGGACAAAGCTGTCACCGCCAGCATTATCAATAACTATGTGCGCATGAAGCTTGTTCCAGCCCCTGTCAAGAAAAAGTATTCCCGCGTGCATATCGCAAGTCTCATTATGATCTGCGCTCTGAAGCAGAGCCTCAGCATTTCCTGCATCCAGCGCATGCTGCCTCCCGACCAGAACGAGGAGGATATGGCAAAGCTGTATAACGATTTTGTGCAGCAGTACCGCGTTGTCCAAAACATCTTCACGGAGCAGGCGAAAAACGGCGAGTCACCGCTCTTCTACAACCGCACCGATACGCTTCTCACCTCCTGCGCCATTATCTCCAACCTGTCCACCGGACTTTCGGAGTATCTGCTCCACGAGGAAGATACAGAACCCACAGATAAGAAAAGCAAAAAGAACTCCGCAGAATGATCTGCGGAGTTCTTTATTTTCAGAATCTTACAGCTTCAGGTCGCCTTCCCTGATCCAGCCGATTTTACGGAAAAACAGGCCGAACAGCCAGCACAGCAGCGCGGGCAGAACAAAGGAGACAAGGATGAGCCCCACCCAATCCATCACACTGGGATCGATTGCGGCCGCGCCGTTTGCGATGGCTTTCTCACCGGGCGCAAGCCAGCCGGTGATCACACCGATCTGACCCACAAAGCCGCAGGTACCCATACCGGAGGAAACGGGCTCACCGTTCATTTCCAGCTTGAACAGGCAGGTAGCAATAGGCCCGGTGATCGCGCTGGTCAGAATGGCAGGAAGCCAAACGCGGGGATTGCGGACGATATTGGGCATCTGCAGCATGGAAGTGCCGATACCCTGACTCACCAGACCGCCCCAGCGGTTCTCACGGAAGCTGAGCACCGCAAAACCCACCATATTGGCGCAGCAGCCGGCCACAGCTGCACCACCTGCGAGTCCGGTAAGTCCGAACACAGAACAGATCGCCGCCGAGGAGATCGGCAGAGTAAGCGCAAGGCCGACCAGCACTGATACCGCAATGCCCATCCAGAAGGGCTGAAGTTTAGTAGCCTCGTGGATCAGTGTACCAAACGCGTCGGCAGCAGTACCGATAGGCGGCGCGATCAGCTTTGCCAGCGCAACACCTACAAGCACTGTAACGCCGGGGGTAACAAGAATATCGATCCTGGTCTCCTTGGACACAAGCTTACCGAATTCCGCCGCGATGATGGCAATCACAAGCACCGACAGCGGACCGCCTGCCCCGCCCTCTGCATTGGCTGCCCAGCCAACAGCAGCAAGAGAATAGATGACCATAGGATCCGCCTTCAACGCAAAGCCGATGGCAACAGCCATGGCGGGACCACTCATCTGGGAGGCATAGGTACCGATGTCCACCAAAAGCTGAGCACCAAGCTGCTGCCCCAGCGTCTTGATGATTGTACCGATCAAAAGAGAACAGAACAAGCCCTGTGCCATAGCGCTAAGGGCATCAACGCCGTAACGCTTTGCGGAAAGCACGATATTTTTACGCTTAAGAAACTCGTTTACTTTCGACATTTCAGTATGTTCCCCCATATTAAACAATGACTCAGACAGGTGTCTTGACACCTGTCTGAGTCATTGTACACTTTTATTGACTTTTGTCAAGTTCTTTTGCCAAAACAATTATTCAGCGACAAGGAATCCGGCTTCCCGCAACGCAGCACATACCCGGTGAAAGGCATCCTCATCAGGGCAGGAAATCGTGTGGAGATGCACACCGCCGGTAAGTGCAGACAGCGGTTCCGACTGCGCGGATTTTGCCAAAAACTGTCCCACATCGTACCGGCTCTTCAGCTGCAGAGAACCGATCAATTCACCGTAAACAGGATGCTCTACCACAACATCCAGCACGGTGCAGCCATTATCCACAATAATATTCAGTTCGTTTTCGGTATCAAACGAGTTGTGGCGACAGGCAATTCGGCGGACATAACCGGCACCTCCTCGATCCAGCAAATATCCGCGCGGCGTGGCATTGACCGACACACCGGATGCGCGAAGCAATGCAACATCCGTAACGATCACCTGCCGGCTGACGCCGAATGTATCCGCAAGAACACTGGCATTGCATGGATTCGTGCTGTTCTGTAAGGTTTCGAGAATCGCTGCTCTACGTTCTTCTGATGTCATATGTTATATCCTCCTTGTAATTAATCAGGAAGCGAGATGGATCGTCCAGCGCTCAAGGGCGCTGAAGGTCGTACCCGGAGCGGTAGCAAGCCCTTCCACCACATCGGTGTGGGTCAGCACCACGAAATTGCGGAAGCAAATCGGCGCAATTGGCGCGATACGCGCAAAATACTCACACAACCGGTCAGCTGCCGCGGGTCGATCCTCCGCCTCACGAAACTCCTGCATATACTGATCCAGCTGCGGATCGGCAATGCGACCATAATTCATTGTTCCTTCACTGCCGATCAGATCAGACATATCCCAATCGGCGCACATACGAACCTCTCCATAGTAGAGGTCAAAATCTCCCTGCTCCAAAGCGACCAGATACTCCATCCACGGAAGAGCGCGCACCGTGATCTTCCAATCACACAGAGACATCTGATCGGCAATATAGAACGCATTATCCACACGGAAGGAATCCTCTTCATTGACCAGCAAAATCAACTCACGGCTTTCGCCGGTATCATATCCGGCAGAAGCTATAGCAACCGATACCGCGTTCCGGTCCCAGGTGACCTCTCTGCTTTTGGGATACAGGTCGCTGCTGGGTGATATCGGGAACCATGCCGCTGTAGCGTGGTCAGAAAGGAAAGCATTCACCAAAACCGTCCTCTGAATACCGACACTGAAAGCGACTCGAGCCGCGGCATCCGCAAACACCCCACGGGTCGTATTGAAGCCAATATATTGAAGCTGCGCACTGACTCTCTCTGTTTCCTTTGCGCTGCCGCTCACCGAGTAATGACCGTCCGTCGGGTCGAGAGTAAGAAGCTGTACACGGTCGGAGGCAAAAAGGTGAACTGCGGTATCCTCATCCTTCGCGTGAATAAGCTGGACCGCATCCACAGGCAACGCAAGCTGCTGCCACCAGGATGCATTGGTCTCAAGCCTGGTGCCTGCGTCATCGGACAGGAAGATGTAAGGACCGGTTCCGGTGGGCACCTGTTTCCCCTCAGTCCCCTTTTTGACCACAGGGATATCCAACAGCGACAAAAATGCGGAGTTTTTCTCTGACAGTGTGACCGTAACCGTCATATTCCGGTTAGAGTAGTTCACCGATACGATCTGACGCAGGCGGTAAGAATACCGCGGAACGGTCATGGCACGCTGCAGCGTTGCCGCCACATCTGAGCTTTTCAACTCACTGCCATCGCTGAACAGCACGCCCGAGCGGATATATAGAGTGCAGATCAGTCCTGTGGCATCCCACTGCGCACCCTCGCACAGCAGAGCTTCCGGTTCAAACCGGTCATTCAGCCGAAACAGCGGCTCATACAATAAAGACGAAACATCCTGCTGGATACCCTCACCACAGGTGAGCGGGTCAAGGGTATGATCCTTATGCCATGCAAGAGAGAACGCATCAGGAAAAACAGGTCCCTGCTCCGGTGCAGTGTCCTCCTGCTGCTGATATTCCTCCCAGCCGGGATCTGTGACTTCATTCATATCCACAGCACCACAGCCCGTCAAGGTAAGAAGGAGCAGAACTGCCAGCAATTTTTTCATTGGTCACCCGCTCCTTTCAGGGCGATCATCGCAGCCTGAACACCGCGCCTGTCCCCCATCATTCGATGGCTCCAGTACAGGTCGCTGCGGCAGGCAGTACAAAGTCCGCAAATATCGATATTCTCCGCCAACACGCCCGATTCACGAAGCTGCCAACAGTTGATGCCCGCAAGATCGACCATCCACTTTTCGCCTGAACGGATCCAATAGTTAGACGCACCGCTGCCAAAGGCGTTCAGCATAGCCGCAGGAACATCCTCATCTGTTTCAAAACAGCACGCGCCGATACCTGCGCCGATCGCCACGCGGATATTTCCGGGGTCTGAACCATAAAGCCGCCCCATTTCCGCTATCGCTTTGGAGGGCAAACCCAGCGCGGTCCCTCTCCAGCCTGCATGAACGGCACCAATGCAGCGCTTCACAGGGTCGTGCAGCAGGAAGATACCGCAATCCGCCGAGTAAACAGTAAGCGCAAGCCCTGTTTCATTGGTAATAAGCGCATCAGCGGTATACGATCGGGGCGCAAACAATCCACCATCGGCATCCGCTTTGGAAACAACGCGCACAGTATCCTCATGTACCTGCTTTGCAGGCACAACACCGCACCCGCCTCCACCAATCGCGCGGCAAAACCGATCGTAGTTCTCCTTAAGATTCTCCCTTGTGTCCATTACACTGCCGCCAAGGCGCAGATTAAGGGACGAAAAATCTCCCTCACTCACACCGCCTATACGGGTAGAAAAACCATGAACGATCTCTCTGTTTTCCAAAACAGAAGAGATATGAAACAGTACGCCACAGCACTGTTTTTCAATAAATGCCATACCGATTTCCTCAGTTCGTAAACGAGTTTGCGTCTTACTTGGCGGAGAGCCAGTTTTCTCCGCTGTGTGCTTCCGCAATCAGCGGAACGGACAGGATATAGGCGTTTTCCATCTCTTCCGTCAGCAGGCGCTTTACCAGTTCCACCTCATGTACAGGCGCTTCAACGATCAGTTCGTCGTGCACCTGCATGATAAGCTTTGCTTCCAGCTTTTCTCTCTTCAAGCGGTCAGAAACACGCACCATAGCCAGTTTGATGATATCCGCGGCAGTACCCTGCACAGGCATATTCAACGCCACGCGCTCACCGAATGCCCTCATATTATGATTGGATGCCTTGATCTCGGGAAGATCACGGCGGCGATGCATCAGTGTCTCCACATAGCCGTCCGCGCGCGCCTTCTCCACCACCTGTTCCATATACCGCTTCACGCCCCGGAAACGGTCAAAGTAGGCATCCATATAACTCTTTGCTTCCGCCACAGTAACAGAGAGATCCTGACTGAGAGAGAACGCAGAGATTCCATATACAATTCCGAAATTCACCGCTTTCGCAGCACGGCGCATAGCCGGTGTTACCTGCTGAGGCTCTACACCAAACACGTGGGCGGCCGTTACTGTATGAAAATCTTCACCGGAGATGAATGCTTCACGCATCGCCTCATCACCGCTGATGTGGGCAAGCAGGCGCAGCTCAATTTGGCTGTAGTCGGCGTCCACCAGAAGTTTACCGTCATCAGCGGAAAACATACGACGAACCTCACTTCCCAGTTCCGTGCGGGTGGGAATATTCTGAAGATTAGGCTCTGTGGAACTCAACCGTCCGGTGGCGGTCACCGTCATCTGAAAACTGGTGCGAACACGGCCGTCCGATTCGATGACCTTCAAGAGACCATCCACATAGGTGCTCTTTAGTTTTGTATATTGGCGGTACTCCAGCACCTCGTCCACAATAGGATGCTGACCGCGCAGCCTATCCAGCACTTCGGCATTAGTGGAATAGCCTGTCTTTGTCTTCTTAGAGGCAGGCAGACCCAGCTTTTCAAATAGCACCTCACCCAGCTGCTTGGGAGAATTGATATTAAACGGTCCGCAGTAGGATGCGATCTTCTCCTCCAGCGCAGCAATGGCAGCTGTCAGCGTTTTGCCAAAGGATTGGAGCATTTTCGCGTCCACACGGAAACCGGCCAGTTCCATCTCCGCAAGTACACAGCAGAGCGGCAATTCCACCTGATAGTAGAGTTCCTCCACCTCACGTTCTTTCAGTTTAACTGTCATCCTGCGATACAAAGCACCGAGCATTGCGGTATGACCGACCCATACAGAAAGCGCATGTTCGGGAATGTCCATACCGGCAAAGATATCCTCGTGGCGATACACCGATGCTTCGGGGAAGGAAGCCCCCAGCCAGGATGCCGCCAGTTCTTCCGGCTCATACTTACCGGATGTGGCATCCAGCAGGTAGGCACACAGTGCGGTATCGAACACGATGCCGTTCGCCTTCAATCCCTCGGAGAGCAGCATACGGATCAGATCCTTCGCGCCATGGGTTATTTTTTTGATATCGTCAGAGAAGAACAGGCACAGGAATTCATTGTATTCCGCCAGCCTTGCGGGAAGAAATACAGCGGCGTTCTTCTCCCACGAAACGCAAACACCGCCCATTTCCGGCAGAACAAGGCAGGAAACACTGTCAAGTGTGCGCCAAAGAGAAAGAAGTTCCTCCATTCTATTCCGCGAGGTCACGATCTCGCTCTCGCAGGCACCAACCAATTCCTCCGCGGTTTCTACCGTTACATTGTTCTCTGCCGCGGTAAGACCCATTTTTTCGATTAGGCGGGAGAATTCAAGGCGGACAAAAATATCATAAAGCTCCGGTTTGGGAGAGCGGCGCAAATTGTCAGAAGCAGTAAACGCCAAAGGCGCATCAGTAACGATAGTGGCAAGCCGGTAGCTCATACGAGCAGACTCCTCACCCTCCTGCAGCTTCTTCAGCATGGCAGGTTTTGCGTCTACTGTCGGCATAGCGGTATATATTGCATCAATAGATCCATACTGTCCGATCAATGTCATTGCGGTCTTCTCGCCTACGCCGGGAACACCGGGAATGTTATCGGATGTATCTCCCATCAGCGCTTTCAGGTCGATCATATGGATGGGGTCAAAACCATACTCCGCACGAAACACATCAGGAGTCATGTCCTTCGTGGTCGTCTGACCCATGCGAGTGGACACAAGCTTCACTTTGGTGCGATCTGTGATCAGCTGCAGGCTGTCCTTATCGCCGGTAACGACCGTGCACTCCCATCCATCCTTCTCACAGCTGCGGGAGATGGTGCCGATCAGATCGTCCGCCTCAAATCCTGCTAACTCATAGCGGGGGATATCCATGGCATCCAGCACTTCCTTGAGGATCGGCATTTGCACCGCCAGTTCCTCCGGCATACCCTTGCGCTGTGCCTTGTAGCCATCATAAGAGAGGTGGCGGAAAGTCGGCTCGCGGCGATCAAAGGTAACGCACACCGCATCCGGATTCTCCTCATCCATAAGACGCTGCAGTGTTACCACAAAGCCATATATCGCATTGGTCGGCGTGCCATCCCTTGTGGTCAGAGGACGGATACCGTAAAACGCGCGGTTAATTATGCTGTTGCCATCGATCACCATCAATTTCACGCCGTATTCCTCCTTGCATACTGATCCCATTTTCTCATTTTAAAGTATACCGCATTTATCTGAAAAATACAATGCGCGATTTCATGTGCAGTGCATTCAAATTGGTGTTTTCAGACAACAAAATACAGCCTGTGCCAAAATCGACACAGGCTGCTTTTTCCTCTATTACATAAATTCCAGTTCTTCCAGATACCTGACACCTTCAAAACCGCTCAGCTTACGAATGGTTTCAATGTGATCGGCAGGTTTCTCCATCTCCACCCAAAAAGTTGCACCCACCAGATCGTTCACATTCCGTCCGCCACGATCCAGTTCCAGATCGTTAAGCTTGTACCCGCTTTGGCGCAGCATATCCATAAAGCGGCCCAGATCGTCCATACATACAAACTCAGCAAAAAAGTACAGCTGCTTTGTCTTTTTACGGATCCGGGCATCAAATCCGGTCAGAACAGTCATAACCAAAAGAACGATCAGGCTGCACAGGATCGCACCGGCATAGAAGCCGATGCCTACCGCAAGACCGATGCATGCAGCAGCCCACAATCCGGCTGCAGTGGTCAACCCCTTCACCTGACGGGAGGTGATCATGATCGTACCTGCGCCAAGAAAACCGATGCCGCTGATAACCTGTGCGCCCAACCGAGCAGGATCTCCGGTACCAAAGAATTCCGACATGTACTGACTGGTGATCATGACCAACGCAGATGCAATGCAGACGATCATATAAGTACGAAGACCTGCGGGGCGGCGTTTACGGCCGCGCTCAATACCCAGCATACCACCCAAAAGCATCGCCAACACAAGGCGAACTAAAGTTGAAACCAGATTCAGTTCCGACAGCATATTCATAATATCCTGCCACATTCAGAACACTTCCTTTCGTACATTTTAAAAAAGCACAGGAGCAGGGTGGTATGATCCCCCCTGCTCCCGATCATGTTGATACTTACTTGAGAATCTTATACTGCCCCAAAACGGGAACAGGAGTCTCATCTCCAACAATAGCGCGAACAAAACCAATCACCCAGCAAACAGTGCAGAACACACCGGCAGCGCCGCCGACAAGGCCGAAGATCCAGCCAATATACTTGATCAAGCTCAGGCTTGCAATTGCGCTGGCGATCACCTCCGCAATCAGAATAACCAGTGCCTGGTTCAGATGAAACTTGCTGTTCTCTCTGTCACCTGCGACCATTGCGACAATGAAACCCACCAAGGTAGCATATGCTACGATATCAGTTGCCTTTTTGTTCATTACTTTGGATCCTTTCATTATGAAGTAGCATTGATTATATCATAAATGTCGACAGAAATCAACTTTTCAGCGAACAAATCTACCGTACAAGCGGAACGTAATAGGCCACACACCGCCCGCAACAACTACAAGTGCAAAATAACGGATCGCATGGGCAATCTCGTGTCCGCCGCACAAAGCTAAAAGAGGTGTCTTCAGCAAAGACTTCACAGCAATCGCCAAGGCGAGTCCGCCCACCAACTTGATGAGCTGCCCCCACCAGGGTGCCCGGGTGGAAAACTTGATTAGTTTGGAATCAAGCATGTACACGATCAGCATACCGGCTACCGATCCCGCCATAGTGTAGGCATTTTTTACCGCAGAGGCAAGATTTGCAGCATCAATATTCGCAGGGAACGGGAAAAATTCCATAAAGCCTACAAAAGAAAGACTTAACGCCAGCATCGCACCGATAATAGCGTACATTCTGTTTGGAAACCAGAAGGTACTCTCAAACAGAGGATACAGCACAAAGATCAATACAGTTGCGATCACCAGAGACACACCCACATCCAGCGGAGTATGTACACCCAGATACATTCTTGAAATAGCCGTCAACAGTGCAAGAATAATACAGATAACTCTGACCCATACACGAGAGGAAAATCGAGCAACACCACCCAGTGTACCCACTGCGGATTGGGTGTGACCGCTGGGAAAGCTGTAACCGGTGGCAGCTTCCTTTGCGCTGTTTACAATCCGAAAGTTTGGATCAAGTACCCACGGGCGCGGAATGCGAAAAACGATCTTAAGCCATTGATTCAGCAGTGTACCAACAAACCCAACACTCAGCAGGTAATATCCCCGGCGCTTATCAATGCACCAGAACACCAGCATAGCGATAACCATAAACACAGTCTCCTCGCCCAAGCGGGTTACGGTTGACATAACAACATCCAACACAGGTGTACGGATCGACTCAAACCAATATAACAGTTCCATAGATACCCTCTCCTGTTGTAAAATATATACTGCCCTGTTGCGGCAGTAACCTACAACGTATCTTAACACAAATTCTTCTTCCAAACAAGAACTGATACGGTAAATGGTCAGCTTTTTATCCGTGTTTCTTCCCTGTCACAAAAAGATGGACTTCCTGCCAATATATTGAAACAGGCACAGCAGTACAACCTGCTGTGCCTGTCAAATAAATTAAAGATGAGGATCAGCGAGAAAAATCACTGTTCCTTCAGACGGAAACGCTTCATCAGCATGTGCATGGACTGAGTCTGTGCGCTCAGCTCCTGGCAAGTAGCGGCGGTTTCCTCAGACAGAGCACTGTTTGCCTGAACAACATTTGTGATCTGATTAATGCTATCATTGATATGATCGGTCGCCTCAGCTTCACGGTTGCATGCCTCAGAGATCTCACGGATCAACTCCTCGGTCTTTACAGCACTGTTTGCGACCTTCTGCAGTGCCTCCTCAGTGCGGCGTGCAAGAGTAAGGCTATGCTCGATCGCGGAAGTCGTTCCCTCGATCAAATCAGCAGTATCAGCCGCTGCGGCAGCAGATTTCTGTGCCAAAGTACGAACCTCGTCAGCAACAACAGAGAAACCCTTTCCGGCAGCACCTGCGCGGGCAGCTTCGACCGCGGCATTCAGAGCGAGAATATTGGTCTGGAACGCAATGCTGTCAATCGTCTGAATGATTGCGCCGATCTTCTTAGACTTGTCGTCAATATCCTCCATAGCAACGGCAAATTCCTGCATGCAGCGGTTGCTTTCCTCCACATGAACACCGGACTCACGGGACATAGCAACAGCTTCACCGGCGCCGCGGGCGGTTTCATTGATTGCTTCAGCAATACTCTGAATAGCGTCAGAAATCTCAGCAACAGAAGAAGTCTGTTCGGAAGTGTCGATACTCAGCTTCTGTGCACCCTCGGCAATCTGCATCGTGCCGTCATTGACCTGAGAGACTGCAAGACCGATCTGCTGCAGGGCATCATTCAGACTAACGCGAATGCCATTCATTGCCTCGAGGATCTCGGAATAGTCGCCAATATAACTATCAGGGCAACGGCTCTCAACACAGTAGTTACCCTTACGCATCTCACCCAGCTGATAACGAATATCGGTAATAATCTCGCGCAAACTGTCGGAAACACTGCTGAAAGCGTAAACCAGGCCACCAATTTCGTCATTGGATACCTTGATATCCTCGGAGGTGCTCAGATCGCAGGCACAAATATGCGCAGCCAAACGGGTAGCATCCTGCAGAGGGCGCAAAACGCGGGAAATAACAAAAATGGAAATTGCAATAACAAGGATAATGCCCATTACTGTGGTACTAACCGAAATCATCAGGTTAGTCATGTTCTTGTTATGTACCTCCTGCGCATCGTAGTCACAACCCATGATAGCAACCACATTGCCCTCGGAGTCAAAAATAGGAACATAGCAGGAAATCAGAATACCGTCATCGGTGTAATACAGAGTGGGATCAAGGATCTCCTCACCGTTAAAAGCATCAGCAAGGTTCTCATAAGTTTCCTCAAAAATAGAACCAATAGGCTCCTCCATAGAAGCCTCGACTCCGTAATAGACATTGGTACCATCAGTATACAGAGTATAAGCAAACATAGCACCAACATCAGCGCGTGCTGTATCCAACGCAGCGACAGCATTGAGGTACAAAGCAGTATCCTCATCTCCCTCGCGAAGCGCCAAAAGATCATCAGCATTAACGGATTTGGCAGTAACACGTGCCGCAACCAGTGCTTGTTGGGCACCGAAATCCGCAAGAGTAGATTTCATTCTTGATCCAAGAATTGTACCTAAAAGGCTGCAACCAATAATGTTAACAATAATAACCGGGATCAAAATCTTCCATTTAATGCTCATTCGAATGGTGCGATTAGATTTTTTCATCGTATTTCCCTCCGTACTGTTAGCAAATATCTGCATAAACAACATTATTCGCCCTACTATATATACTAACACAATGATTTTGAATGTCAATATTTGATTTATGTAAACAAAAAGCAGGATAGTCTTTTGACTATCCTGCAAT
Source organism: Candidatus Pelethomonas sp. (assembly GCA_045615065.1). Classification (GTDB taxonomy): domain Bacteria; phylum Bacillota; class Clostridia; order Oscillospirales; family Oscillospiraceae; genus Pelethomonas. The sequence continues at coordinate 504 of JAZLEB010000079.1, read as the reverse complement.
GTTGGCGTTACCTATCTTTCCGGACCGTCTCCAGTCAAGTATTGTCAGCAGAATCGAGCTTAACTTCCGTGTTCGGGATGGGAACGGGTGGACCCTCGATCTAATCAACACCAACTGCTGTACCACTTGCGCAAGCACAGCCTAAATTGTAAGACTTTCCTCACTAGAAAAGCGATTGCTCATAATCAACATACTTGCAGCCTGAGAAGTCACAATCTGAACCGCTTGACCAATGGGCTGATTATATTCCAGATCAACAATAATGCAATAACATTTTATTGAAATTGGATTTCAAAAAAGCAGGACAGTCGTATGACTGTCCTGCAGTGTTGGCGTTACCTATCTTTCCGGGCCGTCTCCAGTCAAGTATTGTCGGCAGAATCGAGCTTAACTTCCGTGTTCGGGATGGGAACGGGTGGACCCTCGATCTAATCAACACCAACTATATTAGGTTTGCACCCTGAAAACTGAACAAAGATGAGTGATAGGAAGGCTTCATTGCCT
>JAZLEB010000078.1:0-16165 GCA_045615065.1 Candidatus Pelethomonas sp. | reverse complement strand
AGCTTACGATCTCCATGCCAGCGGCTATCTCACCAAGCCCATCACCGCGGAAAAAGTGAAAAAAGAGCTCTCCGATCTGCGCCGCCCGATCGCTCACAATGTGCACTTGCGGGTACAGGCCTTCGGTAATTTCGAGGTCTTTGTAGATGAAACACCGATTGCATTCAAGTACAGTAAGACAAAGGAATTGTTTGCCTATCTGATCGACCGCAAGGGTGCGCTCTGTACGCTGGGTGAGCTGCAGGCGGTGCTTTTCGAGGACGAGAGAGGACATGAGGCTTACATGAAGAGCTTGCGCCGCGACCTGCTTGGGATATTGACTCTTCTCGGCTGCGAAAATGTCATTGCCCAGCAGCGCGGAAAGCTTGGTATCATACCCGCTCGGGTTGAGTGCGACTATTACGACTGGTGTGACGGCAAACGCAAAAATGTTGCCTGGCAGGGTGAATATATGTCGCAGTACAGCTGGAGCGAATTTACCGCCGGCATGCTGGAACGGATGAATGAAAATATGAAGTAAAGAAAGACATGGACAGCGAGTAGTTGTCCGTGTCTTTTTGTGCCCCCTTTTTGCACCCTTTTGTATGGTAGAGTATTAAAAATCTTGTTTGGTTTGACGGAAAACCGGCATGGGAGCGGTGTGAGCCGCATGCCGGAGCAGGAGGATATCACTATGATTTGGAGCGTTCCGACACTGTTTTTTGCGGGCGCTGTACTTCTGATCGACTTTATCGCCCGTCGAAAGAAATGGTGCGAAAACACGAAAACCGAAAAAATCGGTCTTGTTCTGACTCTGTTGGTGGCTTTTCCGTATATTTTTTGTTCCATCTACGGAAGTCTGTTCGGCATTGTCGGCCCGCGGGGCGCGTCTTCTCTGATGATCACCCTCCACGAGATCGCGGTGCTGGGCGGTCAGGGGATCGTGTTCGTTTGTCTTGCCGCCACGATCGCATCCCTTGTGCTTCGCAAGCGGGGCAAAGCGACTGCGTCAAATTGGGCGCTGCTGATCGGACTTTTCTACTGCGCAGTGATCACCGGGGTTTCATTTCTGGTATAGCAAGACACACCGAATAGTAAAACAATTTTGAAAGGAATGTTACTATGAAAAAATTATTCGCGTTGTTATTGGCAGTGCTGATGCTCACGGCGCTTTGCGGTTGCGGCGGCAAACAGGCCAGCGGACCGGAACCCGGAACGCCTTTGAATACCTTTTATCAAGCCGTTATGGATGCGCAGCCGGAGGATGCAGAGCCTCTGATCCTCTTTGAAGAATTCAACCCCGATCTGATCGCCGGCTTATACCCCGGACTGGACGGTGTTGAGCTGAACCAGCAGGCGTTTTATTTGCCGCCGATCGTAACATTTCCGTGCGAGATCGTTCTGGTTGAGGTGAAAAACAGTGAGGATGTTCAGCAGGTAGTGGACATCTTCCGCGCGCGGATCGATGCAGGTGCAGCCGAAAATTTCTATCCGGAAAGCGCGGCGGGCTGGCAGCAGTACGCTCAGGTGCAGCAGAGCGGAAACTTTGTCTGTATGATCGTTCTGCCCGAGGGCTATGTGATTCCGGAAAATGTGTTCGCGGCATAACAAAATATTATGGGGATATAGGCGGGAGCACTACAAGATTTTGTGGTGCTCCCGTTTTGTGCATCTCTTTTGCAACCTTTTGTGTGGTAACATCAAAGTGGAATGGATTTCAGTAATAGGCGGAGGGAATGGTATCCGCCAAATCAGAGTAAACTCCGGTTTGGAAAAATTTATTCAAGGAGGAAAAACATGAAGAAAAAGATTTTGAGCATTTTGCTCGCGCTCTCGATGGTCCTCTCGTTCTTCCCGGGAATGACCGTGACGGCAAGTGCGGAGGAACTGGATCCGCCGCAGGCAAGGTGGGGCTTTGAGGAAGGCAATTACAGCGCCGGCTCCGGCTCGCTGTATGATGCATTCGATGCGGCGAATAATTCTGAAGAAGAAGTAATCTATGTTCAGGTGACCGGCAACGGTGCGGAAAATGATCCGTACTATTGCCTTGATGAGGGCGCTGCTGACATGGTGCTTGACCTGAATGACTGTACGCTTACCTTTACCTTTCCGTTGAATAACAGACAAGTCTTTGAATCGAATGATAATTTGACGATTCAGAACGGTACCATTGAGGTGACCTCCAGCAAAAGACTCATTACTGCTATTTACTCTTGCGGTGACCTCACCATTGAGGATTGTACGATCAATGTATCCGCAGACGGTGATGTGGTTGGCGTTTATGCTTATGGTAATCTCACGGTGAAAGATTCTGCGATCAGTGCAACCAACACTGCATCCAGTGAAGTTGCCTATGCGATACAGCTTGACAGCGAAAGTACACTTGATGTAGTGGATAGCCAGATCAGTGCAACTGCCGAAAATTCCAAGGCTTACGGTATCGAGTGTACGTATAGTGATTCTGTAATTACCGTTACCGGCACTGCCCCTGAAAAATGCACCGTTAGCGCAACCGGTGGCAGCGAAGCTTACGGTATTAACAGCTGGAGCACGGTATCCGTCACCAATACGTCCATCAATGTAGATTCCGATGGAGGGGCTAATGGTATTGTGGCGGAAGGAGACGGCTTTACTGTTACCAATTGTGATATCCGGGTAGATTCTGCAGATTCTGCTTGCGGCATTTGGGCCGTTGCCGAATTTGCTGTTTCCGGCGGCAGCATCACCGTCAGAGGTGACAGCGCAGCTACCGGTATTGATTCAGAGGGTTTTGATGGCACTGTTGAAGATTGTGATATTTCTGTAGAAAAGTACGGCAGCAGCTATGAAGTGTGCTATGGAATTTACACAGCCAACTCCCTGACTGTTACCGGCGGCAGCATCACCGCAATCAATTCCCAGGTTGAAGATGCTACGGATGCATACGGCATCTATACCGAAAATTCGAATGACAGTATCGTGGTTACTCTTGCCGGTGCTCTCGCAATTTCCGGCGAAAGTGCGGATGTTAAGCTTGGCGATAATGCAACAATTTCTGCCGCTGACTACGAAGGCGGGATGGTCGAAATTGACTGGATCACTACTCGCTATGAAAACGACGTTGTTGTGTCCAATGTGACTGCCGACAATAAGGATGATTTCAGGCTTTGCGGTCGTGCAGCGGAGAACCGTCATCTGAAAGAAGGTACGGATGGGAGTGGCAACCCTGCCCTCCTCGCGGCTGATGGCGCCCAGGCAGATGAGCCCGGCGAGCCCACCGGCACCACCTATAAGTGGTCTGAGATCATTGCTGAGAACAGCGAAGCCTTTAAGGCCACCCTCAAACCCGGCGATATTATCGTAAACGATGGTTCCGGTGTCCGCTTCTATGTGGGCGACCGTCACGATTACGATGATGTCTGGATGGATGCCGGAGCGACCTGGATCGTCCCCGAAGCATTTGACGCAGATAATAATTATTCCATCGAATCGGACAGCTGGACCTGGATGAAAGATGATGATGGTGATCTTGTCCTGGTCAAGACGGCAGATGCCAAGTATGCCGAGCTCATTGAGGTAGAGGTCGAGCAGAACGAGAACGGAAAGTTCACCGTGACCTTCGAACAGGAAGAAGGCTTCATCTACATCTATATGACTCAGGCGGATCTGTACGAAGAAGGCCAAAATGCGGACGAAATGGTTGCCATGATCCCTGAGGCCAATAAAATGATTGCCGCACAGCGACAGACAACAACATCGCTTCCCGAGAACCTTGCTGATAGCGGCTTGGTGGTCGTAACCAGCGGTACCTTTGAAGTGGATTCTTCCATAATGGGTATGCTGATTAAGCTGAAGAAGGACACCGAATTTGACCGCAAACCCAACACGCATCTGCAGGTCGGCATGGCATATGTGATCAGCGGCAGAATCGCCCGTAATGTGACCGTTACGGCTACTGAAAACGGCACCGTTACCGCAATTGTTCGTGACAGCGAATCCACCGACAAGGCAAAGGAACTGGATATCGTATCTCTGACTGTGACTCCCGCCGAGGGCTATAAGCTGAATTCTCTCACCGTAACGGACGCTGAGGGCAATGAAGTGCTGGTCGAGGATGATAACTTTGTCATGCCCAGAAGCGCTGTGACCGTCACCGCCGTGTTTGTTGAGTTGGGTGAAGGCGGCGGCACCACCTATAAGTGGTCTGAGATCATTGCTGAGGGCAGCGCGGCCTATGCTGCCACCGTCAAGCCCGGCGATACTATCGTAAACGATGGTTCCAATGGTGTTAGATTCTTTATTGCGGACCGTCATTATAGAGATGATATCTGGATAGATGCCGGAGCGACCTGGACTGTTCCCAGTGCGCACGAAGCAACCATCGGACTTGAGTACACCATCGCATCGGACAGCTGGACCTGGATGAAAGATTATGAGGGTGACGTTGAGCTGGTCAAGACGGCGGATGCCAAGTATACCGAGCTCGTTGATCTGCAGGTCGCGCAGAACGAGAACGGTAAGTTCACCGTGACCTTCGAACAGGAAGAAGGCTTCCTCTACATCTATACACCCCAGGCGGATCTGTACGAAGAGCAACAGAATGCGGACGATATGGCTGCAATGATTCCTGAAGCCAATGCAATGATTGCCGCACTGAGACAGGAAACAACGTCGCTTCCCGAGAACCTTGATGGTAGTGGCGTCGTAGTCGTAACCAACGGCACCTTTGAAGTGGATTCTTCCATGATGGGTATACTGTTTAAGGTGAAGAAGGACACCGATGTTGTCAATAGAACAAACAATCATCTGCAGGTAGGCATGGCATATGTGATCAGCGGCAGAATTGCCCGTGACATTACCATTGCAGACACCACGAACGGTACCGTTACCGCCATTGTTCGTGACAGCGAATCCAACGACAAGGCAAAGGAACTGGATATCGTATCTCTGACTGTGACTCCTGCCGAGGGCTATAAGCTGGACTCTCTCACCGTCACGGATGCAGAGGGCAATGAAGTGCTGGTCGAGGATGATAACTTTGTCATGCCCAGAAGCGCTGTGACCGTCACCGCCACGTTCGTTGAGTTGGACGAAGGCGGCGAACCCGACAAGCCCGAAGTTGAACTGGGCACTATCGTAAACCTCGGCGAGAATTGCATCACTGTTGATGGCAACACGGTTACCGTCAATAAGCCCGAAGGTGACGATGAGTATATCTACTTCCTGACGGTGCTTCCCGAGATTTATCTTGAGGGTACCGGTATGACTGCTGAGCAGTACGTGGAAAGACATATGCTGGGTGTCGATAAGTCCATCATTGACGCGACCACTCTTGATTTGACTGATGTTCCCGGTATACATGAACTTGCTAACACTACCCAGATTTTTGTGACCAACATTGAGACCTACGAAAGCCTGGATGGCTATATCAGTGGTGATTCCGTTGTTATTGTCCTGAAGTTGCATCCGGACAATGTGAAGGTCGCAACCTATGATTCCGCCGCAGATAACCCCTATTTCGGCAGCGTCGGCTTTACGACTGCTTACGCTTACGGAATCTATGGCGTGTATGCCACAAGAGTTTCCGCCGGTGCTGGCGCCGAAGTTGCCTCTGCTGAGCTTACCTTCACCTACGAAGAGACGATCGGTGCGATCGTCGCAGGCGAGGAACTGCCTGACCTCAGCGTGCTTGCACCTGAGCATATCGTCGTTAAGGACACTGATGGCAACGTTCTGACTGTTGTCGACGTATATGCCGACTGGCTGTGCAAGGCTCCCGACCTGGATGAGGGCTGGGGTTGGCCCGATTCTAATATCGCACAGGAGGGCATGGAGTACGGTATCCGTATCGAAGTGATTGGCGATGGCAGCTATAGCTTTGGTACCAGTTGGGATGATCTGACCGTGCTCACTTGCCAGGATGAAAAGCTGAGTGTTAACAGTGCATGGGTCGGCGATCCTAACAGTGCTTTCGTGGCTTTCATCGAAATGAGTACTGTCCAGCAGCCTGAACCCCCGCACGAGCATAGCTACGCCTACACCAGCAACGGTAACGGCACCCACAACGGCGCATGCGAGTGCGGCGAGGATGCTATCACCAATGAGGCTTGTACCTACGTTGATGGTACCTGCTCCAAGTGCGGCTACGAAGAGCCGGTCACTCCCCCTGAGCAGCCCGATGAACCTGACCTGTACGCTATCACAGTTACCGTCAAGGAAGAAACCGAGAACGATGAGTATGTTACCTGCGACGACGCAACGGTTACGCTGATCGGCCTGAACGGCGAAACGCAAACCAGGACCCAGAGTATCGGCAACGGTGTGTATGCCTTTGAGAATGTTTCCAACGGCATCTACAACCTTGCAATTCAGAGAGGTGACAAGAGCAAGACCATTCTTGTTACAGTTGATGGCAAGAATGTTGATCTTGGTGTGGTTTATCTGCCTGTGATGGAGATCAAATCCGAGGTTAACGTCTCTGTTGAAGTTGGCGACGACAGCGCCATCGAGGGCGCACTGGTCGGCGGTCTGGATCAGTTGGCAGAGGACATCGCGGGCGACATTGTTATGGAAGACGGTGCGTCCGTTTCTGTCGAAGTTTCCATGCAGATCAACGCACAGATGTCCGATGATGTTGACGCCGAGCATAAGTCTGGCATTGAGGAGGAAGCAAGAACTCAGAGCGAGAACCTGACCTTCCTCGATATCACCATCGACAAGACGATCACCACCCAGAAGACCGGTGAGGCCGAAGTTAAGACCACCGATCCGGTCCATGATACGGTGAATCTGCTGGAGATCGTAATCCCCTTTGATACCGACGGCAGATATGACTTTGCCGTATATCGTTATCACGAGAATCATCGCGACGGCGATGTTCAGAAGCTGACCACGAGCAAGAACTCTGACGGCGAGTATATCACAGTCGAAGACGGCGTGATCAAAATGTATGTCCGCTACTTCTCCACCTACGCTATTGGTTACAGCGATGGAACCGAACCCACCGAGTACACCGTGAGCTTCGATGCCAACGGCGGTACCGGCACGATGGCTGATGCGACCGCTGCAGAGAACACAGAGTACACCTTGCCCGAGTGCGGCTTCACCGCACCCGAGGGGATGGAGTTCAGGGCATGGGAGATCGACGGCACCGAGTATGCACCCGGCGATAAGATCACTATTACCGCGGATGTGACCGTCAAGGCAGTCTGGAAGGAGATTGTAAAGCCCTCTGTGACACCCGACACCCCCATTCCTTCCTACCGTGTGATCGTTAAGGATGTTTCGGGCGGCACCATTCGGGTCGTACCCACTGTCGCCGCTGTAGGCAGCGTGGTGTCTGTTGCGGTTACACCCGACAAGAACTTTGAACTGGTTGATCTGGTCATCACGAACGCAGCCGGCGAAAAGATCCAGTGGATGCCTTCTTATCACAACGAATACACATTCGTGATGCCTGCCGGCGATGTTACAGTAACCGCTTTCTTCTGCAGAGTCGAAACAGCGTGTCCCAAGGATTCCACCTGTCCCATCTGTTCTTTCAAGGATGCTGCAACTACCGAATGGTACCATGACGGCGTGCATTACTGCATCGAGAACGGTCTGATGAATGGTCTGCCCGGTGATCTCTTTGATCCCAACGGCACTGCAACCCGCGCGCAGATCGTAACCATCCTGTGGCGCCTGGAGGGTGAGCCCTATGCAAACTATGCTATGAGCTTCACCGATGTGGCTGATGGTCAGTGGTACACTGAGGCTGTGCGCTGGGCAGCAGCTGAGGGTATCGTGAATGGTTACAGCGACACTGTGTTTGCGCCCAATGACGCGATCACCCGTGAGCAGTTTGTCGCTATCTTGTGGCGCTATTGCCAGTACAAGGGTATCGACGTGAGCGTGGGCGAGGACACTAATATTCTCTCCTACACTGATGTATTCGATGTCCATTCCTGGGCTATGGATGCCATGCAGTGGGCTTGTGGCGCAGGCGTGATCAATGGCATTGCTGACGGAAACGGCATGAAGCTGGATCCCAGCGGCAGCGCTGCCCGCGCACAGGTCGCCACCATGCTGTGGCGCTTCTGCGAAGGCAACGCAAGATGATTTTCAATCCCTGAGCAGAATAAAACTGCAAAGACGGATGCTTAAAGGGCAAAGTCTGCTTCTCCGATCGGAGAAGCAGGCTTTGCGGTTATCGGCGGCTTGTTGATGGAGACGGTGATTTTGGAACGCGGGGCTGCAGGCGCGACTTCACATACCGGCAGCAATGTACAAGTGTTGGAAACGAGGTGACCCATGAGAAAGCGATCCATCCGGACAAGAATCATTTTACTGACTACCATGGGTATTCTGATTTCCGTGATCCTCATTGGCGGTATTGGTATATATTCGTTCAAACAGGGTATGGATCAGAACAGCGAGGATATCCTCTATTTGACCTGCGGCGAAAAGGGACAGGAACTGGACGAATGGTTCGTGCGGATCGAGCAGTCGGTGGAGACGCTGGCGAAGTATACGCTCAAAAACATGGAAAGTGTGGATCGTCTGCTGAATGATGAGGAATACCGCGTGCAGTATGCGCAGGCACTGGAAGATCTGGCGCTGATGCTGGCAGACGAAACGGACGGTGCGGTTTCGGTTTATGTCCGTTTCAATCCCGAGCTGACCTCACCGCTGGACGGTGTGTTCTGGGTAAAGACGGACACGAGCATGGGATTCCATTCTTACCCGATGACAGACCTTTCGGCCTATGATGAGGACGATGTGGAGCATGTGGGCTGGTATTATATTCCTGTCCGTGCAGGGCATCCAATCTGGGTGGAACCATATATGAACAAAGAGATGGACATGTATGTCACATCCTATGTGGTTCCTATTTACAGCGAGGGAACACTTCTTGGTGTGGTGGGTATGGACATCGAGTTCCTGTACATTATGAAGATGGTGGATGAGATCTGTTTGTATGACACGGGGCACGCTTTCCTTACGGACAGCAAGTTCCGTGTAACATACAGCAAGCACCTTCCCAAGGGGGATAAGGTGGAAATTTTGATGGACGCTGTGCCGGAGGGGACTGCGGACATAGAAAAAGTTGTCTACTATCACATCCACAACGGCATCAAACGCCGGTTGGTATTCCGCCGGCTGGAGAATGACATGTGTCTTGCTGTGACTGTACCTGTGTATGAAGTCGAGAAGTCCACCACGGAGCTTATCGTACAGGTTGTTGGTCTGGCGATGATGATCGTGCTGGTGTTCGTACTGGTAACGGTGGTGATCGTCGGACGCATCATCCGGCCGCTGCTGGAACTCAATGAAGCGGCAAAAGAGATCGCTGCGGGCAATTTGAACATTGCTGTGGATTGCCATACCGGCGACGAGGTGGAGATGCTTGCGGAAAGTTTCAGTGAGACAGCGCGACAGCTAAAGACACGCATCGATTACATCAACAGCCTTGCCTTCAACGACAAACTGACAGGTGTGCGGAACAACACTGCCTATCTGCGGGAGCTTGCCCAATTGCGGGAAAAAATACAGGGCGAAGCGGTAGAATTCGCCGTGTTTGTCATCGATGTCAACGGACTGAAGCAGGTCAATGACACCTTGGGGCATGCCGCAGGAAATGAACTGATCATCAAGGCGGCCGACTCCGCGGTGGAGGTCTTCGGAAAAGAAAACGTGTTCCGTATCGGTGGTGATGAATTTGCGGTGATCTATCCGAAGGCGGATGCGGCCCTCTGTGCCAAACTCAAGCAGGGCTTTGAAGAAACTGTGGCGCGGCTGGGAGAAGAGATCCATCTGTCTGCTGCTATCGGCAGTGCGCAGTTTGACCCTGCACTGGACAAGGGCTATGAGACCGTGTTTGAGCGTGCGGACAGTGAGATGTATCAGCGCAAACAGGAACTGAAGGGCGGAGCAGCCTGCCGTTGAGCGGGGAAGAATCGGGATGAAAAAATCGCGTAGGTGAAGCTCCGCTGGCATGATTTTGGTACGGCGAGTGCAAGCGGAGGCGGATGATCGTGACCTCAGTTTGACCACCATATATCATCCTTTCGGACTCCGCAGAAAAAATATAAGATATGTGGTGCACATGAATGGTATCTGATGGTGAAGGTGGTTGGAAAGCCATGGCTGAATCCCACCGGAACGCCTTTGAGCACCTTTATCAAGCAATTATGGATGCGCAGCCGTAGGATGCAGAGCCTCTGATCCTCTTTGGAGAATTCAACCCCGATATGATCGCCGACTTATACTACGGATTGGACGACATTGAGCTAAACCAGCAGGTGTTTTGTTTGCCGCCGATCATAACATTTCCGTGTGAGATCGTTCTGCCCGAGGGCTATGTGATCCCGGAGAATGTGTTCGCAGCAAAACGAAATATTCCGAACTCCCGGCGGGAGTATCAAAAACCACTGGAAGCAATGCGCTTTCGGTGGTTTTTGTTTGAGAAACAATATATACACTTTCCACAGTCAGGGGAGCGGTGACAGAAAGAGCATTTCTGCCGCCGCTCTTTTTCTCTTATCATTGACTTGTCACTTAGCTTTGGATACAATATATACAATAACAATTTGTGGTTTTGCGATGCAAAACTACCGGAATGAAGGGAATGAATATGAAAGAAAGATTTCAAAATCTGAAAGCATGGCTGTATCTGCTGCCGGCGATCGTATTTTTGGGGGTATTTATGGTCTATCCCCTGATCGATGTGTTTATTTATTCTTTTGAAGAAGGCTTTAACTTTGCATCGCAGACCTATTTTGGTACAGGTCTTTACAATTATCAGTACATTTTGCGCGATCCTTATTTCCTGCAGGCAGTGAAGAATACCTTTATTCTTGTTATGATCACTGTTCCTGTGTCAACGGGATTGGGTCTGCTGATCGCTATGGGACTGAACTCCATCACAAAGCTTCGTGAGCTGTATCAGACGATCTTTTTCCTGCCCTACGTGACCAATACACTGGCGGTCGGTCTGGTATTCATGATCCTGTTCAAGCAGACACCGTATTCGGAAGGCATGGTGAACCTTCTGATCAACTGGTTCGGCGGTCAGTCGGTGGATTTTATCACCGGTCCCTACTGGGCAAAAATGTTTGTGCTGTGTTTCTACACGGTTTGGGTGGTGCTTCCTTTCAAAATCCTGATTCTGACCAGCGCGCTGGCCTCCGTGGGGCAGCATTATTATGACGCCGCCAAGGTGGATGGCGCAGGGAAGTGGCGCACATTTACAAGAATTACACTGCCGATGATCTCTCCCATGATCTTCTATCTGGTCATCACCGGTTTCATCGGCGCCTTCAAGGCATATTCCGACGCGGTAGCGCTTTTTGGTACGGATCTGAACAGTGCCGGCATGAATACCATTGTGGGCTATGTCTATGATATGCTCTACGGCAACGCGGGCGGTTATCCCTCCTACGCTTCGGCTGCGGCCATTATTCTGTTTGCCATTGTGCTGACGATCACAGTGATCAATCTGCTGGTCAGCCGCAAGCATGTGCACTATGTTTGAGGAACTAAACCATGAAAAAGAATATTGATTATCAGAAAATTGAAAAAACGGCGAATCTGAAAAAGAATATTCGCAGCGCGGTTATTTACACACTGCTGACCGTGTGGGCTGTCATGGTGCTGTTTCCGTTTTACTGGATGGTGCTGAGCTCAATTAAGAGCTATTCTGCATATAATGCCGAGTATATTCCGCAGCTTATTACGCTTGCGCCTACGTTGGAAAATTATATTTCGGCATTTACCGCTGTGCCGCTGGACCGGTATTTTCTCAATACCCTGATCTATACCATCGCAACTACTGCGCTGATGCTGGTGGTAACGATTCTCGCCGCCTTTGCTTTTGCGCGGCTGGAGTTCAAAGGAAAAGATCTGGTATTTACACTGTTCCTCGCGCTGATGATGATCCCCAGTGAGCTGGTCGTTATCACCAATTTTGTTACGATCACCAACATGGATCTGCGCAATACCTTTACGGGTCTGATCCTGCCCTCTATCACCTCGGTTTTCTATATTTACCTTCTTAAGGAAAACTTTGCCCAGATCCCGGACGAACTCTATCTTGCCGCGAAGATAGACGGAACATCAGACTTCAAGTACCTTGTAAAAGTTGTAGTGCCGATCTGCAGACCGACGATCGTTACTGTGACGATCCTGAAGATCATTGAGTGCTGGAACAGCTATGTTTGGCCGCGCCTGATTACGGACAATGAACTGTATTTTCTGGTTTCCAACGGTATCCAGGAGATCCGGGAAAACGGCTTTGGCCGCGAAAATGTCCCGGCGATGATGGCGGCGGTGGTGGTCATTTCCGTGCCTCTTATTATTCTCTTCCTTGTGTTCCGCAGGAAGATCATGGAGGGTGTCAGCAGAGGAGGACTCAAGGGATGAAAAAACGTTTTACTGCAGTACTGCTGCTGATCTCCGTTTTGCTTCTGCTTCTGAGCGGCTGCCACGGTTCCAAGGGACTGAATAAATTTGTTATGCCGGAGGAATTTGACGAGAGCAGAACCTATGAGATCACTTTCTGGGCCAAGAACGATACGAACCTCACACAGGCGGATCTCTACCGTAAAGTTATTGAGGATTTTGAGAAGATCTATCCCAATATCCATGTGACGCTGCGCCTGTATACAGACTACGGCCGTATCTACAACGATGTGATCACGAATATTGCCACACAGACTACCCCCAATGTCTGCATTACCTATCCTGATCATATCGCTACCTATCTCACGGGAACCAATAGTGTGGTAGAACTGGATGAACTTATGACCAATGAGCTGTATGGATTGGGCGGCAGTGCTGTCCGGTTTGACGGCCCTGCTGTGGATGAGATCATTCCGGAATTCTTAAACGAATGCAGAGTTGACGGAAGCTATTACGCACTGCCGTTCATGCGCTCCACCGAGGTCTGCTATGTGAACAAAACCTATGTGGAGGCGTTGGGTTTCACTCTGCCCGAGACACTGACCTGGGACTTCGTTTGGGAAGTGTCCGAGGCGGCAATGGCTAAAGATGCGGATGGAAACTTTCTTGTCAACGGGCAAAAGGTGATGATCCCGTTCATCTACAAATCCACGGACAACATGATGATCACCCAGCTGCGCCAGCTGGGTGCCGGATACTCCACAGACGAGGGCGAGATCCTCTTGTTCAGTGATACCACAAAAGGCCTGCTGCAAACGGTGGCCGCTCATGTGGAGACCGGCGCGTTTTCAACCTTCAAGATCTCCGGATATCCGGCAAACTACCTGAATGCCGGTCAGTGCATCTTCGCTGTGGACTCCACAGCGGGAGCCACCTGGATGGGCAGCAATGCCCCGCTGCTGGACATTCCCGAAGAGCATCTGGTAGAGTTTGAAACAGAGGTCATGATGATCCCGCAGTTTGATCCGGATGCGCCTAAAATGATCTCTCAGGGACCATCTGTCTGTGTGTTCAATAAGCAGGATCCGCAGGAGGTGCTGGCATCGTGGATCTTTGCCCAGTATCTTCTCTCCAATGAGATGCAGATCGCCTATGCACAGACGGAAGGATATGTTCCGGTAACTTCCAAGGCCCGTGAGACACAGGAATATATGGATTATCTGAGCCGCGGCGGTGAGGATAACGATTTTTATTACGATGTGAAGATCCGTGCAACCAAGCTTCTTCTGGAGAACACGGCGAATACTTTTGTCACGCCTGTGTTCAATGGTTCGGCCTCCCTGCGTGACGCGGCTGGTATGCTGATCGAAAATACCGCCAAGTCCACCAATCGCAAGCAGACGACAGACAGTGCCTATTTTGAGAAGCTGTATCAGGATATGTATGCGCTCTATCATCTGGATGAGGGCGGCTCAGCGGCTGCAGGAAAGGCGGAACTGGGTGAGCTTCCTCCCACTTCTGCGGTGCTTCTTGGCTCTTTGGCGGCGGCGTGGCTGCTGATCGGGCTCTATGTACTCCGCGAATGGAGGAAAAAACGGGCAAAGATGGTTTAGACCTTGATTTTCCATTTTTTCGGTGTATAATGAATCTGTTCAGGGCATTGCCCGAAAGAACCTTAACTCAAAAAGGAGAAAGAAACATGAAAAAGTTTTTTGCACTGGCACTGGCTCTTACTATGGTGTTTGCCATGGCAGCCTGCGGTGGCAGCAATGAGGACGTGAACGCAAAGTCCGAGGGCGTTATGACCTACGCTGAGTATGCTGCAGCTGAGCTCAATGCCGAAGTCGTTGTGGAGTGCTACGTTCAGGGACATCAGTCCTGGTGGGACAACAAGATCACTGTCTACGCTCAGGACGGCGAGGGCGGTTATTTCATGTATGAAATGGCCTGCTCCGAGGAGGATGCTGCCAAGCTGGTTCCCGGCACCAAGATCCGCGTCACCGGTTACAAGGCTGAGTGGGAAGGCGAAGTCGAGATTATCGATGCTACCTTTGAGATCCTGGAGGGTTCCTGGATCGCTGAGGCAACCGACGTGACCGCTCTGCTGGGTACCGACGAGCTGATCAAGCATCAGAATAAGTTCGTTGTCTTCAAGGATATGACCATCGACTCCATCGAGTACAAGAACGGTGAGCCCGGTGACGATATCTATGTCACCGTGTCCAAGGACGGCGCAAGCTACAGCTTCTGCGTTGAGCGTTATCTGACCGGTCCCGAGACCGCTGTTTACGCTGCTGTCGGCGAGCTGAAGGCTGGCGATAAGGTCGATATCGAGGGCTTCCTGTACTGGTATGCCGGCGTGAACACCCACATCACCGGTGTGACTGCCAAGTAATCGGAAAGCACTGCACAAATGAAACGAAAGAGACCTCTGCGGAATACCCGCAGAGGTCTCTTTTTGCTGTTTTTACGTTCGTTCTGCCCGGCAAACCGCCTGTGTGCTGCCGTCGGGCGCTACCCGGTAGAGGACTCCGTCGCTGATGATCAGCACCCCGCCTCCGGGGCAGTTCTGAATCTGCTCGATGTGTGTAAACTCCGTTTCGAGCCGCTCTCCGGAGAGCTGATCTACCAGTTCAAGATACCCATTTTCATTTTTTGTGTAGGCATATCGTCCGCTGAGCAGAGTCAGATTTTCGGAGGGAAAGTCGGTCAGTTCTCCGGTGGCAATGTTGTAAACACTTGTTTTGGATTCTGTATCATGGGGGCGGTCTGTTTCAAAGGCGGAGATCAGCATTACATGGGTGGCATCGATCATATAGCCGCTGATCGAGTAGATATCATCCGCATAGGGAAGGTCTGTGATCTCACCGGTAGTGCAGTTAAGGAGAATGCATGCGGTGGAGCTGTGATGAGAGATCACAGCGTACCGGCCATCGGGCGAGAAGCTGATGATGCTGAGCCGCTCTTTGACCTCTTTGTCCAATACCGCGAGGGGATCGAGCACCTCTCCTGTAACGGTATCGATGAGATAGGTGTAGCCCATATCCAAAATCAGCTCCAGATAGCGATCACTGCCGGTGAGAGGTATCACAGAGTAATGACCGGAGTGGGATGCTGCAGCCAATGCATCGCCGCAGCTTGCCCAGCTGTATTCCACAAGGATCTCCTGCCCGTTGTGGACAACGGTGACCTGTGCATCTGTCATCTGCATGCGCACCGGCGTTCCGCCGCTGACAGCCACAATGCTGCCACCGGACTGGTACAGTGTGCCGTTTGCGAGGCGCTGGTAGGAGATGGTTTCAAGCACTGTGCCGGTATCCTGTCCCAAAGCGGTGCGCATAGGGCAGACATAGGTGAATGTGCCGTTTTTGTAGCGGTATACACTGACCTGCCCGTCCTCATCCTGTGCCTGCACCATGTTGCCGTATCCCAGCAGAATGTTGGCCACGAGTCCTGTGTAGTTGGACGCGCTGCAGCCGATGGTTTCGTTGGTGCTGATGCGGTGGATGGCGCCATCGTAGTAGTCATAGATCACCAGATCGTTTGTCCGGTAGTCCCATACAAATGCCTCGTAGAAGCCGTCGCTGTCGGGATCCTCCAAAGTGGCATTTTCCTTCTCCTGCAGCGCGGTGAGGTAGAGATAGACCTGAGGGGAGTAGATCGCGGAGGTCTCTGTTTTGTTAGCGCTCTCCATGAAGATCCGGACACAGGGAAATTCCGTTTCCGGGTACAGAATGAGCGTGCGCTGATAATCGCCGCCAATGTGGATCCGTATGCCGCAGGGAATCGTTTCGGAGTTGGGATCCATGGGCAGATAGAGCTGATC
>JAZLEB010000077.1:0-6830 GCA_045615065.1 Candidatus Pelethomonas sp. | reverse complement strand
GCGAGCGAAGCGAGACTGAGGGAGAGAAAACCAAGAATTGCAGTGTATCTCTCCCTCCGAGTCGCCTGCGGCGACCCACCTCCCTCGTCAGAGGGAGGCTTGAGATTAAGCAAACCCGAGAGACTGACAAACTCCAATTTGCTCCCCTCCGCAGGCAGCAAAAAGGAGTGCCGCAAAACTTGCGGCACTCCCCGTTATGTAGTTCTCTACTTATTTTTCTTCCGCCTGCAGCTTGGTCAGTTCCTGCAGGAAAGTGTTGATATCCTTGAACCGGCGGTACACGGAAACAAAGCGGACATAGGCGACCTCGTCCACACCGCGCAGTTTTTCCATAACCAGCTGACCCACACCATCAGTGGTAATTTCCCGCTCGCCGCTGCTTTGGATATTCTGTTCGATCTCGTCCGCGATCAGTTCCAGACGGGCCAGAGGGACCGTACGTTTCTCACAGGCGCGCAGCATACTATGGAGCACCTTGTTTCTGTCAAAGCTCTGGCGGGTACCGTCGCGCTTGACCACCACCACCGGCATAGTCTCCACCGTTTCATAAGTCGTAAAACGGCGCTCACAGGAGAGGCACTCTCTGCGGCGACGAATACTGCTCTCATCCGCAGGACGGCTGTCCACCACTTTGCTCTCTCTGTAACCGCAGTAAGGACATTTCATAGGTTGTTTCCTCCGATCCCATACAGGTAGTCAGGATTTTTATATATTATACCACATATAGCGGTAAAATAATAGTCACTGCACAAAACTTTTTTATCTTTTTTTGTCACCGTTTCCACCTTCCGGCATTTTGGGAATGTCATCGGCACCAAACCGATAGACTGCGCAGACTTCTCCATCAATCCGTTCCATTGACGCAAAGCAAAACATATTTTCCAGCGGAAACGGTTTGTCTGTTTTCAGGGGAAATGCCAAATACAGGATCTCTCCGGTCCTTCGCCAATATGCCATTCCACACCGCTCCAGCCTGCCCGCAAGATCCCCGTCTGTCACAAGGACGCAAGGTTCCGCCGTTTTGTGCCATACGATCTTTTTCCCGAAAGAGAAAGAGCATCCCACCCGAATATACTTGACCTCACCCAGTCTTGTAAGTTCTTGTTTCTCCGGACGCCGCGTGAGCACCAGCTTACCGTCTTTCGGCTGCAGAACGCCCAGCGAAAGTTCACCCCGCTCACACACCAGGATTCCGCGGTACAGGCCGTCACCTGGATCGGGCAACTCCAATCCTATCTCCACCCGACTCGCATTCTCCCGCATTTTTGCCGATCCGCATGCCGTATCCCGGCAATATACCGCCACTGTTCTCAAGGTTCTGTTCTCCTTTCACAGCACAAAAGACCTGCTTTGCACATTCTATGCAAAGCAGCTCTTTTTTATGTTTTATATCAGACGATCACATATTCACCGCGCACCAGAAGCACTACCTCTGTGTGTGCCATCACACCGCGCTGCTCGGGCATCAAATAAAGGTGGTTGATCTTCAGCGCCGCGCCGTTGTCGATCTTGGAACTGTCGGTGGTATCCACCAGACCGGGCACGCTCATCCCCTCGGAGATACAGGTGGCATCACCGCTGCGAAGCAGGATCTCACTGCCCGCGGTGCCGTAGAGCATCTGTCCGGGTGCCAGCGTTACCGTGGTAAAGCTCACAGCCGTACCGCCGTTCTCATCGCCGTAGGAACTGCCGAACTCGGTCAGAATTTCACGCTTGGTATTATTGATCTTATCCTGAAGCTGAGTAAGCAGAGCCGCATTGCGGGCATCCAGCTTACCATCCACCTCTTCCATGATCTGCTGGCGGAAGACTTCATTCAGATAGCTGAGGGTAACAAGGGGGTCATTCTGAGATCCCGCGCCAAGCTCCGTGGCAATGGCCACAAAGGCTGCCAGCACCGTACCCACCAGCATCACGCAAACTGCAACACGCAGTGTATGTTTCTTCATATCATTTCTCCTGCTTATGTTTCCTGAGACCGGCAAAGGGGAAATGCCGGTCTTTATCCTTTGATTCAAACGAAGCGGTCATTCTGCAAGCCGAAGCTTACCGCGATCGCCGCATCCACCCGATCCATCAATTCCCGGTCCACGCGCCCCATTTTTTCCCGCAGGCGCCGCTTATCCAGTGTACGGATCTGCTCCAATAATACCACACTATTGCGGGTAAGTCCATAGTTTTGCGCCGCAAGCTCGATATGTGTCGGCAGACGCGCCTTCCCTGTCTGGGATGTAATGGCGGCCGCGATCACAGTGGGGCTGTATCGATTACCGGTATCGTTCTGAATAATCAGAACCGGCCGAACGCCGCCCTGCTCGCTCCCCACCACCGGGCTGAGGTCGGCATAATAGATGTCGCCGCGTTTTACGGTTGTATCCACAGTGTTCACACTCCGAGGGAAAAGTGCTCAAGGAACTTGAGCCACTATCATTGTCCCACGCAGGTGCGGAATTTATACCGCTTATTTTGCCCCGTTTCATCCTATGCGGGAAACGGAAACCGGTGCATCCTTTTATCCTCTGAGCAGAAGTTCGTGGTAAATCTGCTTTCCGTTGCGGTAGTACACGCGGGGCACCCGACGGCTGACGGTGCACAGCAATTCGTACGCCACTGTACCGGCAAGAGCGGCAGCATCGGCAACGCGGTTGTGTACACCGAACACCTCCACCTCATCGCCCTCGCAGACCTCAGGGAGATCGGTCAAATCGATCATACACATATCCATGCAGATACGGCCGATGACGGGCGCAGGGCCGTGAGGTGTCCAAACATTCCATTTACCGGACAGAGCGCGCATAAAGCCGTCGGCATAGCCGATGGGTAAAACGCCCACGCGGGTAGGACGTTCAGTGGTAAAGGTGCGACCATAGCTCACCGTTACGCCGCTGTCATATTCCTTGATCACACTGACATTGGTCTTGAGCGTCATCACGGGATGCAGATCGATCTCCGTCTCCTGCTCACAGATACCGTAAGTCAAAATACCGGGGCGGAACATATGGTGGGCATACTGGGGATAATCCACCGTGGCGCCGCTGTTTGCGCAGTGATGGATGGGAATTTTGATCCCCCGCTCCTCCAAAGTATTGATCACGCGCATAAAGCGCTCGTGCTGCTTCAGGGTAAAGGCACGGCTCTCCTCCGTGCGTTCATCCGCCACCGCGAAGTGGGTAAAGATACCCTCTACAATAAGTCCCGGCAGCGCGCATACACGGCAGATTGCCTCCAGCGACTCGTCGAAATGTCTGTCATCGCACTGGAAGCCCAGGCGGGACATGCCGGTATCAACCTTGATATGGACACGCAGCTGCCAGCCGGCCTCAACAGCCGCCTCACTATACTGCACAGCAGCAGCCTCACTGTGGACAGTCTGCGTGATATGGTTTGCAATGAGCAGGCGGGTCTGATCGGCAGGAGTACTGCCAAGCTGCAGAATAGGCATACAGATACCCACATGGCGCAGCTCACGGGCCTCGTTCAGGTCGGAGACCGCAAGATAGCCTGCGCCAAGTTCCTCCAGCACCTTGGCCACCTGTACCGCGCCGTGACCGTAGGCATCCGCTTTCACAACACCAAGGAAACGGGATTCCGGTCCCATCCACTCCCGCAAAACGTTAACATTATGTGCCAGTGCATCCAGATCGATCTCCGCCCAGGTGCGTCTCAGCGTACTTTCCATTTATTATCGCCTCATCATTCGTTCTCATTTATTACTGTACTTCAAATCGCAGCCAGTTGACCGCAAAGAGCAGTGTACCGTCCACACTGATCTCGCTGCGCAGGGGCAGCAGTGTCTCCTTGTCAAACCATGTGGTATATTCCGCGCCGCTTTCATCACTCAGATCGCAGCCAAGCCGGATACACAACCGCTCCCCCAGCATCTCTTCGCTCTGCTGGGCAGGATAACCCCACGCAGCAGCTTCCATCAACTTGGGCAGCACCACCACCGGCGACACCGCCGCAGCGGTACAGGTGCCCGCATCCAGCGATATGTCATCATACCGCAGGGTAAGTGTTCCGCCCTCCACCTGCGCCGAGATCCCGGCAAGGTTTTCCGGTGACAGCACAGTCACCGCACTGCTCTCCGGTGTATAGGCACACAGGAGAGTATATTCCCTCACCTCGTCCCCATAGTGGCAGATGACCTCCGCCTCAATGGTAGCGGACGCCACAGCCGCATACTGCTGCTGCAGCATATTCACAACATTTTCTTCTTCCCCCGCACTGCATGCAGACAGAAGAAGCATCAGCATCGGTGCAAAAAGCAGCGCCTTTCGCACGGTCTCATCCTCCTCGCATCATGTACAGCGGCATAGGCACCGCCTGTCAGCACAATTCTATTCGCCAAACTGGATTTTATAACCTGCAGTGGCGGGAGAAACCGTTCCAAATGTGAGAAAATACTATCACAAAGTATAAAGCTTTTCAAGAAAAGTTTTTCCCTCTTTACCAGTGAAAAGTGCTATACAAACAAAGAATTTTTTGCTATATTAAAGACAACCAAATTAAAGGAGGAGTTTCCCATGGGAGCTTTGATTGATCTGATCTATGCCGGTTCCAATGCTGTTGCCGGTCTGACTGAAGGCGCTGTTAACGACGCCATCGCCAAGCACGGAGCCGACACCCCCATCGCGTTCCCCGATACCGCTTACTTCTTCCCCACCATTTACGCCGCAACCGGCGTAAAGGTGAAGACTCTGGGCGACCTGAGCGCCTGTGTTGGCGTTCTCAAGAGCCTGATCACCGGTCAGGATGATCTGGGCCAGGCTCTGAATGCCGGTCTTGCCACCGCAGTGGGCGCCGAGATCATCGAAGGACTTAAGTATCTGAACGGCGCCGAGCCTTATGCCAATGAATCCGGCATCGGCTTCGTTCCCGATCCCATCATCCGTTCTCTGGGTGTTCCTCTGGTCACCGGCGATATCCCCGGTGTCGCTGTCGTTCTCGGCAAGGCTGACAATGCAGCCGATGTTGCCAAGGTCGTCAAGGATTACCAGTCCAAGGGCATCCTCACCTTCATGATCGGTGACTGCATTGAGCAGGCACTGGACGAGGGTGTGAAGATGGGTCTTGAGCTGCGCGTGGTTCCCCTGGGCCACGATGTCACCTCTGTCATCCATGTTGTCACCGTCGCTATCCGCGCCGCTCTGATCTTCGGTAATGTCCAGCCCGGTGATCTCGCAGGTCTCCTGGATTACACCAAGAACCGCATTCCCGCTTTTGTCAACACCTTCGGCGCTCTGAACGAGGTCGTCGTTTCCGCCGGTGCCGGTGCTATCGCACTGGGCTTCCCTGTGATCGTGGATCAGGATCTGGGCGATCTGCAGGTTCCCGGCGCACTGGAGTCTGTGACCAATTACGACGAGACCGTGAAGCACTCTCTGGCTATGCGCGGTATCCGCATCAAGGTCAAGGAGCTGCCCATTCCCGTTGCATTTGCTGCTGCCTTTGAGGGCGAGATCATCCGCAAGTCCGACATGCAGGTGGAATTCTGGTCCAGCAAGAACACCACCTGCGAGCTGGTCACCACCCGCGAGGCAAGTGCTGTGGAAGATCACAAAATCACTGTCATCGGTCCCGATATCGACTGCGGCGAGACCGAGTTCCCCCTGGCTACTTACATTGAAGTCGCCGGTTCCAAGATGCAGAAGGACTTCGAATCTGTCATCGAGCGCAAGATCCACGCCTGGTTCAACTACATGGAAGGCGTGATGCACACCGGTCAGCGCAACCAGTTCCGTATCCGCATCTCCAAGGATGCATTCGAGAAGGGTCTGCGTATGCACCACTTTGGTGAAGTGCTGTACAATATGATCATGGATGAGTTCTCCGCCGTTGTGGATAAATGCGCTGTCACTCTGGTCACCGACAAGACGGAGGCCGCACGCATTCTGAACGAGGAAGCAATGCCCGCTTACAATGCCCGCGACGAGCGCCTCAACTCCATGACCGATGAGAGTGTGGATCAGTTCTATACCTGCATCCTCTGCCAGTCCTTCGCTCCCAGCCACTGCTGCGTGGTCACTCCCGAGCGTCTGGGCCTGTGCGGCGCGGTGAGCTGGCTGGATGCCAAGGCCACCAAGGAGCTGAACGATGCCGGTCCCTGCCAGCCCATCAGCAAGGAAGGCTGCACCGACGAGCGCATGGGTTACTATCCCGATGTTGACCGCATGGTCCACGAGGCCACCCACGGTGCTGTGGATACCGTCAGCCTGTACTCCATCATGGAGAATCCCATGACCTCCTGCGGCTGCTTCGAGTGCATCTGCGGTCTGGAGCCCATGAGCAACGGTGTGGTCATCGTCAACCGCGAGTTCAAGGGAATGACCCCCACCGGTATGACCTTCGGTGAGCTGGCCTCCATGACCGGCGGCGGCGTGCAGACTCCCGGCTTCATGGGACACGGCCGTCACTTCATCGCCTCCAAGAAGTTTGCTTCCGCCGAGGGCGGTATCGCCCGTATCATTTGGATGCCCAAGGAGCTGAAGGACGATGTAGCAGAGCGTCTGAACAAGACCGCTCGTGAGATGCTGGGCATCGAGAACTTCTGTGATATGATCGGCGATGAAACCATCACCACCGACGCAGAAGAACTGATGAACTTCCTCACCGAGAAGGGTCACCCCGTTCTGAAGCTGGAGCCTCTGATGTAATTCCCCTCCCTTATACCGAGAGAGCCGCTGCTTACCGCAGCGGCTCCTTTTTTGATTGGCAACTTGGAGTTTGTCGAGCTCTCAGGTTTGCAGAATCCTAAGCCTCCCTCTGACGAGGGAGGTGGATTTTGCGAAGCAAAAGACGGAGGGAGAGACCAAAAAGCAAGAACTTCTGGT
>JAZLEB010000076.1:0-23056 GCA_045615065.1 Candidatus Pelethomonas sp. | reverse complement strand
ATGATAATGCGGTTCAGCATTTCGGTCTGTCCCCCTTACTCGCCCTTGCAGACGATCATGGAGCGCAGGATACCGGTGGTAATGCCCAGCACACGGTCCAGCTCCTTGGGGAAAGCGGGCTCGCTGGTGAAGGACATGAGGACGTAGTGACCCTCGGTCTTGTAGTCGATAGCGTAAGCCAGCTTGCGCTTGCCCCACTCCTCAACCTCGACATTAGAGCCGTTCTCCTCAGCGAGGGTCTTGAACTTAGCCACAGTAGCGGCGATAGCCTCCTCACCCAGAGCGGGATCGAGGATGTAGACGACCTCATAGTTTGCGGAAATCTTAGCCATGGTTGCACCTCCTTTTGGACTGATGGCCCCCACTCTTTGGTGGGAGCAAGGATTTACTTGCACACTGCAAGCCTTCTTATTATATCGGAAAGGGCGCAAATGTCAAGCACTTTTTCACAAAAATTATATTGATTTTTGCATATTTCGTATAAATCCCATCCGTTTTCCCGCTGCAAACAACAGGGAGTGCCATAGGCACTCCCTGTCAACAATATGTAGTTTATGCCAGGATCTGACGAATCTCTGCAAGCTTCTCGCCGCAGCCGTCCAGCTGAGGCTGACCGCCCACCACGCAGATATTCTCGCTCTTTGCGACTTCCTCCAGCGTATTGCACAGGTCAAGGATCTCCTCATAACCGGTGTGCAGCAGCTCGCGGTGGATGCGCTCGATCTCCTCGTGGGTGATACCCTTGAAGTAGCGGGTCTCAGCCAGATCGATCTTGCCGCCGGCACTCAGGGGCAGGTCACTGAAGCTGACTGCGCCCAGAATGAACTTATCCAGCTGTCCGCCGTTCTTGCAGTACTCGCGGATAACCTGAGCAGACTCATCAAAGCATCCCAGAGAACGGCCGGGATTGGGATCACGGTAGGTGTGGAATGCCATGCCGCCTTCGGCGTTTGCGGAGAAGCCTGCGCCGTAAGCACCACCCTGCACGCGAATCGCGTTCCACAGGTACTCCAGACCCAGCATCTTGGCCAGCACCATCATGCTGCCGGTGAACTTCTTGCCGTAGTGGCTCAGGTGTGCGCCCTTCACCGCGAAACCAACGCCCGCAGGGATCAGAATACCCTCGCGGCAAGCCTCCAGCAGACGGTAGGTGGTATTCTCAGGAGCGGCAGTGCCCTCCTGGAATGCGGTGGCCAGCTTCTCGGTGAGAGCAGCGTCCACATTGTCAGATACACTGACAGTCAGGCGGCTGCGGCAGAACACCTTGGCAGCGAGAGCAGCCATCTTGTCCAGCAGGGTCTGCAGTGCGGCATCGTCATACTCACAGCACTTGTTGATCCAGCTGATATACTCACAGCCGCCGAGATACTCATTGGCAGCGGCAGCAGCGGTCATGCGGGCATTGGCGCGGCCCATGGCGTAGCGGTTGCCGCCGGAGATCAGGCTCATCTGCAGGTTGGTCTTGTTCTGGCGCAGAATATCCATCAACAGAGACTTATTCTCAAACAGAGTGGACGTCAGCATCTCGATGATAAGATCGGCAGCCTCCTCCTTGAAGCCCTCCAGGCACACTGCGCTGACACCCAGATTCACGCGACACTTGTCGGTGCAGTCCTTGACGGAGTACACGTCGGTACCGAAGCTGATCTTGCCGATCTTCTGCTTCACAACGGTCTGCAGAGCAGCGCTGTCGTGCTTTTCGGTAGCCAGCTTGCCCAGCATGGTGGAAAGAATGCTGGCAACAGGCAGCTCCTCCTCAGTGAGGTCGCTGGCGTTGAACATGAGATTCATGGTCACAAGATTGCTGCCGGTGGTGTGGCGCAGCACAGTAACATCCTTCACCTTCTCCTCGGTGACGGACAGCTTCTTCACAGTCTCGGGGATATCGCTGAGCTTCAGCACGGGGATGGTGGCCAGTGCCTCCTCGCTGTCGGGAGTCTGCTGCCACAGGCGGATCTTCTGGCACAGCTCGTCGGTAGCCTTCTTCTCGGCATCACTCATAGCGGCCCACTCGCTGTCCACGCGGTTCTTTTCGCGCTCCAGCTTCCTGGCGCCCAGCGTCTGAGAGGGAGTCATGATGACCATGACACCGGTGGTGTCGTCCAGCAGCCACTCGCGGATCTTCTCCTCGAAGTAGCCGGTAGCGATCTTCTCGCGCAGACCGTCCAAAATCGCGCGGAAGGCGAAGTTCTGCGCGGGATCGCCGCCGTACAGCCAGCTCTCGTACACAGTGAGCATCTCAACGAGGCCGCGGGGCCTGCCCATGCCGTCGCGATCCATCTGACGGAAGGTCATGTTGGCGCAGCAGGCTGCCAGGCGCTCACGATCCAGGCCCTTTTCCACCATCTCGGTGAGGGTCTTGCGAACGAAGGCCTTGATCTCGGGAACCTTCTCCTTATCGGTGTTCCAGACCTGCCAGTTCATCCAGGCCTGCTGGATACCGTCGTGGCTGCCGACCTTAACATCGGTGCCGAGACCGGCATCGAGAATGGCGCGCTTCAGGGGACCTTCGCTGCCGCCTGCCAGGTAATCGGACAGGATAGATGCCGCAAAGATCTCCTCCTGATCGGCATAGGATGCGAAGATGCGGCCATAAGACACGATGGTACGGCCCTTGGTGTCCTCGCTCTCACCGATCTCGTACTCCACCTCTGCCTCCTCATAGGGCAGGACTTCCTGCATGGGAATGGGGAATTCCAGCGTCTGGCGGTCATAGGGAGCCAGGTAGCTGTCCAGCAGAGGCAGAACGCTGTCCAGATCCACAGTACCGTCCAGGAAAATGAGGGAGTTGGAGGGATGATAATACTTGCTGTGTGCCTCACAGAACTGCTCATAGGTCAGATCAGGAATGCACTCGGGATTACCGCCGGAGTCGTGGCGGTAGCAGTTAGCGGGGAACAGGCGCTGATCCATAGCCTCGCCCATGATGTCGCGGACATCGGCGTAAGCGCCCTTCATCTCGTTGTACACAACACCCTGGAAGAAGGGCTTGCCATCCTCACCCATCTCATAGCGCCAGCCTTCCTGACGGAAGATCTCGCTCTTGGTGACAGCTGCGGGATGCAGAACAGCGTCCATATAAACGTTGACCAGATTCAGGAAGTCCTGCTTGTTGCGGCTGGACACAGGGTACACGGTCTTGTCATTGAAGGTCATAGCGTTCAGGAAGGTCTGCAGTGAGCTCTTGAGCAGCTCCACGAAGGGCTCCTTCACAGGGTACTTATCAGATCCGCACAGCACAGAGTGCTCCAGAATGTGGAACACACCGGTGGAATCGGTGGGAATGGTCTTGAAGCCGATGGCGAAGGTCATGTTCTCATCGTCGCGCTCCAGCCAGCAGAGCTTTGCGCCGGTCTTAGCGTGCTCCATCTCCCACAGCTTGCCTGCCACATCGGGCATCTCGCGGACCTGACGGAATACGAAATTGTGTTTTGCAATGATATTCTGCATAAGTACAGTTCCTCCTTTAATTGCATTTGGGGTAATTATACCAAAGACGGCATAAAAAATCAACCGGAACAAGTGCATTTTGCACCTGTTCCGGTTGGTGTTTCAAACAACGTGTTGCAGCTTACTCCACTTTACTGAAATCTTCAATGGTAAGCGTGCCTTTTTCATAGGTGTATTCCAATGTGCTGTCCGCACCGTTGTCATAATAGAGGATGATGGCTCTCTCGGTGATCTCGTAGTCACCCTCCTGCATGCCGAGGCTGAGTCCGAACACGGACACTTCACAGGTGAATCGTCCTGCTTCAAAGGTATAAACCGCACCATTGGAATCTTTCCAGGTTCCCCGCAGCTTCTTGTCAACACTGCCGGTCTGGCTGCAGGCGCACAGGCTGAGACTCATAACAAACACCAATACCCACGCTGTCAGTTTCTTCATGATTCTTTCCCCCGTTTTCTTGTGCCGATAATATGCATCAAATATAATTTTTACGCAAAATCCGCCGGATTTTGTCTGAAGAGATTATACCCCCGGGGTCGGAAACTGTCAAGATTTGGCAACAGCAAATAAGAAAACAGCCATCCCTTTCGGGATGACTGTTTTCCTGGTGGAGACTGCTGGACTCGAACCAGTGACCTCCTGCGTGTGAAGCAGGCGCTCTAACCAGCTGAGCTAAGCCTCCAATTAAGACGGGCGATTCTCTCCCGTCTGGTGACGCGTACGGGAATCGAACCCGTGTTACCGCCGTGAAAGGGCGGTGTCTTGACCGCTTGACCAACGCGCCAAGGTTAAAACTCCCTCCCTTTTGGGAGGGAGTTTTGGTAGCGGCGACTGGATTCGAACCGGTGACACTTCGGGTATGAACCGAATGCTCTGGCCAACTGAGCTACGCCGCCATATTGACGCCTTTCGAACAGGCACGATTTACTATACAGGATACCAATTGATTTGTCAAGCACTTTTTAAAAGTTTTTTGCTTTTATTTTAGATATTTTTCTCTGCCATTTTCATGCCGCAATTTACCGCTTCTCTCCCCCGCCGCAAAAAGAGAGGAGCGCTGATGCGCTCCTCTCTTCGGTATGTAATCTGAGATTACTTAACGATGTTCACAGTGACATTGGCAGTGCTTGCAGGCTCAGCAACGTCAGCATTGTCGACCACCACGGTGCCGTTCACGATATCGTTGAACAGCTTCTCGTAGTCGGAAACGCTCCAGTTCTTCAGGCTCCAGGTAGCGGTGGGCAGACCCACAGCATTCTCCTTAGCGCCCAGCACAACGTTCTTGCCGCCGAAATCCTTCCAGGTATCCTCGCTCTCAGCGGCCTTCAGAGCCTGCTGAGCAGCCTCGCCGATACCCTTCATAGCAGAAGTGATAACGGCAGTGGACTCGAAGGACTGGACAACGTCAACACCGATGCCCTTTGCTTCCGCAGCGCCGGCAGCAGCGGAGATAGACTGGACCATGGAACCGCCGCAGGCAAAGATGACCTCAGTACCGTTCTGATACCAGCCGGTAGCCATGGTCTGCAGATCGGGGGAAGCGGTGAAGGTGGAGCCGTGCAGCCAGGAGTAGTTCATCTCGACCTTGACACCCTTGATGGCAGCAGCAGCCTCTGCACCCTGAACGAAGCCGTAGCCGTAACGGTTGCAGGCAGCATTGGTGCCGCCGCCGCCGCCGGAGAAGCCCAGCTTGGTGTAGCCTTCCATAACGGCAGCATAGCCGGCCAGGTAGCCGCACTGCTCCTCGCGGAAGGAGATACCGGCAATGTTGTTCAGACCTTCAAATGCCCAACCGTCGATGAAGATGAACTTGACCTCGGGGAACTCGGCAGCAGCCTTAGCAATGGCATTGCCCTGCATGAAGCCTGCAGCGACGATGACCTTTGCGCCGTTCTCAACAGCCAGCTTCATGGCGTTGTAGCGGTCAGTGTCGGTAGCGTTGTTGCCGCCGGCAGGCTGATAGTACTTGTAGGACTTACCGGCAGCATCAGCATACAGCTTCACGCCGTCATAAGTACCCTGGTTGAAGGACTTATCCTTCAGCTGACCGACGTCGGTAACGAAAGCGATCTCATACTTGCCGTCCTCGCTGGTCATCTCATCGGGGATAGCATCAGCGCCTGCGCCGTTACCGCCGCAAGCCACCAGTGCCAGCACCATAGCCAGTGCCAGCATAAGAGCAAAAAACTTCTTCATATCGAATATTCTGCCTTTCTTCTTATTTTGCCGGCATGTGTGCCGGCCTTACGCAGAGATTATACTCCAACCCTGCGGATAAAGCAACCGGATTTGAGCCAAATATACCGGTATTTTCCCCGGTCACTTACTTCTTGTCCATGGCCACCGCGGTCTTGAGCGCGATCTCCATCATGGTGGTGAAGGTGTTCTGACGATCCTCGGCACACAGTTCCTCGCCGGTGACAAGGCTGTCAGAAATAGAGCAGATGGCCAGCGCGCGCTTACCCAGAGAAGCAGCAGTCATGTAGAGGGCAGCCGCCTCCATCTCGACAGCCAGAACACCCATCTTTGCCCAGTCCATGGTAGACTTGGAAGCATCATAGAAGGTGTCGGAGCTGAGCAGATTGCCCACAGGCATTTCAACGCCCATCTCCCGGGCCACAGACACAGCAGTCTCCAGCAGAGTGTAGTCGGCAATGGGCGCAAAGGTGCCGTGGAGCTCATACTGGTGAGCGAAGTTGGAGTTGGTGCAGGCACCCTGACCGGCAACCACATCGCGCAGCTTCAGCTTGGGGCTGATCGCTCCGGCAGAACCGATGCGCATAATATTCTCCACGCCGTACATGGTGTAGAGCTCATAGCTATAAATACCAATGGAGGGCATGCCCATACCGGAAGCCATCACGGACACAGGAACGCCGTCATAGGTGCCGGTGTAGCCGTGGATACCGCGCACATTGTTCACCAGCTTTGCATCCTTCAGGAAGGTCTCTGCAATGAACTTGGCGCGCAGGGGATCACCGGGCATCAGCACAGTTTTTGCAAAATCGCCCATCTTGGCGTTGTTGTGAGGAGTTGCCATATCGTATTATTTCCTTTCCAATATACTCACAGTTATCAATAACCGGTTCCTTCGAGGCCCTTGACCGCCTTCACAATGCGGCTGGTACCCAGGCGGGATGCTCCGAGACCCAAGAAGTCCTCCGCATCCTGCAGGTTGGAAATGCCGCCTGCGGCCTTGATTTTCACGTGGGGCTTCACATGCTTTGCAAAGAGTGCCACATCCTCGCGGGTAGCGCCGCCGCCGGCAAAACCGGTGGAAGTCTTGATGTACTCCGCACCGGACTCAGACACGATCTCACACAGCTTGATCTTCTCCTCATCGGTCAGAAGGCAGGTCTCAATGATCACCTTCAGGAGCTTGCCGCCGCAGCTGGCCTTGATGGCGCGGATCTCAGCGAGCAGATCGTCCCAGCGCTTGTCCTTGACCCAGCCCACATTGATGACCATATCGATCTCGTCCGCGCCGTTCTTCACTGCGTCCTCAGTCTCAAAGCACTTCACCGCGGTGGTGGAATAGCCGTTGGGAAAACCGATAACAGTGCAGATAGCAAGCTTATCGCCCACATACTCCTTTGCCATCTTCACATAGGATGCGGGAATGCATACAGATGCGGTGGCATACTTGATGCCGTCATCGCAGATCGCCCGGATCTCCTCCCAGGTGGCGCCCTGTGCCAGCAGAGTGTGGTCCACAGTCGCAAGAATCTTGTTCAGTTCCATATTAATGTCCTCCTGTCAATTATTGTTATTTTCGTAAATCATCATCAGTAAATATGCAAATTCCGCCCGGGTCACATAGGTGTAAGGGTTCAGGTTGCCCGCCTCATCGGCGCGGATATATCCCTCTTCCACCGCCCAAAGAAGCGCCTGCCGCGCCCATTCAGGCACTGTATCCCCATCAGCATAGTTGTTCAGCGCCGCTTCATCGTGCATCGGAACCTCTCCGCCCGAGCGTGCCGCGCGCCAGAGTATGGCTGCCAGCTGGCTGCGCTGCAGCGGCGCATAGGCACCGAACAGCGTCTCGTCGTAACCGGTCACGATCCCTTCACTGTACGCCCACTCCAAAGCACCCCGATAGCCGGAACCGGCAGGGATGTCTGTGAAAGGCAGCTGCACGGTGCCTTGAGGCAGCTGCGGACTGCCCGCCAGTTCATAGAGCAGTTCCAACACCTGCACACGCAGCGCGCCGGCGTGAGGCGAGAAGTTCAGATCGTCTCCCACGGTCATAAGACCCCGGTCGATCACATAGTCCACAGCATCGTGATACCACGCGTTCTTATCCACATCCAAAAGCATCGCCACAGCGCACCGCTCACAGTGAACAGCGCCGAGATCCGCGCTTGATAGATCGATCTCATAGCCGATGCGGTTGCCCGCATAGTCCACAGCGGTAACATACAGCACATGTCCCGCCATATCTTCCCGGGAAACGGTCAGGGTGTGCCGCTCCCCCGCCCTCTCTCCTGCATAGGTTTCCGCGATCAACTCATTGCCCACAGCATCTTTCACAGATACATACGCAACAAAGTGAGAGTCCGTTACAGTAATATCCACCGCTCCGGTCCTATCGTTTACTCTGCAGGTTACCAAAGGCGCGGCGGCATCCAGCACCAGCGGGAATGTCCACTCTTTGAAACTGTCCCACTCGCTCTCCAGCAGCCATTGATAATCGCCGTTTCCGGCATACCTGTCATATGCGTCGCTGATCTCTGTTTCCGTTTCCAGCCACGCATAGAAAGATACCGTTACCGCGGTACCGTGGGGCAGAATATGTCCCGCGCTGTCGGTGCCGTCCCATAGGAAGCGCGCGTCGGAAACTGCCTGTCCCACATTTTCCACCACCAGTGAACGGAGCAGATATGCCCGGTCATCCACCCGATAGATTTCTCCCGTCCGCTGATCCGACACCACCATGATAACATGCTCGGCGTTACGCAGCGTGTAGAGATCGATCAAAATGCGGTCTCCTGTATATACGATCGCATCGCTGTTCACCGTGGACATGGCGTTGCGCTCACCGAAATACGGTGTTACCAGCCACGGATTTTCACCGGGCAGCAGCGCCCCGTAGGTGTCCATCTCCGCGTCGCACAACAGCGCAAAGTTATAATACATATTCACAGGAAGCGCTGCGACAGCGTTTTCCTCACCCATTTCCCGCGCGTAATACGCGTTCATCACAGCAGCGAAGTCCACGTTTTCCAGCACAGGAGCCTTCTCCCAGTCACCGCAGTAACCAAGGAATGTGGCGTGAATGCTCTCCCCCTGCTCATCGGTCAGGAAGATATACCCTTCCGTAAAAAATCCGTTTTCAAACACCTGCATCAGCTGTTTGCGCGCGGTGAGCTGTACGATCAGGTCAACAGTGACTGTCTCCTCCCCCATCGGCGCTACGCGCACCACACGGGGGCCAAATACCGTCACCCGGTCTGTGATCTCCAGAGGCGATAGGGTGCTGCGCAGGAACCCGCCAACCTCTGCAAAATGATCTGTCAAAACACGGGGCGTTATGGTAAAAATTTTCTCTTCCTCAGTAAGATTTCGCACGGAGAACCGCAGCGTAAAACTACCTGTTTCGCTTTCGCCGGGCTCCAGCAGGGGATCCGTGATCACCGCGCCTGCGTTCAGCGCCGCGTTAATATCAATGACACCAGCGCCCTGTCTGCGGGGCGAGAGAGGAACACCCTCTTCATCCGTGACAAGCTGCGCTGTACCCGCCAAAAGCGCTGTGGCAAGCTGCGATCGCACAAGCTTGTCCTCGATTCCTCTTTCACGCAGGGCCTGCAGCACCAGCGCATATGCACCTGATGCATTCGGCGCCGCCATGGAAGTTCCGCTCAGATAGCCGTAGGCTCCGTTGGTCTCCATACCCGCCGAAAGGATCATGCCTCCCGGCGCGCTCAGCGCAGGTACCAGATGGAGAGAGGGCGAAGCGCCCCAGGATGAATAGCTGAACATTGTCACGCTGTCTCCGCCGCTGATCTTCACCCGTTCGGGAGCAACAGCGATGGTTCCTCTTCCCCGCACCGCCTGTTCAATAAGCCACGCGCCATCCTCCTGTGTGATGACCACACAGGGAATAGCAGTGTCTTCCACCGCCGCAAGGATCGCCCCCGGCGCATTGTTATAAATAATGCACAGCACCGCTCCCGCGGCAGCCGCATTGTTTACTTTCTCAGCAAAATAGATCTCTCCCCGGCTGACGAGCGCAGCGCATCCGGTCAGGTCAAGTCCCGCGAAATCCTCAGCGGTACCAAGCCCGTCGATCACCACATAGGCTAGTTCCTGCCCTGCCAGTGTATCGATAGCGGGTGGTTCCCAGCCTTCCACATTGGAAACCGCATCTGTATAGAGGATCGTTCTATCTCCGGCTATAATGCCGCCGCCCGCCTCATAAAAGGCCGAATTTACCGCCGCGACCGCCACGGTGCCGTCGTAGATCGCCGGCGCTGTGGCATTGGCATAGCCGGTATAACCCACAGAAGGCATATCCGTATTCTCCGGTTTTCCGGTCAGCGCCGTTCCCTCATTGCCTGCCGCGCAGCATACGATGACACCCGCCGCTTCCAGCGCGGCCACGGCCTGAGAGTATACCGCGCCGATCTCAGGATCATTTTCGTACGCGTTGGGCATGCCCAGAGACAGATTGATCACATCTGCACCCAGCAGATAAGCATCCTCCATCGCCTTGAGAATATCCGCGTCGTCCGCGCCGAGGGACGCGTCATCCGGGAACACTTTCATGCAGAGCAGCTGTGCAGCCGGAGCGCCGCCGCGGAACTTTACGCGGCCGTCCGCATATTCGGCGTAGCCCACCGCCAGTGCCGACACATGGGTTCCGTGATTATCCGCAGTGTGTACAGACCGGTCTTTTCCACTGTAGTCATACGCAAAGGGGATCTTAACGGAGATGAAGCGGCCGTCTGTTCCCCCCTCAGCCACAAAAGATTCCACATGCTCACTGCTGATCGCCGGGGCATCCATAATACCATAATCGGCAAATGTTTCATGGGACAGCTTCAGACCGCTGTCCAGCACCGCAATGACCATACCGTCGCCATCGTAGGCAATATCCAGTCCGTTCATCACATCCAGACTGTTGGTCGGCTCCATGGGATCGACCACAATATCCGTCTGTACCCATTTCCTGCTCAGAGAAACAGATGCCACGCCCACTTGTCTGCCCGCCAGTGTGAGAGATGCTTTCGTACCCTCGATTGCCGCGCCGCTGAATAACGCAGAGTACCGCCAGCGAACATTGATTCCCGGCAGTTCTTCCAACGCCTCACACAGCGCGTCGGCATCCGTACCCTCTTCAAATCGCACCACAGCACTGTAGCGTTCCAAATCCACGGTAGGACTTTCCTGCGCCATTGCGGGAGCAGCAAGTGTCAGCAGCAGGCAAAGCGAGAGTATCAGGGAGAATAGCCGTTTGGCATTGTTCATAATTAAATCTCCCGCCGACCTTCCAGCGCACGCATCAGTGTGGCATCGTCGGCAAATTCCAGATGTCCGCCCACAGGGATACCGTAGGCAAGACGCGTCACTTTTACCTCAAAAGGCTTCAAAAGCCGGGCGATATACATCGCCGTGGCCTCGCCCTCGGTATCGGGATTGGTAGCCATGATCACTTCATGCACATGGCCGTTCGCCACTCTCTCCAGAAGCGAGCGGATCTCCAGATCATCAGGACCCACATGGTTCATAGGAGAGATCACACCGTGGAGCACATGGTAGGTTCCGCCATACTCCCGGGCGCGCTCGATCGCCACTACATCCCGCGCATCCGCCACCACGCACACGGTGGTGCCGTCACGCTTAGGGCTTGCGCAGATGGGACACAGTCCCCCTGCGGTCAGGTTTCGGCACACGGGACAGGTGGTCACCGTGCGCTTGGCGGTCAGGATCGCCTGCGCGAACTCCTCCGCCTCCTCATTGGTCATACCCAGCACATGGAAGGCAAGGCGCTGGGCGCTCTTACCGCCGATACCGGGGAGACTTGCAAACTGCTCCACCAATTTTTCCAGCGGAGCGGGAAAATATTCCATCCTGTTATCCTCTCAGTTCACGGATCCTTGCAGGGATATCCTCTGCTTTATATACGGCACTGCCGGCAACCAGCACGTTGGCGCCGTTTTCGATTACCGTTTTACAGGTGACGGCATCCACACCGCCGTCCACTTCCAGCTCACAGGCAAGACCCTTTTCATCGATCCAGCCGCGAATGGTCTTCAGCTTGGGCATCATATCCGCCATAAAGGACTGGCCGCCGAAGCCCGGCTCCACCGTCATAACCAGCACCATATCGCATTTGTCCAAAAACGGCAGCACCGCCTCGGCAGGCGTCTTCGGCTTTACCACCACGCCGGCCTTTTTGCCGCAGGAGTGGATGATGTCCAGTGCCGTCAATGTGTTCTCTTCGGTATCCGCCTCCACGTGGACCGTCACGATGTCCGCGCCCGCCTTGCAGAACTCCTCCACATAGCGCACCGGACGGTCGATCATCAGGTGGACATCCAGGATCATATCGGTTTTCTTTCTTATGGCAGAGACCACAGGGATGCCGATGGTGATGTTGGGCACAAACAGCCCGTCCATCACATCCACGTGGACATAGTCCGCCGTATTGATGCGGCGGATCTCAGTTTCAAGATTGGCAAAATCACTTGCGAGGATAGAAGGAGAGATCTTGATCATGACCGGTACTTCCTTTTCTTGTTTTTTATTTATTTTCTATTTGCGGCATTTTTGGGACAGGCAGCTGTCCGGGAACCTTGCAGCCCTCCGCATCATACGATACGGTAAGCGGCAACCGGGCAGCGGTGAGGTCTTCTTTTCAGCCGTCCCGCGCATCTCTGCCCCGCAGACCGCGCGCCGTGTCCGCGCCGCATAATATAGGAGGCCGTCGGAGTACGCTCCGGCGGCCTCCGGTGAGGTTTACTCGGTGATATTCATAGTCTTCACTACACCCGCGCAGCGCTTGCACAGGGTGGGATGCTCAGAAACAGTACCGACACTGCTCAGCACCTTCCAGCATCTCTCGCACTTCTCGCCCTTTGCGGCAACCACTTCCACCTTCAGCTCGTCGCCCACAGTGAGAATAACGCCGGAGGTGATCATGATGTCAGCCAGCTCAGCGCCGTCCATATCCTTCAGGAAGGCATCCTCAGCGGTAACAGTCACATAGACATCGGCCTCCAGAGCCTTACCGATCTTCTTCTCGGCGCGGGCAGCTTCCAGAGCGCCGTTCACAGCGGTACGCACAGCGATGATGCGGCTCCACTTCTGCATAGCGGCATCGTCCAGCGCATACTCGGCGAAGGGCTGATTCATCTCGTTGAGGACCACATTGCGTGCATCATCCTCGCTGCGGTGAGGCATAGCCAGCCAGATCTCATCACAGGTAAATGCAAGGATGGGTGCGAAGATCTTGGTCATGGTGTCCAGGATCATCCACAGCGCAGTCTGTGCGCTGCGGCGGCTGATACCGTTTGTCTCCTCGCAGTACAGGCGGTCCTTGATGATGTCCAGATAGAAGCTGGACAGCTCAACAACGCAGAAATCGTTGATAGCGTGGGAAACGATGTGGAACTCGTAGTTGTCGTAAGCGGCGAAGCACTTGTTGATCAGTGCGTTCAGCTTGGTAACAGCCCAGCGGTCCAGCTCCAGCATCTCCTCAGGCTTGACGAGATTGTTTGCGTCGAAACCGTCCAGGTTGCCCAGGCAGTAGCGGGCGGTGTTGCGGAACTTCAGATAGCTCTGAGAAAGCTGCTTGAAGATATTGTCGCTGCAGCGAACGTCTACATGGTAGTCGGCGCTGCCGGCCCACAGGCGCAAGAGATCCGCGCCGTACTTCTTCACGATGTCCGCAGGATCCACGCCGTTGCCAAGGCTCTTGTGCATGGCGCGGCCCTCGCCGTCAACAGTCCAGCCGTGGGTCAGGCACTGCTTGAAGGGAGCGCCCTCGCCCAGTGCGCCGACAGCGGTCAGCAGGCTTGCCTGGAACCAGCCGCGGTACTGATCCAGACCCTCGATATACATATCGGAGGGCCAGAAGCCCTGCGTCTTCTTCATGGAAGCAAAGTGGGTGGAACCGGAGTCGAACCAACCGTCCAGCGTATCCTCTTCCTTGGTGAAGTGGATACCGCCGCAGTGGGGGCACTTGTAGCCGGCGGGCAGGATCTCCTCTGCGCTCTTCTCGTACCATGCGTTGGAGCCCTCAGCGCCGAACAGGTCGCTGACAGCCTTGATGGTAGCATCGTCGCACACGGGCTTGCCGCAATCCTCGCAATAGAACACAGGGATGGGCAGACCCCAGCGGCGCTGGCGGGAAATGCACCAGTCGGCGCGCTCGCGCACCATGGACTCGATGCGGTCCTTGCCCCATGCGGGCAGCCAGCGGACATCGTCGGTAGCCTTCACAGCGGCATCCTTGAATGCGTCAACAGAGCAGAACCACTGAGGAGTGGCGCGGAAGATGATGGGGCTCTTGCATCTCCAGCAGTGGGGATAGGAGTGAACGATCTCTTCGCTGGCGAACAGAGCGCCGCTGTCCTTCATATCCTGCAGGATGATGGGGTTGGACTCGTCGGTCTTCAGGCCGGCGTACTTACCGGCGTAATCGGTGTGGCGGCCGCGGTCATCAACAGGAACCACCATCTCCATGCCGTAGCGCAGGCAGGTCTGATAGTCGTCCGCACCGAAGCCGGGAGCGGTGTGGACGCAGCCGGTACCGCTGTCCATAGTAACATACTCAGCCAGCACCAGGCGGCTGGTCTTGTCCAGGAAGGGATGCTGTGCCAGCATATTTTCGAAGAAGGAGCCGGGATGGGTCTCCACGATCACGTAGTTCTCGATGCCGCCCACCTTCATGACCTTCTCGCACAGAGCCTCGGCAACGACGAGATACTCATCACCGGCCTTGACAATGGCGTAGCTGTCCCGGGGATGGAGAGCGATGGCCAGGTTGCCGGGCAGGGTCCAGATGGTGGTGGTCCAGATCACGAAGGAGAGCTTCTTGCCTGCGTAGGCGGGGAGCTTGCCCTGATCGTCCTTGAGGGCGAAGCGGACATAGGCGGTGGTACAGGGATCATCCTTGTACTCAATCTCAGCCTCGGCGAGAGCGGTCTCGTCCTTAGCGCACCAGTAGACAGGCTTCAGACCCTTGTAGATGTAGCCCTTCTTGTACATCTCACCGAAGATCTTGACCTCCTCAGCCTCAAAGCCGGGATCCATGGTCATGTAGGGGTGATCCCAGTCACCCAGAGAACCCAGACGCTTGAAGCCGTCGCGCTGGATGTTGATATACTTCATGGCATAGTTGTAGCAGGCAGTGCGGAACTCGGGAATGCTCATCTGCTTGTGGTTGAGCTTCTGCTCCTTGATGATGGCAGACTCGATGGGCATACCGTGGTTATCCCAGCCGGGAACGAAGGGAGTCCAGTAGCCGCGCATGGCGTGCATACGAACGATAAAGTCCTTCAGAGAGCGGTTCATGGCGTGACCCATGTGGGGATGACCGTTGGAGAAGGGAGGGCCGTCGTGCAGGGAGAAGCGGGGCTTACCCTCGTTCTTCTTCAGCATTTCGTTGTAGAGATCCATCTTCTCCCAGTTATTAAGCATATCCGGCTCGCGGGCAGGCAGACCTGCGCGCATGGGGAATTCGGTCTGGGGAAGATTCAGTGTCTTGTTGTAATCCATGGGTGATTCCTCCTGAATATAGTAAATGTAATTAATTATTTTGAAACAGACTTATCAGTCATTGGAAATACTCTTTGTTCCGTTCAGGCATATAAAAATTGTGTTGGAATTACTTCCTTTGCTGTGTTTACAAGCAGCTCTCCGGTAAATGTTATGCTCCACTCGTGCGACACATAGATCATCCATTTTTTCGAATCGTCGTAATAATAGGTTTCCACTTCCCACGGAAATGTGTATACATCATCCTCTTTCCTATAGAGCAGTTCTACGAGATCCTCAGTTTGTGCTTCTGTATTGTCGTTCATCATTTGAAAGGCCTTCACCTTGCGAATATTATGACATTTCAAAACTGCTTCCAGTTGGTGAATACCATTGTCGCAGTAGAGCTTGCGAAGATTGTATGCAACAACAGGAACCTCTTTTTTCAGTATGCACAGCGGATACCAGTAATACCAGGATACTTTGCTAACATCTGTATACTGTTCCAGAAATTTTATGAACAAGCTCTGCGCATTTTCGTTACACATAGGCATATCCCCAAAAACTTGCCGGCACACTTCCTTTATGCTGGTCGCAAAAACAAAAAACGCCCTTGTCCCTGCAAAGAGACAAAGGCAAAACCTCTGCGGTACCACTCTTTTTGCCGTTTTCACGGCCACTCAAGCTCTGCGATATAACGGTCGCGCCCGGGTCGGCTTACTTGGCTTTCGCCGTTGAGCCGCCTGCTCCGAGGTGATCTTCGCCCATCCCCGCTCTCCGCCCTTGCACCAAGGTAGGCGGCTCTCTGCGCAGCCGGAAGGGGTTACTCCTCCTCATCCATGCATTTTTGCATCATAACAGTACCCATATTATACGCAAAGCACCGATTTGTCAACCTGTTTTCATCGCTTTCCATTGCTAAAAATCCCGGTATGCCGTGCGCCAAGAAAAACCGGCCCCTTTCGAAAGGGGCCGGCATCTTTATCAATCCGGAATTTTGCCAAGGGGGATCCTGCGCATCTTAAACCAGACGACCACATCGCTGAACACTCCGTACTCATCATCATACACGGCATAGACCGCATAGAAGTACGTCGTGCCGGGAGTGACGCTTTCATCCACGAAGAAGGTGTCGGTTACCGTGGCGATCCATTCGTACACACCGCTTTCCGTCATACGCCATACATCGTAGCACTCCGGTTTTCTCCAGCTCTCCTCCCAGGTCAACACGAGCGCACCTGTGACGCCTTCTGTGATCGCGATCCCCTCCACATCGAGGAATTTAATATCCGCGTTCAGCAGAGGATCATTTTGCATGTCAATGGTGATCCCTGCCCACTCCACTGTCGTACCGTTGTAATAGACGGTTTCCAACGCAGCGCAGGTGTCAAACACAGCATAGCCAATGCTCTCCACGCCGTTTCCGATCGTCACATCCACAAGAGCCGAACAATACTCGAACGCATACCCGCCAATGCTGGTCACGCTGTCGGGGATCACAACGCTTGCCAGTGCGCTGCAGCCGGAGAACGCACTTCTTCCAATGGTGGTCACGCCGTCACCGATCACCACTCTCTCCAGCGCGGTGCAGTCGTCAAACACAAATTCGTCGATTTTCGTTACGCTGCCGGGGATCTCGATCTCTCTCAACGAGGTGCAGAATCGGAATGCAGACATTCCTATCTCGGTGAGCCCTTCGGAAAGAGTGATCGTGTCAAGACTATAACATTGATCGAATGCATATCTTCCGATGGATGTAAGGCTGTCCGGAATGTCAATGCGCTCCAGACTGGTACAATAACCGAACGCGTCGTCCCCGATCGATGTAACCGTTTCCGAAAGCTTCACGCTGACCATATTGGAGCACCAGTAAAACGCTCTGCTGCCGATGGAAGTTACGCCGTCCTTCACCACGAGGTGAACAATGCCAAAACGGTGCGCATACCAGCTTATATCGGAAATGCTGCTGTAGTCGTCCATTGCGCCGGTGCCTTCGATGGTCATCACGCCGTCCGGGGTCAGCTTCCAGGTCAGCGCGTCGCCGCAGGTGCCGGTGATCGCCAGATCCTCACGGTTGCTGCCAAAATGGATGTTTGAACTGTCAAGCGCATTGTTCATCTGTCCGATGCTGATCCTGTTCCATTCCTCTTCCGTACCGAGGTAGTAGACCGTATACTTTCTGTTAAGATTATAAAAGCCGTAGTATTCAATGGTCGTAACGCTATTCGGGATCACAACGGCAGCGGTGGTCTCGCAGTACGCGAAGGCGTAGCAGCCGATGGTTTTGACTCCGTCCGGAATCACGAATGTTGCAGCTTGGTAAGCCATGGGGCAGCGGATCAGCCGCTGCATGTCGATATCAAACAAAACACCGTTCAAGCTGACAAAGTGCTTGTTTCCGCTTTGAACACTGATCCTCTGCAGGTTGGATTCGGTGGCGTACAAATTCTCATCCAGCATGGTCACATCGTTGCCGACGATCAGCTCGACCAGAGCGTCGCAGGAGCTGACCGCGCGCACACCCACATCGGCATCGCCGAGAATTTCCAGACAGGTCATCTTGCTGCAATCCGCGAAGCAATAATTTCCGATAGTGGACACATTGGAAGGGATCGTGATGCCGGTCAGCGCGTTGCAATCACTGAATGCGTGTTTTCCAATGGAGGTAAGACTTTTAGGTAGCTCGATATCGGTAAAGCCATCGTGGTCGTGGAAAGCATACCCGCCAATGGAAGCGACTCCTTCTTCGATGATGATAGCGGAAATCTCTTCACGCATCGTATACCAGGGAACCTTCGTGTAAAGCTCCCAATCATCCATCTCGCCCTCGCCGCTGATGGTGAGCGTGCCGTCATCCGTCAGTGTCCATGTGAGGTTGTCGCCGCATTCGCCGGAGGCGACCACCTCCGCCGCATCCGCCTCACCGGGCAGCATCACTGCCAGCGCAAGGCAAATGACCAGCGCGCTGAGCCAAAATTTCATTCGTTTCATCGTTATTTTCCTTCCCGTTTTTTCGTTGGGTAAAACATCGCGGAAACATTATATCACTTTACCGTAAAAAAGCAACGGAACATATCCCGAAGAACCTGACCGATTCGCCACCTTCGCGTTACCTTTTTCATATGCCGACTATTTTTCGGTAGACGAACCACCCAAACCG
The DNA here is from genome assembly GCA_045615065.1 of Candidatus Pelethomonas sp. Taxonomy (GTDB): domain Bacteria; phylum Bacillota; class Clostridia; order Oscillospirales; family Oscillospiraceae; genus Pelethomonas. The sequence continues at coordinate 4,748 of JAZLEB010000076.1, read as the reverse complement.
TGATATGCTATTCTTGAAATTTAAACTGGGAGGTTATGTTATGAATCCCATTACCGCTGTTGTACTCGGTGCCGGAAGCCGCGGCACGATCTACGCAAGCTATGCCGTCGACCATGCCGATGAATTAAAAGTCATTGCCATCGTCGATCCCCGCCGCGACCGTCTGAATCCCCTTGCTGATAAAGTTGGTGTGGATGCCAGTCACCGCTATGCCGACTGGCAGACACTGCTCTCCCAGCCCCGCATGGCAGATGTGGCCATCATCTGCACGCAGGATGACGACCACACCGCGCCCGCCATCCGCGCGCTGGAACTGGGCTACCATGTGCTGCTGGAAAAGCCCATGAGTAACAGCGAGGAGGATTGCCGCGCCATCGAGGCTGCTGCCCGGAAGTACGACCGCCGCCTTTCCATCTGCCATGTGCTGCGCTATACCCCCTTCTATATGACCCTCAAAGCGCTTATCGATAAGGGTGAGATCGGTGAGGTCTGCGGCGTGGATCAAATCGAAAATGTCGGCTACTGGCATCAGGCGCACAGCTTTGTGCGCGGCAACTGGCGCTCCAGCACCGAGAGCAGCCCCATGATCCTTGCCAAGTCCTGCCACGATATGGATATTATCCTGTGGCTGGTGGGCCGCCGCTGCGAGCGGGTGTCCAGCTTTGGCTCCCTGCGCCATTTCAACCGCGACTGTATGCCCGAGGGCGCGCCCGAGCGCTGTCTCGACAATTGCCCCCACGCCGAGGATTGCCCCTACTACGCCCCCAAGATCTATATGGATATGACCAAGACCGGCTGGCCCATCGATATCATCACCACCGATCTCAGCGAGGAGGGCCGCCTCAAGGCGCTGCGTGAGGGACCTTACGGTCGCTGTGTCTACCGCTGTGACAATGATGTGGTGGACCGTCAGGTAGTCAACATGGAGTTTGAGGGCGGCGCGGTCGCCACCTTCACCATGATGGGCCTCTCCGCCGACTTCTCCCGCCAGCTGAAGATCTTTGGCACCAGAGGTCAGATCCAGGCGGATATGGGCACGCGCGAGATCGTTCTGCATCGCTTTGGCGAGGAAAAGGAGATCATCCCCCTGGATATGGGCGGCAATTTCAGCGGTCACGGCGGCGGTGACTACGGTCTGATGCGTGACTTCCTCTCCGTTCTCCGCGACGGCGGCGAGAGCCGCACCAGCGCGGCGGTATCCCTGCAGAGCCACCTGATGTGCTTTGCCGCCGAACGCTCCCGCATCGAACACCGTGTGATCGAACTCACCTGATATTTTACGAAAAGGACTGATTTCTATGTGTGGAATTGTTGGCTATACCGGATCAAAACCCGCCGCTCCCATCCTGCTGGATGGTCTGGAGCGACTGGAATACAGAGGCTATGACTCTGCCGGAATTGCTGTTGTATCTGAAGATGCCGGTCTGCAGGTGCAGAAAAGCCGGGGAAGATTGCAGGCGCTGCGCGCCAAGCTGTACGGCGCAGATGAGCTCACCGGCTGCACCGGTATCGGGCACACCCGCTGGGCGACCCACGGCGAACCCAACGATACAAACTCCCATCCCCACCTCAGTGAGGATGGCACCATCGCCGTGGTGCATAACGGCATTATCGAGAACTACTCCGAACTGAAGGAGTTCCTCATTGCGGAGGGCATCACCTTCCGTTCCGAGACCGACACCGAAGTAGTGGCACAGCTGCTGCAATACACCATGAAGGAGCACAGCGACCTTCTCAGCGCCGTATTTTCCGTACTGCACCGTCTGAAGGGCGCCTACGCACTGGGTATTGTCAAGTGTGACGAGCCCCACCGCATCATCGCCGCCCGCAAGGATGCCCCCCTGCTCATCGGTCACGGCGAAGGTGAGAATTTCATCGCATCCGATGTGACCGCCCTTCTCTCCCACACCCGCACCGTCACCTATATGGACGACGGAGAGGTGGCAGTGCTCACCGGCGAGAGTGTTTCCTTCTTTGACCTTACGGGCGCTTCTATCCAAAAGAAACAGCATACCGTGGATTGGGATCTCTCCGCCGCAGAAAAAGGCGGCTATCCCCACTTCATGCTCAAGGAGATCATGGAACAGCCCGAAGCAGTCCGCAAGACCATCTCCCCCCGCCTGCTGGACGGACGCATCTGCTTTGAGGAGTTTGCCGAACACCCCGAGATCCTCGACGGTGTGAAGCATATCTATATCGTCGCCTGCGGCTCCTCCTACCATGTGGGACTGATCGCAAAGCGCACACTGGAGCATCTTCTGCACATCCCCACCGAGGCTTGTGTCGCTTCGGAGTTCCGCTATAACGAGCCTCTGCTCGACGAATCTACTTTGGTCATCGTGATCAGCCAGTCCGGCGAAACACTTGACTCCATGGCCGCCCTGCGTGAGGCAAAGGCACAGGGTGCCCGGGTGGTTTCCATCGTGAATGTGATCGGCAGCTCCATCGCCCGGGAGTCCGATGTGGTACTCTACACCCGGGCAGGTCCCGAGATCGCCGTTGCCACCACCAAGGCATACAGCACCCAGATCATTCTCCTCACCCTCTTTGCCCTCTACTGGGCAGATGCCGCGGGCACCGTTTCCCCCGGGGAGTATGATTCCCTGATCACCGCCCTCAATGCCCTGCCCGATCAAATGAGCGCGATCCTCTCCGACACCGACTCTTGCCGTAAGGCTGCCGACCGGTTCTTCAACCGTCCCAACGCCTTCTTCATCGGCCGCAATCTGGACTATGCGCTGGGTATGGAAGCATCCCTCAAACTCAAGGAGATCTCCTATATCCAGTCCGAGTGCTATGCTGCCGGCGAACTGAAGCACGGCACCATCTCCCTCATCGAGCCCGGTACGCTGGTCATCGCCCTTGCCACTTACGCGCCTCTCACAGAAAAGACCTTCTCCAACATGGTTGAGGTGCGTTCCCGCGGCGCAGAGGTGCTGGCACTCACTGTTGAAAGCGGACGAAACCTGATGGAAAAGAGTGTAGAGGAGCTGCTGCTGGTTCCTGAGACTCATCCCCTGCTGCAGCCCAACCTTTCCGTTCTCCCCATGCAGCTGTTTGCCTACTATGTGGCTGAACACCGCGGCTGCGATATCGATAAACCCCGTAACCTCGCAAAGTCCGTCACCGTGGAATGATGAATATAAGAGAGACCTGCCGCAGCCGCGGCAGGTCTCTCTTATATGCACCCAAAGGACAGTTCGTATGGATCCCAATCCAGTTCGCTTTGCTCCAGTGTCTCCAGCGATGTGTGGGCAGGTATATCTCCTGCAGTCTGCGATCCTGTGTTTTGCTCAAGATCTGTCTGTACATCTGCCGATTGCATATCCTGCACAGATTTACTGTCAAATTTCTCAACCGCCTTGCGGTACTGCTCTGCCGCCAATGCGATATCGCGCTCCACAGGGGATTGTGAAGCTGCCTTTTTTGCCTGTACTGTGGCTGCGGTGTTCTGTTCTGTTGTGGAAAGCACAGCGTAGAAACCCCCCTGCTGCATATGCAGCAGGGGGATTCAGTGATGAAACAGGATTACTCCGCATTCTCGTCAATTATACGCTCCAACCCTAATCGATTGTATTCCATCATCGAATCAAAGAATTCAACGAAAGACGAAAAGCGATCTATTTCTCCACCGGAAAAGTGAGCTTATACTATTTTCTCAGAAAGTCGTTCTAGAATCACTTTGAATTCCAAATCCTCTCCGTCATATGCCCACTCATGTGTTGCACAGTTTTCTATTGCACATCGAACAATGTCCCTCAATTCATCTGCAAAAGGAATCAAGAGAGTATTCTCTATTTCCGACAGTTTTTCGAGAACTTCGCCTTCGTAAAGTTCACCCGCATACACATCCTTTTGAAGAAGTTTTATTGCTGTTGGTATTGCCAAATCTACAAAAACCTTTTGGCGTAGCATTCTTAATATGTCTGTCACGTCAATATCGTCAGTTGTTTTTTCAATCAACCGATTATACCACTTTTGCAAAGGAAATAACTGCTCATCCGAAGTGATAGCAGAACATCTGTAGATCTCTTTTATCGTCCTATTGTTAATCATCACCGTATACCTCCATAGGGATAAAATAATTCTTCAATCTTTCTAATATAGAAATTCGCATTATCGAGTCCATCTTGCAATAGAGCTCTATCCACATTAGAAAGTGTCGGATTCTTCAAAGACCCTTCTAACGCCCTTTTAATTTTTTGGAGCGATCTATAAGAATCTCTGATTTCCTGAACATGATCAAAGTATCCACCACTGCCGTTTGGCACAGGGTTTTTCTGCAAATCTCTCAATGCACCGCTGAAATCTTTTTCTGTTAAGTGGTCATTGATAGTATTCCATAATGTATTTAATCGGCTCTTTTGAATATTGGTTAATGTATTAGGGACACTATTTGCGTCATACTTTAGGATTCCGGGTACTCTTAGTAGATCATCAGAAACTGTGCCATTCATATTAACCATACTGAAATCTGCTGAATGATGCTCCCCATCAAATTCGTATATGGTGTGGTCATTTGCTCCTACTGGTACTTGTGCGGTATCGAAATCCTGCTGCTCCTCCTGCGCCTCCGGTGCAGTAAGATCGATCATCGCTTCCACGGCGCGGCGGGCGGCGGGATCGCCTTCTGTTGCAAGCCACACAAGAGATTGAAATCCCCTCGCAGTAGGTGCATCCGTCCCCATAGCACTAAGCTGCTTGGGGGACGGCATACCTCCTTTTTCGAGCAGCGCTGCGCCCAACAG
>JAZLEB010000075.1:0-7292 GCA_045615065.1 Candidatus Pelethomonas sp. | reverse complement strand
TTGAGAGGATCATAACCCCAGTTGAACTGCGGAGTATCCAGCTTGCTCTCATCCACAGAGGCGTAGTCGTAGATGGGCAGCAGGTGAATGTGGGTCACACCCAGGTTCTTGATGTGATCCAGACCGGTGGGCACACCGTTTGCATTGGTGGTGCCGGTCTCGATGAGACCCAGGAACTTGCCCTTGTTTTCGATACCGGAGCTCTCGTCGATGCTCAGGTCGCGCACGTGCAGCTCATAGATCACAGCATCGGTGATGTTCTGACCGGCATGGGGGTCGGTGTCCTTGTCCCAACCCTCGGGGTCGGTGGAATTGAGGTCGATGATCATAGCACGCTGACCGTTGACACCGGTGGTGCGGGCGTATGGATCGCAGGCCTCGTTGACAGTACCCTTGACCTCAACGGAATAGGTGTAATATACACCGTTCAGATCACCTTCCTTGGAAGCGACCCAGGTGCCGTTCACGTCGGGAGTCATCTCGATCTGTTCAATGAGATCGCTGGTGCCGGGGGTGCCGCTCTTGTAGAGGTTGACCTTTACGGAGGTGGCAGTGGGAGCCCACAGACGGAAGGAGGTCTGCTCCTTGGTCCAGGTAGCGCCCAGATCATTGCCGGTGTAGGTGTACTGGGACTCAAAAGATTCGGTAGAGTAAATGTTGGGCATTTTGATTACATACTCCTCTTCGTTGTAGATCAGGGTGTAGTTGCCTTCAAGGTCGATCTCTTCCTCGGTCTTGATGGCGTAGATGCCGGTTCCGTTCTCGATCACAGAGAGGATGGTCAGCTCACCCTCGGGACCGATGATGGAGAAGGCGGTTTGATAATCCTCAATAGCGAAGGTCATGGCGATCTGGAAACCGGACTTCTCGCGGTAGACACAGTTCTTGACCTTGATACCGGACACGATGTTCTCCTCGCGGATCACCTCATAGCCCTCCACGCCGGAGTTAACGCGGATGTGGAGCGTACCGGAGATATAGGCGGCAACGTCAATGAACTGGTCCATGTTCACATCCTTGCCCCAATCGGGTGTTCTCACGATAAAACCGACCTTTTCGGCGCCGGAGCCAACCACGAAGGTTGCCACCATGTCGCCGTCTTCTTCCTCAAAAGGTGTATTTACACCTTCCTGTCCGAAGTTCCAGAACCAGACGGTCCAGTCGTCATACACGCCGTCGGGGCGGTTGTAGTGGAGCTTGATCACGAGCTGCTCGCTGTCGTCAACCTCAGTGGCGAAAGCGGGGCAGACCGTTGTGCCCAGCGCAAGGAACAGCGCCAGCACAAACGCAATTGTACGGAAAAACGCTTGCTTCTTCATAGGATTCCCTCACAGTGTAAAGTTTATGGAAACGATTCCAGTATGAGGCGATTATACTATACTTTGCTTCCGCTGTAAAGGGGTTCGATAAGTTTCATCATCCGAAACAGGAGTGGAAAGGCGGTTGTTTTTTGTTGAACTTTGCATTTTTATGTGATACAGTGAAGCCATGAGATATGCGGCAGTGTTTGCGCTGCTGTGGATAAACAAGGAGGAGATCTACGTGGAACAGATCAAAAACTTCGGTTTTCGTCATAAATCAGGTGTCCTGATGAGCGTGAGCAGTCTGCCGGGTAAGTACGGCATCGGCAGCTTCGGCCGCAGCGCCTATGAGTTTATCGATTTTTTGGATGCTACAGGGCAGAAGTGCTGGCAGGTGCTGCCCCTTAATCCCACATCCTACGGTGACAGCCCGTATCAGTCCTCTGCCAGCGCAGCGGGCAACCCCTATTTTATTGACCTGGATATTCTTTATGAAAAGGGGCTTCTTACTAAAGACGAGTTGGCTGCCAACCGTAACGATTCCAAGCGTGTGGACTACGGCTGGCTGTTCAATACCCGCTTTGATGTTCTTCGTCTTGCGCATTCCCGTTTTGTTCCCGACAGAGTTTATCGCGCTTTTGTGAAGAAGCAGGCCGACTGGCTGGAGGACTATGCGCTTTTTATGGCGCTGAAGGTACACTATAATTACTGCAACTGGACGAGCTGGGCTGAGGAGCATCGCGATTACCGAAAGGCGCTTGCCCATGCCGCGGAGTTTGAACAGGAGATGGCATTCTGGCGCTGGTGTCAGTTTGAGTTTCTTGCCCAGTGGCAGAATGTACTGGTCTATGCTCATGAGAAGGGCATTGTCATCATCGGTGATATGCCCATCTATGTGGCCCATGACAGCATGGATGTGTGGGCAGCTCCCGAGCAGTTCCTGCTGGATGAGCAGTTCAATCCCACGGTGGTTGCAGGCTGCCCACCCGATGGATTCACACCTGACGGACAGCTGTGGGGCAACCCGATCTATAATTGGGAACTGATGGAGCAACAGAAGTTCTCCTGGTGGATGAACCGCCTGAAATCTGCGTTCCGCCTGTATGATATCCTGCGTATCGACCATTTCCGAGGTTTTGCGGGCTATTTCAATGTTCCTAACGGCGAAGCGACCGCACGAAACGGTAAGTGGGACAGCGCACCGGGTATTGCGCTGTTCCGTACCATGCGTGAGACCTATCCCAAGGCGAAGATCATTGCCGAGGATCTGGGATTTATTACCGACGATGTGGTGGAACTTTTGGAGGACACCGGTTTCCCCGGTATGAAGATGCTCCACTTTGCCTTCTATGATGAGGACAGTGAAAATCTGCCCCGTATGTATACTACTACCAACTGTGTGGTCTACTCCGCGTCCCACGATTCCGATTGTACCAATACCTGGCGCAAGAATATTTCCGGTGAGGCACGCAAGCGCTTTAACCGTGAGTGCCCCAGAAACCGCGAGCAGAGCCGCACCTATGACCTCATCGAGTTTGCCTTCCGCAGCAAGGCAAACCTGGCTATGGTCCCGCTGCAGGACTATCTTGACCTCTCCAACGAGGAGGGTAGAATGAATATTCCCGCAACTGCCGCAGGAAACTGGTCCTGGCGCGTCAGTTCCCGCTATAATACGGAGAAGCTGAGAAGAAAGGTCCTCGCTCTTACCGTAAAGACTAAGCGAAACAAGTAAGTCTGAAAAAACCTCCATTGGATCGCCCAACGGGCGATCCAATGGAGGTCAGTGCTTTCGGGGGGAATTTTATGCGTGAGCAGGGCGGTCCTTCTCGGAAAGGTCAAACCCAAGCTTTTTCAGTTCGCCTGCCATTTTACTGGTGTTTTTCTCAATGTGGGCGGGCGAACCGAAAATGCGGTGGAGCCAATTTACACTGAGCTCGTGCCAGTGGGCGAAAGAGACGTTCAGCATCTGCACACTGCCGTCAGCAGTGGTCTCATCGGCAAGAGAATAGCCGTGGGGGCCGTGCTGGAAGATGTGCAGCTCGTATCCAAGTCCCAAATCAGAATACTTTTTCGCTACGGGCAGCGCTCCAAAGCCGGTGAGCATATCCTCGGCGGTGGCGGCAATGAATACGGGGGGACTTGTTTTGGTAATGTGGTTTTCCAGACTGTACCGGGCAGCATCCTCGTCCGTTACTTCCTTGCGGCCGGTGAGCAGCTGGAGCATGAAGTTGACACCCGGATAGTTGGGAATATTCACTGCCGGATATCCCAGGATCATGGCGTTGGGCTTGTGCTCCCCAAGAAGACCGGCTGCCAGCGCAAGATGTCCGCCTGCAGAGAAACCGCAGGTAGCGATCTTGTTCGGGTCAATGTGCCATTGCTCGGCATGCTCGCGGATATAGCCGATGACCCAGCTGACTTCCTTCAGGGGAGAAAAGTCGGCAGCATCCCAGCCGGTAGAGTAGCGCAGAATGAAGGTATGGAAGCCTTTGGCGGCATAACGCAGGGCCACAGGTTCCGCTTCACGGGGAGAGCAGTATACATAGCCGCCGCCCGGGCAGATGACAATGGCGGGGCGGGAGGTTTCCTGCCCCAAAGAGATCTCGCAGTCCAAAAGATACCCTTCCAAAGAGGCTTCCGGATGGTCAGGGATATTCATATGAATCATTTTCATGGGGATACTCCTTTCCTGAGCAGAGCGGGCGATGCGGCAATGCAGGTTCGCCCGCATAACGGCAGATATTACTTCCGTTCCATTATACAGGACAGGTGCCGATATTGCAATTCCCATTCTGCCGGGAACAGATGCGCTATCAGGCAATTCCAATTGAAATAGAGAACATTATGTGGTAAAATGGCGCTACGGTAAAGACCCTGCGGTTTTCCCGGGGAGAATGAGTGGAGAGAAAGGAACTGAGCGATGGGTATTATTGTTATCGGTACCGCGTTCGTTGATATCAAAGGATTTCCTGAGGGGGCATATATCCCCGATGGGCGCAATGTGGGTGATGTGAAGTACATCCACGGCGGTGTGGCCCGCAATGTTGTGGAGGACATTGCCAATATGGAATTGCGCCCCACCTATGTGGGTATTGTGGATGATACGCCGCTTGGTACCGATGTGCTCACCAAGCTGCAGCGCCATAAGATCAACACAGACTATGTGCTCACCCGCCCTGACGGTATGGGCCTGTGGCTTGCCGTGTTTGACAGCAACGGTGATGTGGCAGGCTCCATCTCCAAGCGCCCCGATTCCTACCCGATCTATGAATTGCTGGAAGAGAAGGGCGACGAGATCTTCCAAAGCGGTGATTCACTGGTGCTGCAGGTGGATATGCATAAGGACGCGGTCAAAAAAGCGCTGGAATTGGCAGAGAAGTATTCACTCAAAACCTTTGCGTTGGTTTCTAACATGAGTATTGCCTCGGAGCGCCGCGACCTTTTGCAGAAGTTCGATTGCTTCATCTGCAACCAGCAGGAGGCAGGATTGCTGTTTTTGGATGATTATTCCGGAAAAACACCGGACGAGATGCAAAAGCTGCTTGCAGACAAAGTGATCCGCGCTAAGATCCCTTCCATGGTCGTCACTATGGGCGACAAGGGTTCGGTGTATGCCGATTCCAACGGTGTAAGCGGTTTCTGTCCGCCGAGAAATGTCCATGTGCGGGATACCACCGGCGCAGGCGATGCTTTCTGTGCGGGTGTGGCAGGCGGTCTGACTTATGGAAAGACATTGGCGGAAGCGGTGGAGATCGGCACGGTTCTTGCAGCCTCGGTGATCACCTCCTCCGAGAATGTGTGCCCCAGATTCCGTCCTGAGGAGTTCGGGTTGGATTATCCCGGAGAAATTGACGAATAAATAAAAACTTGCACCGGATATGTCCGGTGCAAGTTTTTTGTTATGGGAGAAAAAGCTTTTCTACTTTAACGCGGTGTGATATACTGGTAAAAAATCATAAGGAGCGATGATACTATGAATGCACAGGAAAGAAAAGCGGCGCTGCAGAACATCTACACCGTGAGTGGGTACTACAATTCTATCAGCGGTGTGCTGGGCATTGACCAGTGGGGTGGACTTCCCGAGCAGGGCGTTGCCTACCGGCTGGAGGTCAATGATTTTTTGAATGACCGTCGGCGGGAGCTGTACTTTACTCCCGAGGCTGACGAGCTGGCTGCATACTATAAGGAGCATCCTGTCGGGGAGACCGACATCGAGACTGCACAGATCCGCGGCTTTTTGAAACAGAGAAGCTTCCTTGAAGATGTTCCCAAGGATCTGCAGGACACCTTCAACCGCAAGCGCGTGGAATCCATGAACGCGTGGAAACAGGCGCGCGAGGCACAGAACTTCGATATCTTCATGCCTTACATGAAGGAAGTTTTTGACCTGAAAAAGGAGATCGCCCTGGCACTCCGTCCCGGTGAGGATCCTTTTGCTACCATGGTTGATCTTACCGATGAGGGATTGAAGATCGAAGAGATCAGTGCCCAGTTTCAAAAGCTGCGGGAGGGTATTGTGGAGATCCGCCGCAAGATCGAGGCGAGCGGTATGGAGATCGACAACAGCTTCCTGAAGAAGGAGCAGAACGCGGAGGATATGATGCGCTTTGCCAAGGCGCTTGCCCGCGAGGTGGGTTATCGGGACGATATGGGCGGCTACAATGAGAAAGTCATCCATGCGTTCTCTTCCACGATCGGCCCGAGAGATGCCCGTATCTCCACTGCAAAGCACGGAAAATTCTCGCTTGTCAATACGGTGCTGCATGAGTCCGGTCACTCCATGTACGGCTATTCTTCCTCTGACGCTGTGGCGGCGGCGGGACTGTACGGCGGTATCTCCGGCGGTTTCCATGAGGGACAGGCACGGTTCGTTGAAAACTTCATTGGCCGCAGCCGAGGGTATATCCATCATATCTATCCGAAGCTGGTGGAGCAATTCCCGGATTTTCGCACTGTTTCCGAGGAGGATTTCTACCGGGGACTCAATAAGGTGGCATCCACCTGTAAGCGCACCGAAGCCGATGAAGTTACCTATAATCTCCATGTGATCATCCGCTTTGAGTTGGAGCGGGATTATTTCGCCGGTAAGCTGTCCATTGATGATATGAAGGATGCGTGGAACGACAAGTACGAGGAGTATCTGGGTATCCGCCCCCGCAATGATACAGAGGGTATCCTGCAGGATATGCACTGGACAGGCAGCTGGATCGGCTATTTCCAAAGCTATGCCTTGGGTAATATTTATGACGGCATGATCTATAATGCCATTTGCCGTGATCTGCCTGATTTTGAGAAGCTGGTGGAGCGGGGGGAGTTTGCTCCCATTATCGATTGGCTCACTGAGCATATTTGGCAATACGGCAGAAGTGTTACCGCTATGGATCTTTTGAATAAGTTCAGCGATAAGGGACTGGATGCCGAACCGCTGGTTGCATATCTGGACGATAAATTCGGCAGGATCTACGGGTGGAAGAAGTAACCTCTGTGCTGCAAACATACAGTCTAGTATACGAGTGGATAAATGATGGAATATATTGAAAAATTTGAGAAAATAGCCATCAAGCGCTTCAATTTGTTCTTGTTTACTATGCAGCATGCGTTGGAAGTCGTTAATGATTGTGAGAAAACAGGAACAAGAATATACGGGATCGATGGATTCAAGTTGCACGATGACGGCAGGATACAGCCATTTATGGAGCACAGTGTAGACTATTCCTATGCGCAGGATGAATATGCTGTGTATGATTTGGCAAAGGCGTTTCTTGAACAGAAGAAAAATTTGGGACTGGTTTTTGAAATCGTGGTGGAAGGTTGATCACACAAAGAATGATATGTCGGAATCAGAAATAGTAATAATGATCCCCCGGCGAAGCCGGGGGTTTTTCATAGACGGGTAAAACCCTTTATTACTAGCTTGCGCGTCCCGTCGCGCAAGTACGATCCGCCAGCCGCGAGAGTTTTGCTACTTGCTACCCGTAAACGGGTTTAGAA
>JAZLEB010000074.1:0-7875 GCA_045615065.1 Candidatus Pelethomonas sp. | reverse complement strand
CGATTTCAGGTCTTTTATGGTTGCGGCGGCAGGACTCGAACCTGCGGCCTCCGGGTTATGAGTGCCTTGAAAGGGTTTGTCTAACTTTTCTCCCTTTCTCTAACTCCTTTATTTGCAAGGGTTTCAGGGTTTTTCCGTTTTCTATCTTTCTCTATCTTTTGTCCGTTACCGTAGGATTAACGGACAAATAACGGACAGAATACCGATGAAGAAAAACCCCCGGTTAAGGGGGGTAACCCTGCCTTACCACCCCTAACCCTGCCTTTTCATTTCATTCTATCCTTTATGGACTGCGCCAAAATCCGTATAACCGCATTTTTCTTTGTGACAAAGGCATTGTGAAGCATTCTGACAGGCTTCTTACCTGTGGTGGTATGCCAGTCGCCTTCCTCGTCCTTATAGCTCCACGGCGTTTTCCTGCCATTACCTTCAAGGCTGTATTCACCTGTTCCAAACTCCGTCCAGATGGAATTTTCCTGCGTATTGCCGATTGTGGCGACCATGTTGCTTTCATCCACAGTATGCCCCCAAGAGCCTTTGAGCTGTCCTGTGTCTACTGGAGTATTCTTCATCGCCTGTGCCTCGATCTCGGCGGCAGCGGCTTCCAAACCAGCAGCGGTAGCGTGTTCCAACAGCTTTTTGATTTTGTCAGAGTTGTCGATAAAGGTTATCACTCATTGCACCCCCTCAATTCGTCCGTTTTTTGTAACAAAGTGTCAATTAACCCCTCCCTCAGGTGAGGGGGAAGAATCACAAGAACCTTTTCCGTGGACTCAACGAAATCTGTTAAATCCTCACCGTCAAGGAGCGTGGCGACCTCTTTATACATCCTGCGGCGCTTTGCCCTGTATCTGATCTCACCCATCAACGACAAATTAAACATTACATTCATTTTCTCACCCCAGTCTTTCGTGCATTGACCTGTTTTTTCAGGTCGCTCGTTTCATAATTCCAAATCTGGTCATACTGCCGCTTGAAATCGGCGTAGTTCTTCGCCCTGACTGGGATGATCTGACCGCTGTACTTTCTCAGTTCAGAAACAGGAATATGCAGCTTTTCCGCAATGGGGCGGAGTTGATCGTCAGTCATGTTCTCAGTTCTGCCCAGATATTTCGTTTCGTCAGCGTCCAACTCCCATCTTGCTTTTTCAAGCATAACACAGCGACAGTTGCAGTCCTCCGCAGGATCGCCGAAATCACCGGGATACATCGCTTTCTTTCCGTCTGCTTCAAAAGGCTTGTCAATCTCTCTGATCTGGCCGTCAAGGTTTCTGTGCGTGGGTCTGGTAACACCGTCTAAAGTTGCGTCCCACACCTTCACGACATCCGCGCCGCGTTTTTTTGCCTGCACGATGCAGTCAAGCCGGGACGCGTTCTGTATTCTGTGCGCTTCCGTCCTGGCAATCAGCTTTGCTCTGGACAGTGGCGCATTGCTGACATTGGAGATATTTCGTGCAATATCACGATATGCCATATTTGTGGCGATCCCTCGCGTGATTTCGCTTGCAATGGTCTTTTTCAGTTTGTCCGCATCCACCCCCAGAGCGGCATATAACCCCTTATTGATCTTGGAGTCCGTCTGTATCGCTTTTACAGCCGCCGCTTGGTCAATGGGAAAAATCAGCGGTACGCCCTCTTGCTGCATGGAATACAGTGTACCGACAAAACCCAGCTCGTAGCACTCTCGTAAGTATTCTTCAATGGTGGTATATTGCCGATCACTCATATACCGCAAGATAGCTTCAAGCTGTTTCTTTAGCTGCTCCTGATAGCGTTTCTGATAGATTTTGCTCGGTGCTTCCTGATCCCATTGTAACAGCTTGATTTTCTCGTTCACATCTTCCAGAGCTTGCCTGTAGATTTCTTCCAGTTGCTTCAGAACCCTTTTTTCGTTTTCAAGGTCGATCTGAAGCACTTCCTTTTCGTGTTTTCTCATAGTTTCACCCCTGACAATGCAGAGAAGGGCAGGGCAGCCGCCCCGCCCTTTTCCCCTTACTGACCGTCAGCCGCGGCGTGAGGATCATAGCCGCCGTTCTGCGCAACCATGCGCTTATGCTCCGCCTGCTGCAAGGCTTCCTTTTCGCTGTCCGTCAGAACCAACTTCGCCTTCAACAGGCTGATCTTTGCGTTTGCTGTGTAATCATCCAGTGACAGTGCTGCTTTCAGAAAGACCTCTCTACCAACATTCTCACTGGCTGCCAGATGCACTGGCGCAAGTGCCAACTGCTTAAAGGTGTCAAAAATCGTGGTTTCCGTTCTGCCGGCGCTCTGTGCCTTTGTCATAGTTACCCATGTATCATCAGGGATGTTTTCAATGCGCTGCTCCTTGCTGTATCGCTCGATGATCCGCAGCATGGTCGGGTTTTCAGCGTGCTTTGTGACCATCTCCGTCAGCTCCTTCACCGTAAGAATACCGGAATTCAGCAGGGCATTATCCGCCGCGTCAATGGCTGCACCATCGGGCGCATAAAAGCTCTTTACTTCCTCACTGTATGCCGTTTCGATCTCTGCTAGCTCGTTGCGCAGCGTATTTTCGATACTGGCGAACTTATCATCATACAACTTAACCAGCCGAGCATTTTCCTCAACAGCAGCTTCCTTGGTCAGTCTGAGAGCGTCCTTGTGGTACTTCTCAAAGGCTGCGACCTTCTCTGTTCTCCAGCTATCCGCTTTGCTGTATGCGGCAGTAAAAGCCGCTGTTGCATTGTCAATGTGTCTTTCCAAATTCATAAGTAGTTTTCCTTTCTGTGTTATATATTTTTTAATGCCGTATAGTTGTCAATTTTTTATACAGGCATCAATCTGAACTACGATGCTGTCCCCCGGATCGGATATAGACTGTATAGCGATTTCTCCCGGCTGTCCCGCTCTCAGCTCTTCCATGTCAAAGCAGAACAGGTTACCGTATATCGCTGGGTCAGGACTTGCAAAAGTTTCGAGGATCACACGCCCTTTGAAGTCAGTTGGGAAGAAGTAGTCTTGCAACCGCTCGTAAACAGTGGTCTTTGTTTTTCGGCGGTCGGTCTTTTTCTCCTCATGCAAAGGATAATGTTCTGTAACCTTCCAGCCATAATCTATACTGTCATCGTAATAGATCATTATCATTTCTGGTGGCTCTAATCCCTGCCCAACCTTTTTTTCAAGCGTTTCTATTCGCCGTAATATACTGACCTTCACCGCTGCGCCGCCGCCTTCCAAATCTCTTGAAATCGTTCTGCTGTGGTATCATCTTCCAGACATTCTCGCAGCTCGTCGGTGGTCATTTTCTCGATGATCTTCCGTATATTTTTATCCGCTATATCCGGCGCTTTCTGTTCTGCCTTCATCAACCTTTTTATGGTGTCCGCCTTCATCCGTTATCCTCCGATCTCATATACTGCTCGATCTGCTCCAGCCGTGCCGTAACTTCTGCCGTTTCAAACATTGTTCTGAAATTAGCAAACACCATATTGATGGCGTTGATTTTGACCTGATCCGCAGCATCTTCGCTTTCAATGATCCGTATAAGCTGCTCACTGCACAGCGTCAGCTTTCCTTGCAGAAAACGAACCGTATCATTCAGGCATTCCGTTCGCAGCTTGTTCAGCTCAGCTACAAAATCCGCGTCCTTCAAATATCTGTACGCCGTTTCTCTGGATATTCCCGCCGCTTCTGCGGCCTTGCTGACGGTGCTTTCTTTCAGCATGGCTTGTAAAAATGCCGTTTGTTTTTGCGTCATTGGCATTTCTCCTGTCTGATCGTTTCTTCAATCCTGATCTGGTTGAAATCATCCGAATTCTTCAGCATTTTTCGCGCAGACTGTAATGCAACCATGATCGACCGCGCTTTGCTGTCTAATGTGCGGATAAACTCTTCCAGCTCGATGTTATCGGCGGGAACGAAATATCCTCCGGCACTGCTGGATGCAATGACTTCCCCGGCATTCCGTGCTTTTGCTACGACAGAGCGCAGCGCACGAATATCACGAACCCCGGTGAGCTGTACCAGATCGTGCGTAGAAATCGCGTTCGCCTTACCCTTCGGTAAATACTCAACAATCATCTTTTCCCGTCCTTTCTTCATTTCGCTATCTCAAATTGATACAAGCTATCCTGCAAACTTGCTTCATTTTGATATATGCTTCTCCGAAATTGCACCTTTGCTTGTATCAAAATGAGTTATCCAGTGAGTTTAATTCCTTGTTTTTGTTGTATCAAAATGAGATAGATATACTATATATTGCCAGTATGTAGCTTAATTAAAGTAGCGTTATTCTGTTTCCAGACCAGCGAAAAACTGTACTCATTTGGTTGGCGTAAATTTGCCATACTCTGCACAGAAATAAAGTGTTTTTCTTGAAGTTCCTTGATATATCGGCGCATGGACGCGGGCGGAAATCCGTATTTTTTCGCTGTTGCTTGCGGAAATGTGAAATCCATTCTTCCGCCGCTTTCCAGTGCCATACATAAGTACATCATTTGTGCTCCTGCTGTTAATGATTGAAATTCCTTAGAGAGTAACAGGCTATTTCCGCATTGAATGAAACGCCCCTCTTTGCAGTCAGATCTTGCGGATAACCAAGGCTTTATTGTGTCGCCGTGCTTTCTCCTGCTCATTCATCTTCCATCCTCCAGATCAGCGAATTCTTTTCACTCCTTACCGTTCCCTTTGCATTCCAAAAATTCAGAAAGCCTGTCCATATTGATAAGGTAATTCGTGCCTGTTTTGATGTACCCGGTAAACCTCCCCTCCAAAATCCATCGGCGCAGGCAGCTATACGAAACTCCGCTCATTTCGGCGGCTTTTGTCATCTTCGCCATTGTGGGCATTTGCTACATCTCCTTTCCGTACATCATTCTTATTTACAACTTTTCTTCCTGTTCTGTACACTCTGTACCAGCCTTGGCAGCTTTGGCGGCTTTTTTTGCCCAGTACCGAGCGTTATACTCCTTAACTCTCTCTTTGTGCGCTTTGCGGTATTCGCGGTAGTATTGATTTCTTGCTTCCTTTGCTGTCTGGTTCATAAATTTATCCTTTCTTTTATTTTTCTCTTGCATTTTATCGTGCTTTATGGTACTCTATTGTTAAGCAAACAGAATATTTTGTCTCTTCGTTTCGTTTACTTAACTTTATAGGTATATTATCATTACTTTTATCTTGTGTCACAAATTGACAGAACAATGGTAGTTTGATTAACCCATAATACAAATATTCATTTTTCTTTACCTGAGAGGTTGATAATATGGGCAAATATAAAAAATTCTATGATGAATGTAATGCAACCGCCCCAATTTGGCAAAAGCGTTTGTGTGAAAGAATGACCGAGTTAAATGTCAATCAAGAAGAACTTGCAAAAGCCTGTGATGTTTCAAAATCTGCGGTCAATGGATGGGTAAAAAATGGCGTTGTCCCAAAAGCCGATTATCTCCAGCGTGCTTGTTGCAAACTGGAGGTGACAATGGATTATCTTATGGGGAGTTCCGATATTCAAAGCTTGGACATTGAAACAATCCAAATAGGGGAAAAAACGGGATTATCTGCTACTGCAATCGAAACCTTAAAAAAACTCAACAATCAGTTTGACGAGTTACGAGATGTCTTGAACGATCTTCTATCCTCAGATGATTTTCCGGCATTGCTCCGGGCAATCGCTAATTACAAAGCCCTCGCGCACATCCCCTGTGTTACTTCTTATGACAAACAGTATTTCTACAGCAACGAAAGAGAGCACGAGGAACAAAGAGCCGTTGCAATGTACAGTGCATCTCAATACCTATCCGATATCATGAAGCAGATTTCTAAAAATCCCATCAAAGCAGCATATATTGTAGATATATATGAGGGCATTTACCGCGACCTATTCAACTGCAAAGTTCCTATTTTCTCAAATCCAGAAGCTGAATTATCTGCCCTAAAGCATAGCATTGAAACAAACATCCCTATTCCCGAAGGGTCGGATAATTGAGAATATATTAAAATAGAAAGGAAAACCAAGAAGGAGGACAAGAACCAATGAAAAGAGATATGTTAAAGACTGTCGAAACTATTAAGGGAAAAAACCTCATCCCCACCGCCTATGATTTGGACAGCAGCGAAATGAAAACCCTCTATGAGATGTTCCAGTCCGGCGATCCCTTTGATGCTATTTGCACCGCATTTGATTACGGTTTCATTCTGGGCGCAAGAGCACAGAAGGCCGGAAAATTCCAGTCAAAATAAAAGAAAGCCGCTGACGGCAATCAGCGACTTTCCAGATAGTAGACATCATCAAAGGGAACCCTTCAATAACGCCCGACACTGTTATTTTAGCAGGGTTCCCTTTGAAATACAAGAGGAAGGGAATAGTATGGCAACAATAAAAAAGCGTGGTAATTCTTATCTGTTCCGCTGCTATGCAGGGTACGCCACTAACGGGCGGCAGATAGAAAAGGCCATGACATGGACACCACCGGAAGGGATGTCCGAAAAGAAAGCAGAGAAGGAAGCACAGCACCAAGCCGCACTGTTTGAAGAACGGGTGCGGAATGGACAGGTTGCAGACTCCAGAATCAAGTTTCAGGATTTCGCCGAGCGTTGGTTTACTGACTATGCAGAAATTCAGCTCCGACCTACAACTATTGACCGATATAGAGAACTGATGAAGCGGATCAATCCCGCCATTGGTCATCTGTATATGGACAAGATCAAACCCGCTCACCTGATGTCCTTTTATAAGGATTTGTCAACTGTGCAAATCTCCCCAAAAGTGCATTGCACTGTGGATATGAAATCCCTGTTAAAGAAAAAAGGCATGACAAAAACACAGTGTGCTGAAAAAGCTGGCGTGAGCGTTACTGTTCTGACAAGCATTTTCCAAGGGAAGAACATTGAACGCACTTCCGCCGAAAAAATCTGCTCCGTCCTAAATCTGAATTTTAACACCACTTTCACCGATGAAGGGGGAGGAAAGACACTTTCCGCAAAGACCATTCAGCACTACCACAGATTACTGTCCTCCATTATGCACAGCGCGGTGAAGTGGCAGATCATTGTATCAAATCCCTGTGAGCGTGTAGACCCGCCCAAGGTCAGCAGAACCAGCGTTGAATATCTGGATGACGAACAGGCTATACAACTTCTTGAACTGATCCAGAACGCCCCTATTCAGTACCGGTGCGCCGTTGAAGTCCTCTTGTTTACTGGAATGAGAAGGGGAGAGCTGTTAGGCTTGCATTGGTCTGATATTGATTTTGAAAATCATGTTATCAGTATTCAGCGTTCCTCGCTCTATCTGGCAGATCGGGGCATATTTGAGGATGAAACCAAAAATCAATCTTCCAATCGTGTTATAAAAGTTCCTGCATCAGCTATCAGATCTCTGCGCTCCCTGTGGGTCTGGCAGGCTCAACAGCGGCTTTCGTATGGTGAGAACTGGAATGATACCGGGAAGATTTTCACCACTGTTGACGGACTCCCAATGCACCCCGACACGCTGACAGGGTGGTTTCACGACTTCATTGCAAAGACAGACCTACCAAAAATCCATCTGCACAGTCTGCGCCATACCAACGCAACCTTGAATATCTCCAATGGCGTATCTGTCACAACAGTTGCGGCGCAGCTCGGACACGCCAACGCAAGCACCACAACAAAGATTTATGCCCACGCTATCAAATCGGCACAGGCCGTCGCCGCAGAAATGATGGATGACCTCTTAAAACCATCAAAAAAGATGGCGTAACGGACAAATAACGGACAACCGCACATCAGGCAAAATGGAATTAGTCTAAAAAGTTAAGAAAAACACCTGATTTCGTTTGAAATCAGGTGTTTTTATGGTTGCGGCGGCAGGACTCGAACCTGCGGCCTCCGGGTTATGAGCCCGACGAGCTGCCAACTGCTCCACGCCGCGATATAT
>JAZLEB010000073.1:0-6294 GCA_045615065.1 Candidatus Pelethomonas sp. | reverse complement strand
CATCGGAAGAGTGGGTCGGCCTGGATCCCAACCGTCTGTATCCCTCCGTTTACGAAGAGGATGATGAGGCTTTTGAGATCTGGAACAAGGAGATCGGTATTCCTGCCGAGCGTATCTTCCGCTTTGGCAAGAAGGATAACTTCTGGGAGCACGGCTCCGGTCCTTGCGGTCCCTGCTCTGAGTTCTACTATGACCGCGGCGAGGAGTGGGGCTGCGGCAGCCCCGACTGCAAGGTCGGCTGCGAGTGTGACCGCTTTATCGAGGTGTGGAACAATGTTTTCAGCCAGTTTGATAATGACGGCCAGGGCAACTACACTGAACTCAAGCAGAAGAATATCGATACCGGTATGGGTCTTGAACGCCTTGCCTGCGTGAGCCAGAATGTGGCAAGCCTGTTTGATGTCGACACCGTGATGAACATCACCAACAAGGTCAGTGAGATTACCGGTGCCAAGTACGGTCAGAGCGCTGCATCTGATGTGTCCCTGCGTGTTATCACCGACCATATCCGCTCCGCTACCATGATGATCTGCGACGGTGTTCTGCCCAGCAATGAGGGCCGTGGCTATGTGCTGCGCCGTCTGCTGCGCCGCGCTGCCCGCCACGGTAAGCTCTTGGGTGTCAACGAACCCTTCCTGTACACTGTCTGTGATACCGTTATCAATGAGAATGAGTGTGCTTATCCCGATCTGCGTGAGAAGCAGGATTATATTACCCGCATCATTAAGCTGGAGGAGGAGAGCTTCGCCAAGACTATCGACGGCGGCATGAAGATATTTGCCGAGATGCTGGAAGAGCACAAGAATAAGAATGAAAAGACCTTCTCCGGTGCTGATGCATTCAAACTGTATGACACCTACGGATTCCCCATCGACCTGACTGTTGAGATGGTGGAAGAGCAGAGCATGAGCGTGGATCAGGATGCATTCAAGGCTCTTATGGAGGAGCAGCGTGTTCGCGCCCGCAAGGCTCGTGAAGCACTGGGCGACCTGGGCTGGGCCGGTATCGAGTTCGGCAAGGAAGTTCCCGCCACCGAGTTCGTAGGCTATACCAACTCTGTTACCGACGGTAAGATCGTTGCCATTGTTGCCGGTGAGGAACTGCGTCAGGAGATCGTCTCTGGTGTAGAGGCCATTCTTGTACTGGATCAGACCACCATGTACGCTGAGATGGGTGGTCAGGTGGGCGACCACGGTACCATTGTCTGCGGTGACAATTTGTTCACCGTTACTGATGTTCAGAAGAACAAGGGCGGCAAGTACCTGCACCACGGCGTGGTGAAGAGCGGTGAGTTTAAGGTCAGCGATATCTGCACCGTCACTGTGGACGCTGACCGCCGCAAGGCGGTCTCCCGCGCCCACAGCGCAACTCACCTGCTGCACTCCGCACTACGTAGTGTTTTGGGTGATCATGTCCAGCAGGCCGGTTCTCTGGTGGAGCCCGATCTGCTTCGCTTTGACTTTACTCACTTCTCTGCTATGACCGCCGAGGAGATCGCTAAGGTTGAGAAGCTTGTTAATGAGTATATCCTGGATGGATCCACCATCGTTACCGAAGAGCTTCCCATTGAGGAGGCAAAGAAGCGCGGCGCTATGGCGTTGTTCAGTGAGAAGTACGGTGATACTGTCCGTGTTGTCACCATGGGCGATTGCTCTGTGGAACTGTGCGGCGGTACCCACCTCGATAATACCGCTAAGGCCGGTCCCTTCCGTATCGTTTCCGAGTTCTCCGTTGCATCCGGTGTCCGCCGTATTGAGGCTACTACCGGTTTCGGTACGCTCGGTATTCTCGATCGCAACCACACCACTCTGCTGCAGCTGGCTGATATGCTCAAGACCAAGCCCAATGAGCTGACTGCGAAGGCAGAGCAGCAGATCGCTGAGATTCGTGAGCTCAAGCAGACCATTGAGAAGATGAAGGCCAAGGAGTTCCTGACTCAGGCTGACCAGTTCCTGCTTTCCGCTAAGGAGATCGCTGGCCTGAAGGTCATTTCTATGGCACATGACGGTATTACCGCCGATGATATGAGAAAGCTTGGCGACTTCCTGCGTGACAAGGCACCCAACGTGGTCGCGCTGATCGCTGCAGTCAGCGAGGGTAAGATCACCTTCCTGGCCGCCTGCGGTAAGGATGCAGTGGCAAAGGGTGTGAAGGCCGGTGACATCATTAAGACGATTGCTCCCATCTGCGGCGGTAAGGGCGGCGGTAAGCCTGACAGCGCAATGGGCGGCGGCAGCGACCTTCTCAAGTTGGATGATGCTCTGGCAGCGCTGGACGGTTTTGTTGCCGAGAAGGCTCAGTAATCAACAGGGAGGAATATAACATGTCTGATTGTTTGTTCTGCAAGATCATTGCCGGTGATATTCCCAGCAATAAGGTCTTTGAGGATGATCTCTGCTACGCATTTTATGATATTGATCCTCAGGCACCCACTCATTTTCTGGTGGTGCCCAAGGCACATATCACTTCTGTCTCCGCTGTGAACAGCGAAAATTCCGCGGTTGTTGGTCATATTTTCAGTGTGATCGCAAAGCTCGCTGAGGAGCTCGGCTTTGCTGCTGCCGGTTATCGCGTTGTGTCCAATGTGGGTGAAGCTGGCGGACAGACAGTGCCTCACCTGCACTTCCATGTGCTGGCAGGCCGTGATATGACCTGGCCTCCCGGCTGATCTTTGTTTCCATGAACAAAGCTGCAAGCCCTGTGAAACGGGGCTTGCAGCTGCTACTACATTTTTGACGGAGGAACGTATGAATTATATTTTTTCTCCTGTAAAGGATCAGGATAAACTGGAAGAAGCCATCGTCAGACTCTACGGTGTACAGGAAAAGGAAAAGCAGATCGAGCGCTACCGCCATTTGCTGGAAGGTTTCCGTACTACCTTCGGTGAGCGTGAAAAGGTGGCGATTTTCTCCGCACCCGGACGTACGGAGATCGGTGGAAACCACACCGACCATCAGCATGGAAAAGTGCTGGCCGGCAGTGTTAACCTTGATATTATTGCAGTTGTCGCTCCCAACGAGGACAATGTGATTCGTATTCAGAGCGAAGGTTTCCATATGAATACCGTGGATCTCTCCGACCTCTCTGTTCGCGAAGAGGAATATGACAACTCTGATTCTATTGTTCGCGGCGTTGCTGCACGATTTACACAGCTTGGCTGCAAGGTGCATGGTTTTGATGCTTATACCACATCCACTGTTTTGAAGGGCAGCGGCCTCAGCTCCAGTGCGGCATATGAGGTTCTACTCGGTAATATCGTCAATGAAATGTATTTTGACGGTAAGTGTGACGCTATTCAGATCGCTCAGATCGGTCAGTATGCGGAAAATGTCTACTACGGAAAGCCCAGTGGTCTCTTGGATCAGATGGCATCCTCTGTCGGCGCTATGGTCACTGTGGATTTTGCTGATAAGGCTGCACCCATTGTTGAGCGGGTGGACTTTGACTTTGCTTCCACCGGTCATGCGCTGTGCATTATTGACAGTGGCGCCAGCCACTCTGATCTGACTCCTGAATACGCTGCTGTTCCGGGTGAATTGAAAGAGATCTGCGCCCACTTCGACAAGAGTGTTCTTCGAGAGGTGGATGAGAGTGAGTTCTATGCTGCGCTCCCTGAACTGCGCAAGAAGGCGGGAGATCGTGCTGTGCTTCGCGCGATCCATGTTTATGAGGATAACCGCAGGGTAGAGGAGGAAGTTGCAGCGCTGCACCGCGGTGACTTTGATGCATTCCTTGCCTGCGTTAAGGAGTCCGGCCTTTCCAGCTGGCGCTGTCTGCAGAATGTTGTTCCTGCAGGTTATACCCGTAATCAGGAAGTCGCGCTTGCGCTGATGCTGGCTGAAAAGCTGCTGGCAGGTCGCGGTGCCTGCCGTGTCCACGGCGGCGGATTTGCCGGTACGATTCAGGCGTATGTTCCTTTGGACCTGCTCGGCACGTTCAAATATGAAATGGATCGTGTCCTGGGCGAGGGTGCATGTCATGTTCTGAGTATCCGTCCTGTTGGCGGTACCCGTCTGGTATAAGGAGGGAACCTATGATCTCTAAGGATATTGTAGCGCTGGCTGAGTATGCTGTTCGAAACGGACTGATCGAGGAATGCGACCGCGTTTGGGCAATCAACCGCCTCGCCGAAACACTTGGTCTGTATGAAGTTCAATCCTGCGAGGTGCATGATGTGGAACCTCTGGAGGATATTCTGCGTCGAATCCTGGATGACGCGGTGGAGCGCGGAATTATCGACGATGGTGTCGTCAGTCGAGATCTTCTGGATACCAAATTGATGGGTGTTCTCACCCCTCGTCCCTCTGAAGTGAGAGGGAAGTTTCTTGATCTGTATAAGCGTGATCCACGCGAGGCAACGGATTGGTACTATGCGTTTAGTCAGGCAACCGATTATATTCGCAGCTACCGAATTGCAAAGGATGTAAAGTGGGTTTCCTCTACACAGTATGGCGATTTGGACATTACTATCAATCTTTCCAAGCCGGAAAAAGATCCTCGTGCTATTGCGGCTGCCAAGAATGCACCCCAGAGTTCTTATCCCAAGTGTCTGCTCTGCCGCGATAATGAGGGATATGCTGGGCGCATTGATCATCCTGCGCGGCAGAATCACCGTATTATGCCCGTTGTGATCGATAATAAAAACTGGTTCTTCCAGTACAGTCCCTATGTCTATTACAATGAGCACTGCATTGTGTTCAACGGTGAGCATACACCTATGAAGATCGAGCGGGCGACCTTCCGCAAGCTGTTGGATTTCGTGAAACAGTTCCCTCACTATTTTGTGGGCAGCAATGCAGATCTTCCTATTGTTGGCGGTTCCATCCTGAGTCACGATCATTTCCAGGGCGGCCACTACACCTTTGCTATGGAAAAGGCGCCCATTGAGAAGACCGTCAGCTTTAAAGATTTTGAGGATGTCGAAGCCGGTATCGTAAAGTGGCCGATGTCTGTCATTCGTCTCAGATGCGATAATGATGACCGTCTTGTTGATTTGGCTGACCGCATTCTTAGTGCATGGCGTGGTTATACGGATGAGGCTGCGTTTATCTTTGCTGAAACAAATGGTGAACCGCACAATACCATTACCCCCATTGCCAGAGTGCGGGATGGCAAATATGAGCTGGATCTGGTTCTGAGAAACAATATCACTACAGAGGAGCATCCTCTGGGCGTGTATCATCCTCATGCAGAACTGCACCACATCAAGAAGGAAAATATCGGTCTTATTGAAGTGATGGGCCTTGCGGTGCTGCCTGCCCGTCTGAAGGGTGAACTTGCACAGCTGGAAGAACTGCTTGTAAACGGTGGTGAGATCGCTGAGGATAGCGAACTGTACAAGCACAGCCATTGGGTCAGGCAACTGCGTGCGTTGTATTCCTTTACAAAGGAAAATGCACAGGGTATCCTGCGCGACGAGGTTGGTAAGATCTTCGCAAAGGTGCTGGAGCATGCCGGTGTCTACGGTTGCAACGACGAGGGAAGGGCAGCCTTTATGCGCTTTATTGCCTGCGTGTAAGAGAATCGAGGCGCCGATATGACACTGAAACTGTTTATACAGGCAATCGTAAAGTTTGTGCTGGGCGTTTTGCTGGTAGGAGCCCTGATCTTCCTTCCGGCAGGAACCTTTTGCTATAAGAACGGGCTTCTTCTTATGGGAATTCTGTTTGTTCCCATGTTTGCTGCAGGCATTGTGATGATGCTCAAAAATCCCTCGCTCCTTGCAAAGCGGTTGGATGCCAAAGAGAAGCGCGGTGAGCAGAATCTGGTTTTGAAGCTGAGCGGGTTGATGTTTGTCGCCGGTTTTATTGTTGCCGGATTGAATTTCCGCTTTGGTTGGCATACATTGCCTGATAATATTTCGATTGGTGCTGCGGTGGTATTCCTGATTGCATATGTGCTCTATGCGGAGGTGCTTCGGGAGAATACCTATCTTTCCCGCACAGTGGAGGTTCAGGTGGGGCAGAAGGTCATCGACACCGGTCTGTACGGCATTGTGCGCCATCCTATGTACAGCGCAACAATTTTGCTGTTTCTAGCGATCCCTCTTGTGCTTGGATCCCTGATCTCGTTTGTAATTTTCCTTGCGTATCCGTTTATCATTGCTATAAGGATCAAGGGTGAGGAAGAACTTTTAGCTGCAGAACTGAGCGGTTACACTGCTTATCAGAGAAAAGTGAAATTCAGGCTGATTCCTTTCATTTGGTAAAAAAGTCCTCCGTATGGTACGTACCATACGGAGGACTTTTTTGTGTTAACAAAGAAAAACACTCGCTGGGGGAGGGGGTCAAAAGA
>JAZLEB010000072.1:0-4044 GCA_045615065.1 Candidatus Pelethomonas sp. | reverse complement strand
GAGATACACAGGATAAGACGATTGGCAGGAGGATCATTATGGCTTTCGAATTGGTAACTGCGCCCGACAGCGTAGTCAATATCAAAGTGATCGGTGTTGGCGGCGGCGGAAACAACGTTGTCAACCGCATGGTTCGCTCCGGTGTGAGCGGCGTTGAGTTTGTTGCGGTAAATACAGACAAGCAGGTGCTGGACAGCTCCAGCGCAGGATATAAGATCCAGATCGGCGAAAAACTGACTCATGGTATGGGTGCAGGCGCTAACCCCGAAATCGGCCGCAAGAGCGCTGAGGAGAGCCGCAGTCAGATCAGCAAGGCTTTGGAAGACACCAACATGGTATTCATCACCGCCGGTATGGGCGGCGGCACCGGCACCGGTGCGGCACCCATTGTGGCTGAAACTGCCCGCGAAATGGGCATCCTCACCGTCGGTGTTGTTACGAAGCCCTTCTCTTTTGAGGGTGCCCGCCGCATGAAGCAGGCACTGGCCGGCATTGAGGAACTGCGCGACAAGGTGGATTCCCTTGTCATCATCCCCAACGACCGCCTGAAGCTGGCTACCGACCAGAAGCTCACCTTCGCCAATGCTTTTGAAATTGCCGATGATGTGCTGCGTCAGGCCGTTCAGTCCATTTCCGACCTGATCCGTGAGACCGGCTTTATTAACCTGGACTTTGCAGATGTTTCCGCCGTTATGAAGGACGCAGGTCTCGCCCACATGGGCGTTGGCCGTTCTGCCGGCAAGAACAAGGCCGAAGAGGCTGCCCGCATGGCGATCTCCAGCCCCCTGCTGGAAACCTCTATCGACGGTGCCCGCGGTGTTCTCATCAACGTGACCGGTTCCATGGACAACATCGGTCTCGAGGAAGTGGAGCAGGCCGCATCCATTGTGCAGGCCGCTGTGCATCCCGATGCCGTTACTATCTTCGGTGCCTCCTTTGACCCCTCTATGGAGGACGAGATCCGTGTCACTGTCATCGCCACCGGTTTTGATGAAAAGCCCAAGCAGGCCGAGGCGCAGGCAGCAGCCGAGCCTCAGACCGAGTCCCAGAAGGAGCCCGGTTCCTCCGATCCCAGAACAAACTTCATCGATGTCTTTACCGGCCAGCAGGCCGCCCCCGTGGTAGAAGAAGATCCCTTCGATGATATTCTGAAGATCTTCAAGGGCGAACATTAATAAAGCCATAAACAAGGCGTCCTGCAAAATTTTGCAGCACGCCTTGTTTGATTTCAATGACACAAACGGGAGTTTATCATACACAGCAGAAAGCAAAAATCTCCTCCGCTGATTGCACTCCTTTTTCACATATGATAAAATAATAAAAAAGCTTTTCAAGGAGAACTGCCATGCTGTACGGGTACTATGAACAAACCGGAAGTCCCTTTCGCGGCAACGCCCTGCGGGAACTGCAGGAATTCTTAGGCCGTATGGGTCTTAGTTATGACGAAGACATCGAATACACTGTCGCCATTCGGGACGGGAACGATCGCATCGCCGCCTGCGCCTCCCTACAGGAAAATGTGATCAAGTGTGTGGCGGTTGACCCCTCTCTGCAGGGTGAAGGCATCACCGCAACACTGATGACCGCGCTGAAGCGCGAAGCTCTGGAGCGGGGCAAGCGGCATCTGTTCCTCTACACCAAACCGGAAAATGCCGCTCAGTTTGGCGGCATCGGGTTTTATGAAATCGCCCGCACCGACAGTGTGCTGCTCATGGAAAACCGGCGCGATGGCTTCTCCGCCTGGATAGACCGTGTCCGAAGCAACCGTGCAGGTACGGCAGTCGGTGCAGTGGTCATGAACTGCAATCCCATGACGCTGGGACACCGATATCTTATCGAGCAGGCCGCTGCCCAGTGTGATCTCCTGTATTTGTTTCTCGTCAGCGAGGACAAGAGCGCCGTCCGCGCGGCGGATCGCAAGCGCATCGTTGAGGAAGCCACCGCGGATCTCGGCAATGTGATTGTGACCGACACCGACCGCTACCTCATCTCCTCCGCCACCTTCCCCGACTATTTTCTCAAGGATAAAAGCCGCAGCGGCGCGGTGTGGACTGAACTGGATCTTGCCGTCTTCTGCCGCGCGGCAAAAGAACTTGGCATCACCCGCCGGTTCGCAGGCAGTGAGCCCTTCTGCCCCACCACTTCGGCTTATAATGCCGCTATGGCACAGACATTGCCCGACCACGGCATCCAGTTCACCGAACTCCCCCGCCTTGAAAAAGGCGGACGCGCTGTAAGCGCCACCGAAGTCCGCCGTCTTACCGCGGAAGGAAAACTCACGGAAATAGAAACGCTTGTCCCCGCCGCCACATGGAAATACCTGTGCGACGAAAACAAGCGTAACGATATGCTGGAGCGAATGGGTATCAGCTGCGGGCGCTGATCTCAGCACCGCACTTAGGGCAGGTGATCACGATTTTCCCCTTGCCTACAGGCACGCGGCAGATGGTCTTGCAGTTCTTGCAGGTAAAATACTTGTGATCCTTATCCGCACGCCGTGCCTTTGCACTAACAAAACGGTTCTTAATGGGATTCCACCACGCAAGAAATCTGGCATTCTCCCCACGGCGCTTGGCAAGATTTTTAGAAAACATACGCCAGAAGATCACTACTGCCAATACACTCATCAGAATGTTCACCACTGCGTGAGCGATCGGGTGGTCGATCACCGCCGCAAGAATCCCGCCAAGGATCCACACCGCAAGATAAACGATCAGCAGCGCAGAATTCAGTTGGTCTGCACCATTGCGGCCGTACATGAAGCGGTAGAGAGCATTCTGCAGTTTCGCGAAAAAATTACGCACAGTTAATTCCTCATTTCCTGAATTGTTTCGATTACGATTGTAGTGTACAAATATGAACAAGTAAAGAACAAAACAAGAAATAATTTGAAAAATCAGCGGTAACTCGCTGATTTTTTCTTTACAACAAGTATACTGTTTGATATACTATACTTCCTGTTATTAACAGTTGTGTGTTGCTTGAAGAAAGAGAGAATATATTATGAATGATAATTTTTCCCGGGTCCTTGCCCTGCTCCGTCAGGAAAAAGGCATCAGCCAGCGCAAGGCTGCCGGTGAGTTGGGGATCAGTCAGGCGCTGCTGAGTCATTATGAAAACGGTGCCCGTGAGCCCGGTCTTGAATTTGTGGTAAAGGCCTGCGATTACTACGGTGTCTCCGCAGACTATCTGCTGGGCCGCAGTCTTAACCGCGACGGCGCTGTAATCGCAGCCGATGAGCTGGTGGATGCCGCCGAAGGCAAAGAAAATCTGCGCGGCAGCATTATGGCAAAACTGCAGAAGAAACTGATTGTGAACGCGGTAAGTGTGCTGTTTGACCAATTGGGCAAACTGGGCAGCCGCGATGCGGTGACCCACGCAGGCGCCTATCTCGCCGGTGCGCTGTATCAGCTCTACCGTCTGTTCTACCGTCAGGCAGGTGGAAATGACAGCTATTTTTCCACCGACTCCCGAACCTTTGATATGGATGCTGTGTCTGCCGGTATGACCACAAGCCGCATTCGTTACGCCCGTGCTATGCAGAGCAAGGATCTGGCGGACAAGTTTCCCGCTATGGATCCCCAGACCCTCGACGCGGAATATCCCGGTCTGAGCCAGTCTGTGGCACAGGTACTCCACGCAGTGGACGAGCAAATCAAAGATATTTAAGAAACTCAGCAAAGGAAATCATATATGAAGCAGGAAAATATCAGAAATTTCAGTATTATCGCCCATATTGACCACGGTAAGTCCACCCTGGCCGACCGTCTGCTGGAAGCATGCGACGCGGTAAGCGAGCGTGAAATGGAGAGCCAGCTTCTGGACAATATGGATCTGGAAAAGGAGCGCGGCATCACAATCAAGGCGCGCGCCGTAACATTTGACTACAAGGCTGAAAACGGTGAGACATACACACTCAACCTCATCGACACTCCCGGTCATGTCGACTTTAACTATGAGGTCAGCCGCTCTCTTGCCGCCTGCGAAGGCGCTGTTCTCGTAGTGGATGCCAGCCAGGGTATTGAAGCGCAGACTCTTGCCAAC
>JAZLEB010000071.1:0-8632 GCA_045615065.1 Candidatus Pelethomonas sp. | reverse complement strand
AAAAACCAGACCTGTTTTACAGGTCGGGTTTTTTCGCGTATTGCGACGGCTCAGCCGCCGGGGCGGGATCCCTCCTCGCAGGAAACCGCCACACCGCTTTCATCGAACAGGATAAAGAACAGGATCTCCGGCGAAGTGCCCAAAAAGCCTTTTCTCGGCTCCCGGACCGTGTATCCGCACCGGCAGTTCCGGTACAGTCCATCCTCTCCGGCAGGCATCAGGATGCAGTCAAACTCACCGAACTCGCTGACGATCTCCCGCGACGTTTTCCCAACAAAATCGGATGATCGATACTTTGCGCAGCCTGTGAGGGACAGCACAAATACAATGCAGCCGAGAAGTGCCGCAAGGCGTTGCTTCACTGTCAATACCTCCTGTACCGTACAACTATTCCGGCTGATAGATTCCACCGGTATTACCGCTTTCCACGCGGGAAAAATAGATGTACACGCCTTTTTCCAAACATGTGATGAGAATATCCCTCTCCGCATCATACACCACCGCTATCTCCGGCATATTCCCCATACCGGCAACGATCCGGCTCAGAAGATCTGTCGGTAAATCGAAAACGGCGTCCACCACCCGGTAGGTTGTAGTATCGCGCAGTGTGATCAGGTCAAGAGCGCAATATACAAGGCAGAACCTGTTCTCCTCCAGCCTTGCCTCAATATTACCGCTCACACCGCTGCCCTCCGGTGCTGTAAATGTCCACTCACCGGCCGCAGTACGTTCCTCACCGCCGGTAACGATATCCACCTCCGGCGTGGGAATGGTGGGAGTCGGTGTGGGGGCGGGCAGTTCATCGGAGGGGAGTCTGTTCCAGTTTTTCTCCCCGACCTTTTGGATGGGCAATTTTCCGCTCTCAAAATCGCTCCACTGATCGTTGTGCCAGGCAACAAATCCGGGCAGATACAGCTGAGCGGTGATCTCGCCATCGTCCCCTTCCCGCACTGTTACAGTGCCGGTACCGGAAATGGTCTTGTAAAATGCCTTGTACTCGGCGCTGTCGATGTAGTTTTTGTCATGCCTCACATACTCCGCGTCGCGGACATAATCGAACACGATCTGCACACCCGCGCCGTCATCAACAGCAACCACGTTGGCGTTACCAATGTGCATCTCACCCAGTGTGCACACGCTTCCCTGATAGTAGAGGTTTTCGATACACACCATGTTGTCGATGACCACCAGGTCAAATTCCATATTAAACCGGTCGGTGTAGAGCATATCGCTGCCATCATACACAACATGGCAGCGCAGGTCGCACCGGTACTCACTGTTCTCGCTGAGGGCGCTGCCCTCATACTGCCAGCCTGCGGCACTGTCCCAACGGAAAGCGGCATCCACCACCGCATTCAGGGTCACTTTTCCGTAGGAGTCAAGCTGCGCTGTCTCAGTTTCATAAGTATATACCGCCATAGCACTAAGCGCTGTGCGGTCTGTGGCAAGGGATACCAAGGTTCGCCCCTCTCCCAATTCATCGCCCAGGAGCGCAAGGCACAGTTCTTCCGGCAGATCGGAGAGCAGCTCATACTCGGTCTCAAGGCAGATCCGATGCTTTAGTTCCCACATACCGATGCTTTTATCATAGGAATACAGATGCTCCCATACATCGCTGCGGGAAAATGTACCATTCTCCGCCTGCACCTGTGTGCGGCAGCGAATGCGGGCTGTTTGATCGCGGCTGTCCACTTCCTGCTCCAGTATGTGGACCGCCGCCGCGCTGCCCAGGGTCATCTCTCTCTCACTATCGGCCAGATTATCGTCCCAGTGCTGATAATAGCGGTTGATGTCCGCCAGAACGACATCCTCTCCCGGCGCTTCAAGGACCGCACAGCCCGACAAAAAGGCGCACAGCAGCACAAGTGCCGAAACGAGCCAAAGCTTCTTCATTGCTGTTCCCTCCGTTTCTGATGGAGTGTGTATTTTCATTGTACCGCATCTTTTCCCGCAAGGCAAGTACACGCTGTTTTCTTTCTCGGCAGACTGTACGACTCACCGGAAATTTTCACAAAATATCCCTGCCGTTTCCACCGCTCTTTGGCGCGGGAAACGGCAAGAAATCGTTGACAAGGTGCACTGCGCACCTGTATAATATATTGATAGGAATCAGGTTCGGAGAGGAGTATGACAGTGAAGTATTTTCTGAAGAATGCCAAGATTTATCAGAACGGTTCTCCGGTCACAGCGAACATTTTCGTTTGTGACGGTCGTATTGTTTCCATTAACCGGGACGTAGAGCCTACCCCCGGTACTTCTGTCGTTGATTTGAATAATTGTGCTGTTTTTCCCGGTTTCGTTGATGTTCATGTTCATCTTCGAGAGCCGGGTTTTTCTTATAAAGAGACCATCCTCACGGGAACGCAGGCCTGCGCCCGGGGCGGCTACGCCCATGTGTGCCCCATGCCGAACTTAAACCCGGTTCCCGACAGCCGGGAGCATCTTCACGAGCAGCTTCGGCTCATCGAAAAGGATGCCTGCATCCATGTCCATCCCTTCGGTGCCATCACAGTAGGCGAGAAGGGCGAGGAGATGGCTGATCTTGAAGGCATGGCAGCGGATGTCGCCGGTTTTTCCGATGACGGCAGGGGTGTGCAGAGCGAAGATATGATGCGCGAGGCCATGCACCGCGCCAAGGAGCTGAACAAAATCATCTCCGCCCACTGCGAGGACAACTCCCTGCTGCGCGGCGGCTATATCCACGACGGCGAGTATGCCCGGCTCCACGGTCACCGGGGCATCTGCTCCGAGAGCGAGTGGGGTCCCATCAAGCGCGACCTCCAGCTGGTGGAGGAGACCGGCTGTGCCTACCATGTGTGCCACATCTCCACCAAGGAGAGTGTGCAGCTGATCCGCGAGGCAAAAAAGCGGGGCGTGAACGTCACATGCGAGGTCGGCCCCCACTATCTGGTATTCAACGACATGGATCTTCAGGAGGATGCCCGCTTCAAGATGAATCCTCCCATCCGTTCCGAGGAGGATCGGCTGGCACTGATCGAAGGTATCAAGGACGGCACGATCGACATGATCGCCACCGACCACGCCCCCCACAGTGCGGAGGAAAAGGGCAAAGGACTGGAAAAGAGTGCCATGGGCGTAGTGGGCATCGAAACCGCCTTTGCCGTATGCTACACCCATCTGGTGAAGACCGGAATCATCACCCTGCAGCGGCTTATCGAACTGCTCCACGACGCGCCCATGCGCCGCTTTGGTTACGGAACCGATCTCACCGAGGGCGAAGTTGCCGACCTTACTGTGTTTGATCTGGAAAAAACATTCACCGTCGATCCCGCCGACTTTAAGTCCATGGGCAAAGCAAGTCCCTTTACCGGCATGACCTTGCAGGGTGTCTGCAAGCTCACCATGATCGGCGGCGAGATCGTGTGGCAGGAGGAAACGAAATGAAACAGGGAATTTACACCATTGAGCATAACCGCCCCCTGACGGCGGATGTCTACGAAATGCGCCTTGCGGGCGATACGAGCGCCATTACCGCGCCCGGTCAGTTTATCAACATCAAGCTGGAAGGACTCTTCCTGCGCCGCCCCATCTCTGTGTGCGATTGGGACGAAAAGGGTATCACCATCATCTACAAGGTGGTGGGTAAAGGCACGGCACAGATGAGCCGCATGACCGCGGGCGACCGGTTGGATGTTCTCACCGGTCTTGGCAACGGCTTTGACGTTTCCAAGTGCGGCGACACCACCCTGGTCATCGGCGGCGGTGTGGGCGTTCCGCCCATGTACGGTCTTGCCAAGGCGCTTCTCGCCGCGGGAAAGAAACCTGTTGCCATTCTCGGCTTTAATAAGCGCGAGGAACTGTTCTATGAAGATAAGTTCAAGGCACTGGGCATCGAGACCATCGTCACCACTGTGGACGGAAGCCATGGCGTAAAGGGTTTTGTTACCGACGCACTGCCCGCAGCCTACGATTACTTCTGCACCTGCGGTCCGGAGCCTATGCTCAAGGCCATCTATAATGCCACCAAGACCAGTGGTCTCCTCAGTTTCGAGGAGCGCATGGGCTGCGGCTTTGGTGCCTGTATGGGCTGCAGCTGCGAGACCAAGTACGGCAAGAAGCGCATCTGCAAAGACGGTCCTGTTCTGGAGAAGGAGGAAATTATATGGTAAGCACAAAAGTGACCCTCTCCGGCATTGAGCTGGACAACCCTATTATCCCTGCCAGCGGCACCTTCGGCTACGGCTACGAGTACGCTGAGCTCTACGATATCAACTGCCTTGGCACTTTCTCCTTCAAGGGAACCACGAAAGGCGAGCGCTTCGGCAACCCCACCCCCCGCATCGCTGAGTGCACCGCCGGTATGATCAACGCCGTTGGTCTGCAGAATCCCGGGGTGGACCGGGTCATCAGTGAGGAACTCCCCAAGCTGAAGAAGTGCTTCCATAAGCCGGTTATGGCTAACGTCAGCGGTTTCTCCATTGAGGACTACGCCTACACCTGCGAGAGGCTTGACAAGGAAGATCAGGTAGGCTGGCTGGAGGTCAACATCTCCTGCCCCAATGTCCACAACGGCGGCATGAGCTTCGGTGTTGATCCCAAGGCCGCCGCCGAGGTAACGAAGGCGGTCAAGGCTGTTACCAGCAAGCCGGTCTATATGAAGCTCTCCCCTAATGTGACGGACATCGTGTCCATCGCTAAGGCCTGCGAGGACGCAGGTGCGGACGGCATCAGCCTGATCAACACCCTTTTGGGTATGCGCATCAATCTGAAAAATCGCAAGCCTATCATTGCCAATAAGATGGGCGGCTTCTCCGGAAGCGCCATCTTCCCGGTTGCCGTCCGCATGGTCTATCAGGTGGCAAACGCTGTCAAGGTGCCTGTCATCGGTATGGGCGGTGTCAGCTGCGCCGAGGATGTTCTGGAAATGATGCTGGCGGGTGCCACCGCCGTGGAGATCGGAGCTGCCAATTTGGTGGATCCCTTCATCTGCCGCGACATTGTGAACGATCTGCCCCGCGTTATGGAAAAGTATGGAATCAAAGATTTGAAAGATATTATAGGAGGAGTCAACAATGGGTAAGGATGTAATCATCGCACTGGATTTTGACAGCAAGGAAAAGACCCTCGGTTTTCTGGATCAGTTTACCGAGGAAAAGCCCTTCGTGAAGATCGGCATGGAGCTCTACTACGCCGAGGGTCCCGCCATCGTCCGCGAGATCAAGCAGCGCGGCCACAAGATCTTCCTGGACCTGAAGCTCCACGATATTCCCAACACCGTCAAGAAGGCTATGAGCGTTCTGCGTGAGCTGGATGTGGATATGACCAACCTCCACGCCGCAGGCACCAAGGCCATGATGGAAGCTGCTCTGGAGGGTCTCACCCGTCCCGACGGCACCCGTCCCCTGCTGATCGCCGTCACCCAGCTGACTTCCACCTCTCAGGAGCGCATGGAAGCCGATCTTCTCATTGAGAAGCCTCTGGACGAGGTCGTCATGCACTATGCAAAGTGCGCCGCCGAGGCCGGTCTTGCCGGCGTGGTCTGCTCTCCCCTGGAAGCAGGCAAGGTGCACGAAAAGTGCGGCAAGGACTTCGTCACCGTCACCCCCGGTGTCCGCTTTGCTGACGGCGATGTGGGCGATCAGGTCCGCGTGACCACCCCCGCCAAGGCAAAGGAGATCGGTTCCGACTACATTGTTGTGGGCCGCCCCATCACCCAGGCAGCAGATCCCGTCGCCGCCTACCGCCGCTGCGTGGCTGAGTTTGTGGGCTGATATGCGCTATACAACCGTTCTTTTCGATCTGGACGGTACGGTGACCGACCCCAAAGAGGGCATCACCCGATCCGTTGCCTACGCGCTGGAGCATTTCGGCATCAAAGTCGAAGACCCCGATACCCTTGTAAATTTCATAGGCCCTCCCCTGCTGGACTCCTTCAGCGATTTCTATGGACTCAGTGATGAGGACTGCAAAAAGGCTGTGGAGAAATACCGCGAGCGCTACCGCGTGACCGGCTGGTCGGAAAACACACCCTACGATGGCATTGCGGATCTCCTTGCCGACCTGAAACGGCAGGGTGTCACCGTAAGCCTTGCCACCTCGAAGCCGGAGGAGTTTGCCGAAAAGATCCTCCGCCACTTCGATCTTGCGCAGTATTTCGACCTGATCTGCGGCGCGCCCATGAATGCCCCGAAGGGACACGGCAAGGTGGATGTGATCGAGGACGCGCTGAAACGGCTCGGCATCACCGACCGTTCCGGCGTTATCATGGTAGGCGACCGCCTCCACGATACCGAAGGTGCCCACAAGGCATGCCTTCCCTGCATCGGCGTGCTGTTTGGCTACGGCGACCGCGCCGAACACGAGGCCTGCGGCTCGGACTTCATTGCCGCAGATATGCAGGAACTTCGTAATTTGTTGTTTAATTAAAATTCAGATATAAAGGAGAAATTACCCATGGACAAGATCCAGAACCTGATCGCAAAAGATCTGCTCTCCATTAAAGCAGTCTTTTTCCGCCCCGAGGAACCCTTTACCTGGGCCAGCGGCATCAAGAGTCCCGTATACTGCGACAACCGCCTGACACTTACCTCCGTCAAGGTTCGTAACGACGTGGAAAACTCTTTGGCCGAGGTCATCCGCCGCGAGTATCCCGAGGTTGAGGTGCTGATGGGCACTTCCACCGCCGGTATCGCCCACGCCGCTATCGTCGGTCACATCATGGGTCTGCCCATGGGCTATGTCCGCTCCGGCAGCAAGGATCACGGCCGTCAGAATCAGATCGAAGGCAAGCTGGAGAAGGGGCAGAAGGTCGTTGTTGTGGAAGATCTGATCTCCACCGGCGGAAGCTGTATCGAGGTGGTCAACGTTCTGCGTGAGGCAGGCGCCGAGGTGCTGGGTGTTGTAAGCATTTTCACCTACGGCATGAAGAAGGGCCTTGAGCGTCTTGCCGAGGCTAATGTAAAGAATGTGAGCCTGACCAATTTCGACATCATCGCACAGGTTGCTGCCGATGAGAACTACATCAAGAGCGAGGATATTGCCCGCCTGATCGCGTTCCGCAATAATCCTTCTGACGAAAGCTGGATCGGAGGAGCAAAGTAATGAGAAGTTTGATCGATATTCTGGAACTGACCACTCAGGAAATTGATGAAATGGTAGCCGTTGGCCCCGATATCAACAACAATCCCGCCAAGTACGCCCACAAGTGTGACGGCAAGATTCTGGCCACCCTGTTCTTTGAGCCCTCCACCCGCACCCGTCTGAGCTTTGAGTCCGCCATGCTGAGCCTTGGCGGTCAGGTGTTGGGTTTCTCCGAGGCAAGCAGTTCCTCTGCCGCCAAGGGCGAGAGCGTGGCTGACACCATTCAGACCGTCAACTGCTACGCCGACATCATCGCCATGCGCCACCCCAAGGGGGGCGCGCCTCTGGTGGCTTCCATGAACACTCAGATCCCCATTATCAACGCAGGTGACGGCGGTCACAACCACCCCACCCAGACTCTCACCGACCTTCTGACTATCCACCACGAGAAAGGCCGCTTCAACAATCTGACCGTCGGCGTGTGCGGCGACCTGAAGTTCGGCCGCACCGTTCACTCCCTCATCAGCGCCATGAGCCGCTACGAGGGCATCAAGATCGTTGCCATCTCCCCCGATGAGCTGAAGCTGCCCGAGCATGTGAAGACCGATATCATCGAGAAAAACGGCATAAACTATGTGGAGACCACCGACCTGGAGGCCGCCATGCCCGAGCTGGATATTCTGTACATGACCCGTGTGCAGAAGGAGCGCTTCTTCAACGAAGAGGACTATCTGCGTCTGAAGGACAGCTACATCCTCACCCCCGAGAAGCTGCGTACCGCCAAGAGCGACCTTACCATCATGCATCCCCTGCCCCGTGTCAATGAAATTTCCGTTGCTGTGGACAAGGATCCCCGCGCCGCCTACTTCCGTCAGGCACGCTATGGCCGCTATATCCGCATGGCACTGATTCTGAAGCTTCTGGAGATCGAGTAATGAAAGAGGTAGCTGAAATGATTATTGATTCTATTAAGAACGGTATTGTTATCGACCATATCACCGCAGGCAAGGGTATGGAGCTTTACAACATTCTGGGTCTGGGCGAGCGCGACAACGCTGTCGCCCTGCTGCAGAATGTGGTCTCCACCAAGTTTGGCCGCAAGGACATCATCAAGATCGAAGGCATGATGGAGGTTGACTGGGATCTGGTGGGCTTTGTGGACCCTAACATCACTGTGAACATCATTCGCGACGGCGAGTCTGTTGAGAAGCGCCAGCTGAAGCTGCCCGAGACCATCACCAATGTGATCCGCTGCAAGAATCCCCGCTGCATCACCTCTGTGGAACAGGAGCTGCAGCAGGTCTTTAAGCTGACCGACCGGGAGAAGCGCGTGTACCGCTGCATGTACTGCGAGACTCAGGCAAAGTAAATTTAGAATTACCTGTCCTGTATAAAAACACCTCTGAGCGCACACAATGTGCTCAGAGGTGTTTTTCACTTCTAATCCAAGTAAGGGAAAGGAACAGAAGAATGGACAAGAGAGGCAAGCGGCAGGCTGTCTCCATCTTCGGCGGCATGGGCTTTTACATAGCCCTGCTCGTCTGCGTGATCGCAGCCGGAGTGGTTGGCTATTATGCCCTGCTGAATGATG
>JAZLEB010000070.1:0-36337 GCA_045615065.1 Candidatus Pelethomonas sp. | reverse complement strand
CTGTTGAAGCAGCATTGCTTGACAGGCAGATCCAACCGTTGCTATGCGTATAATGAAAGCCCCGAAGCCGATCGGCTTCGGGGCTTTCATTATACGCATAGCAACGGTTGGATCTGCCTGTCAAGCAATGCTGCTTCAACAGTTTCATTCAACATGGTAAAATCTGCAACCAGAGAACACGGTTTCCCCTGTGCGTCATCCTGCCCAAAGGGGACAAAATAGAAGTTTTTCCTCGCCAACAAGGTGCCGATATTCGCGGCGGATCCACTTAGGCCGTCATTCGTTGCGATCCCCAATACTACAGGACGATCATTTCGCAGATGTGCTTTTGCTGCCATAGTCACAGCTGAATCTGTTATACCATTCGCAAGCTTACCCAGTGTATTTCCGGTACAAGGCGCAATGACCAGTACATCCAGCAGTTTTTTGGGGCCAATTGGTTCAGCCGATGCTACGCAGGAGATCACCTTATTTCCGGTCAACCGCTCCAAAGCACTGCGCAGTGACTCTGCAGTACCGAACCGTGTATCCGTCACCGCGCAGGATTCCGAAATAATGGGAATTACGGTTTCATATTCGGCGCAGATGGTTTCCAATGCTTTCAGCACCTCACTATGCGTACAAAACGAACCACAGAGAGCAAAACCAACCCTTTCCCTTTTCAAAAAACAACACCTCGCTCTTTTAAAATACAATACATCATGTCCTTAATAACGCACGCGGCACTTTTTGGCGCAACTTCCCCAGGCAGCCCTCTTTTAGCAATGTACCGCAAGCCTAGTTCCTTTACAGCATTACAATCAAATCCACCGGGCAGAGATGCAAGTTCCATCAGCAGCGCATCCCGTCTGACTTCATCAAGAACATTTTTATCAAACAAAACGACCGGGACCGTATTAAAGATCACCTCAAAGGGATACAGTTTATCTTTCATCTGTGAAATATCAAGCGGATGATATCCGTATGCCTCGATCCATGCAAGGTCACTGGTCTTTCTAGCGGCAACGGACACCTTAGCTCCCAGCGCACGAAGACGGTGTGCCAGCAATTTCCCGATCCGTCCAAAACCTACTACCAGACAAGTTCTCCCTTGCAACACAGATACCGTTTCTCGCATAGCATACATAATTGCGCCCTCTGCAGTAGAAACAGCATTTAATATCTGCAGCTCCTCACGTTCAAAGTAGTCTATAATTTCATATTTTCGTTCCTCACGAAATGGTTCAGGGATTGAACGGATCATTCCACCCAGCAAGATCTTACTTTCATCTGTCGAACCAAAAACAGTTTCCATACTCAGGGATGCATCGCACAGCGGTGTATGTAACGCTCCATTTCGGCAGACAGGCAACGGCAGCACCAATATGTCAGACCGAAGAGCCTTATCAGATGAAACCGGGCACGGCGCTCCGCCTTTCTCAAGACCACACGTCACAACTGAATGACCGTCTTCGATCAAAAGCTGAGCGAGATGAACCTGCCGCATATCACCACCCAGTATTGCAAAGGACTTTTCCACTTTGATCCCTCCTTCGCATCAATATATGCCGACAGCTTTCCAAAAAGAAAAGCATCCGAAGAAAAACTTCGGATGCTTTTATAAGTACTGATTAGAATTTCTGCAGATCGTTCAGATCCATAATAAATACAACTACACCGCCTACGTTCACAGGCACAGGAACCATGGGGATCTGCGGGCCGTGAACACCGGTGGACATGGACACATCGGAGTATGTGAGCTGCTGGCGACGACCGGCGCACTGCTTAAGAATATCAAGAACGGTCTGTACCTTCTCTTCCTCAACACCGATCATGACCGTAACACTCTTTTTCTTCAGGAAGCCGCCGGTAGAACTGAGAATCGTTGCAAAAAAACCCTTCTGATTCAATTCATCAACCGTATCGGCATAATCATCACCCTGAATGATGGCTAGAATGAGCTTTTTCTTCGTGTTCTCCATACTATCACCTCATAAAATACAAATGGTAACGTGCCCTACCTATATTATATCTCATTCTCAGCTATTTGCAAGCAAAATTCTTTATCAAGAAAAAGAATTTATACCTGGATCCAGCTTTCTTCTTCCTCACACCGTTTGCCGCGCCCCATCAACTGTTCAACGACCTTACCAACAGGCTGATTTTCATAAAGGATCTGATAGGCACACTCGCAGATGGGCATTTCAACTCCCATTTTCTTCGCCAACTGCCGAGCACTGAATGCTGCATAATAACCCTCAACCGTCGCTCCGACCTCACGGATCGCTTCAGGCACAGACTTTCCCTGACCGATCAGAATGCCGCAGCGGCGGTTGCGGGAATGCATCGAAGTACAGGTAACGATCAAGTCACCCATTCCACTCAAACCTGCAAACGTCTCTTTATGTCCGCCGAGCGCAACTCCGAGGCGTGCCATTTCGGTCATACCGCGAGTCATCAGGAGTGCTTTGGTATTGTCGCCCAATCCCAATCCGTCACTGATGCCGCACGAGAGGGCCAAAACATTCTTCAATGCAGCTGCCAATTCAACGCCAACGATATCAGAATTGGTATAAACTCGAAATGCATTGTTCATAAAGGCATCCTGCGTTACAAGAGCTGCCTTAATATCATTGGATGCCGCCACGCAACCAGTAGGAACACGTCTGCCGACTTCTTCGGCGTGAGACGGACCGGAAAGCGCCACAACGCTTCCCTTTCCTTTCATTTCCTGCTCAATGATCTGCGACATACTCAGTGCGGTATCACGCTCCACACCCTTGGACACAGTGACAATAATAACATCATCGCGCACCAAAGGAGCGATCATCTTTGCTGTTTCACGAACCGCAAAGGACGGCGTGGCCAACACGATCATATCACTTTCAGCAACAGTTGCAAGATTATCAGCAATGCCAAGAGTTGTCGGAAGTTCAACGCCCTGCAGTCTGGGATTATATCCCGTAGCACGCATTTCTTCAGCTTGTTCCTTCTTGTAGGTCCAAAGTGTCACATCGTGGCTGTTATCCGCAAGAACGATGGCAAGCGCAGTGCCCCATGCACCGCTTCCCATAACTGTGATTTTCATCATTTGCTGCCTTCCTGTCTCTTAAAGCTGAATTTACTCTCCTTACCGGTCAGAAGTCTTACAATATTACTTCTATGAGACCAGACCAAAAGCGATGCTGTAATAATGATCAGCAGAAGGCCGAACCACTGACTGGGGAAAAACAGGTGGAACATGATCGGAGCCAGCACTGCCGTCACCACAGATCCCAAAGAGACATATCGGGTCATGGCAACAAGGATCACAAATACACCGAGACAGATCAGGCCAATACGCCAATCCAGCATAAAGAGCAGCGCAGCTCCCGAAAGAACACCCTTACCGCCCTTGAACTTGTAGGTAACGGGGAAAATATGTCCCAGCACACAGAACAGCGCACCCCAAAGCCGTGCTTCCGGCTCCCAATTGATCAGCAGGCAGGTGATCACGATCGCGGCAACCATCTTTAGCGCATCCAGCGCAAGGACAAGCGCTGCGTATTTCGGGCCGTAATTGCGATAGAAATTGGTGAGTCCGGCATTACCGCTTCCACGGGTGCGAACATCCTCATTAAGAAAACTTTTTGAAATTAGGATGGCACCATTGATGCAACCGCAAAAATAGGCAATGATCGCAGAGAGCGCGATCATAACAGCAGACTCCGCAAAAAACAGCTTAATACTCTCGACCACGGAATTAGTCCTCCTTGTCGCCCTTCTGGCGAATAGTCAAACGAACAGGTGTGCCTTCAAGACCGAACACATTACGAAGCTGATTCTCCAGATAGCGCTGATAGGAGAAGTGGAACAGCCTTGCATCATTGCAGAAGCACACAAAGTGCGGAGGCTTGATACCGGTCTGTGTCATATAGTAGATCTTCAAACGGCGGCCTCTATCTGCAGGAGGCTGCACACGGGTCTGCGCATCAGCCAAAACATTGTTGAGCATACCGGTGGTAATACGGGTGGTTGCCTGATTATTCACATACTGGATCAATTCAAACAAGCGATCCACACGTTGACCGGTCGCTGCGGAAATAAACAGAATGGGGGCATAGGTCATAAAACTGAGATCGCGGCGGATATCCTCACGCATCTTGTCCATGGTCTTGCCGTCCTTTTCAATAAGATCCCACTTATTGACGACAATAATACATGCTTTGCCCGCTTCATGGGCAAGACCTGCCACCTTGGTGTCCTGCTCGGTTACGCCTTCCTGCGCATCGATCAAAATCAGGCATACATCCGCGCGCTCGATGGCCATCTGGGAGCGAAGAACACTGTAGTGCTCAATCCCTTCCTCGATTCTGGACTTCTTGCGCATACCGGCAGTATCAATAAACACATACTTACCGGTCTCGTTCTCAAAAACAGAGTCGATGGCATCGCGAGTGGTACCTGCCACATTACTGACAATGGTACGTTCCTGACCGAGAATGCGATTGGTCAAAGAAGATTTACCAACATTGGGCTTACCGATAATAGCCACCTGCAAGTACTCCTCTTCTTCCTCTTCTTCCTCCTCTGGAGGGAAATAGGAGACACAGGCATCCAGCAGATCACCGGTACCATGGCCGTGGACAGCGGAAACGGCGATAGGATCGCCCATACCGAGATTATAGAACTCATAGTAATCAGGATCCACACGGCCGACACTGTCCATCTTATTGACAGCAAGGACAATGGGCTTGCCGCTCCTCAGCAGCATATTTGCCACTTCCTGATCGGATGCTGTAAGTCCGGTCTTGATATCAGTAAGGAAAACGATCACATCAGCGTGGCTGATGGCGATATTTGCCTGATCGCGCATGAACGCCAGGATCTCGTTGTCAGTACGAGGCTCAATACCGCCGGTATCGATCAGAGTAAACTTACGTCCGTTCCAATCGGTCTCGCCGTAAATTCGGTCACGGGTCACACCGGGGGTATCCTCCACAATGGAGACACGCCGACCGATCAACTTATTAAACAGCATGGACTTACCCACATTGGGGCGTCCAACAATTGCAACAACAGGTTTTGCCATTATTATTATCTCCTTTCGTTTTCACGAAATCAGCTTCGTTCTTCTTAAGAACGCTTTGTGCTTACTTTCTGTCCAGCATGGC
The DNA here is from genome assembly GCA_045615065.1 of Candidatus Pelethomonas sp. Classification (GTDB taxonomy): domain Bacteria; phylum Bacillota; class Clostridia; order Oscillospirales; family Oscillospiraceae; genus Pelethomonas. The sequence continues at coordinate 31,205 of JAZLEB010000070.1, read as the reverse complement.
ATCGAGAAGATCAAAGCCGTCCTGCTCCACCACAGTTACCGAAATGCCCAGCGCAGCTTCCACATCGCATACGCGCAGATCGTCAAGAAACACATCGCCGCCGTGGCGCAGCATATTAACAGGAATCAGCAAACGCTCACCGAGCTCACAGTCTTTCAACTGTGCGATCAGATCCCGGCCGGTGATAAGGCCCGCCACATCAATGGTATGACCAAAGAAATCATTTTTGATGGCCACCACCTTGCCGCGGACACCAAGCTTGTCGGCAGCATTGTTCAGAAGCTGCTGCAGATAAGGCTGTGCGCTGACACCTGTTGCTATGGTAAAGGGCGTTGCATCCGCTTTTTCGTCCTCCATCCGGAGACCGGCCTCAAATTCCTCGATAAGGCTGCGAAGCATACCCACTCCATTTTCAATTTGTACATAGCCCTCATAGTATTCCTCATCGGGCAATTCGCGCTCGGCGCGGATATAAAGCTCGTCCGAGCAATAGAACATTCTGGAACCGTAGGTCTCCAGACATTTCTCGCCAAAAGCATTCACCCGGTCGATCACAGCACAGGCTTCTTCTTTTGTAACAGGACGAAGCTTCGAAAGCTTTTCACGATACTTAGTAAGTCCAACAGGAACAATACTGCAGCTGGCAAAGCCCCACTCAGCCATGTCCTCCATGGTACGCTGCAGCTGCTCACCGTCATTATACCCGGGGCAAAGAACGATCTGTCCATTCATGCATATGCCTGCCTCGCCAAAGGCCTTCATATATTCAAGACTGGTCGCACCCGCCTTATTACCGAGCAGGGTACTGCGAAGCTTGGGATCGGTTGCGTGAACGGACACATTGATCGGGCTGATTCGAAGATCAATGATTCGCTGTGCCTCTCGCTCAGATAAATTAGTGAGAGTAATGTAATTGCCCATCAGAAAGCTGAGTCGGGCATCATCATCCTTAAAATACAGGGTCTCCCGACATCCGGGTGCCATCTGGTCCACAAAGCAGAACAGGCAATGGTTGCTGCAGGGTCTGGGCTCGTCCATCAGGTAAGTATCGAAGTTCAAGCCCAGTTCATCGCCCTCGTCCTTTTTCACCCGAACCTTGCGGCGATGACCGTTCTCTGCTTCAAGTTCAACTTCAGGGTCGCCATCATAGCCAAAATAGCGATAATCCAAAACATCTTCCACAGGATGCGCATTGATAGAAATCAGCCGCTCACCCACACGGATACCGGCGCGCTCAGCGGATGACCCGCGGTCAATAGATGTGATAACTGTACTCATAGCGCCTCCTGAAAGACATAATAAGATAAAATATAGTATACTGTACTCCTCGCCGTATTTCAAGTTAAAAATGGAAAACCTCCACACAATTCGTATTGTATTAATATTATTATTATGCGGTCTTCTTTTATAAATATGCACGATTGTGCTGTTTATACAAAAACTGTTCAAATATTCGATAAATTATGTGTTTTACACCATTAGACAGTTCTTTTATCAAATGATATAATATGCCGCGTAAGAAACTGCACAAATTATATTGTGCAATATACAATCTTCATATTTAAAGGAGAAACCGCTATGTCTTTCGAATTGGATTTCATCAAGCAGCAGGATCCCGAGATCGCCGCTGCTATTCAGGGCGAGATCGATCGCCAGGAGGCCCACATTGAGCTGATCGCTTCCGAGAACTTTGCCAGCAAGACTGTTCAGATGGCTCAGGGTACTGCTCTGACCAACAAGTACGCCGAAGGTTATCCCGGTGCCCGCTACTACGGCGGCTGCGAGCAGGTCGACGTTGTTGAGAGCATTGCTATTGAGCGCGCCAAGAAGATCTTTGGCTGCTCCTATGTAAACGTTCAGCCCCACTCCGGCGCTCAGGCCAACATGGCTGTTGAGATGGCCCTGCTGCAGCCCGGCGACACCCTGATGGGTATGAACCTGGCTCACGGCGGTCATCTGACCCACGGCAGCCCCGTGAACTTCTCCGGTCAGCTGTACAATATCGTTCCCTACGGTGTTACCGAGGAAGGCTACATCGACTACGACGAGGTCGAGCGTCTCGCTATGGAGCACAAGCCCAAGCTGATCATCTGCGGCGCCAGCGCATATCCCCGTATCATCGACTTCAAGCGTTTCCGTGAGATCGCTGACAAGTGCGGTGCATACCTCATGAGCGATATCGCTCACATTGCCGGTCTGGTTGCAGCAGGTCTGCATCCCAGTCCTTTCCCCTATGTGGATGTGGCAACCACTACCACCCACAAAACCCTGCGCGGTCCCCGCGGCGGTATGATCATGTCTACCACCGAGTTCGCTACCGAGCACAAGCTCAACCGCTGGGTGTTCCCCGGCATTCAGGGCGGCCCCCTGATGCATGTCATCGCTGCCAAGGCTGTTGTTCTTGGCGAAGTGCTGCAGCCCGAGTACAAGCAGTATGCTCAGCTGATCCTGGACAACGCTCAGGCTCTGGCAAACGGTCTGATGAACCGTGGCTTCAAGCTGGTCTCCAATGGTACCGACAACCACATGATGCTGGTGGATCTGCGCAACAAGGGCATCACCGGCCGCGAGCTGGAAGAGCTGATGGACAAGGGTCACCTGACCTGCAACAAGAACTCCATTCCCTATGATACCGCCGGCGCCAACAACCCCAACGGCATCCGTCTGGGCAGCGCAGCCTGCGCTGCACGTGGTCTGCAGCCTGCTGATATGGAGGTCGTTGCCGAGTGCATCGACCTGCTGGTCAGCAAGCGCGAAGCAGCTGTAGAGGAAGTTTGCGCCAAGGTCAAGGCTATTACTGACAAGTATCCCCTGTATCGCTAATTCAACAAACATCAAAAGGGACTGCCCGGAACAAATTTCCGCGGCAGTCCCTTTTTTGCGATCATGATGTCTGATCTGCATGTTGATCGTTGATTGTCAGCATTTCTTTGAAATATAATTCAATAGCGGATGTACCGGGCAACAATTCATCCAAATGCGGCGCCAGTTGAACCCTTGTCCGCAAATAATCCGCATGATCGGAACCACAGCCATAATAAAACACTCTCGCGATCAAATTATCCGGCTCGATCTCCGTTGCATATCGGAGCATTTTCTTTCCCTTTTCCTCCCAGAAACCGTACATATCCCCTTCATCAGCACGGTAGAACAAGTACGGGAACAGTGTAATACAATATCCTGCGCCCCAAAGAAACAGCGGATCTGAAGCAAAATGCTCCTCACCATACCGAATAACCTCTATCAATTTCTCCCGATACGCTGCTAAATGTGGCTTCAGCTGTATATCAGCGTTAGGATCAATCAAAACGCTCCAACATTCAAACAGAATTCTGCAAAGTTTTTGGACACTATTTTTATCATCCTGCCAGTATCGATACAGCAGATCAACTGCTTCATCCCAGCGCCCCGACTGCTCCAACTCGATTAACCCGGGAATTTCTTCAAACAACGCCATATTGTTCACACTCCTTTGCTAAGTATCGATTATTTGATCCACGCTCGCAGCAGAGCCTTCGTCAGTTCGGGAATATCGCTGTCAGCTACGGAAGCGTAGCCGATGATCACTGTATTAGGCGGACAAAGTTCCTGCTTGTCCATATAGTACTCACTTAAGCCGCGCAGCTTTACACCTTCTCTCAGTGCAGATTCGACCATCGTCCGCTCCCCTGCCGCTCCATGGAGCGTGAGCAGCAGATGAAGGCCGGTGTGTCTTCCCTGCAAGGTAATATTTTCCTTTCCAAAACAATCTTCCAGAGACGAGCACAACTGCTCCATTCTGCTCTTGTATGACTTTCGCATACGAGCCAGATGTCGGGTAAAGTAACCGTCATTCAAAAATCTGCTTAGGGTCTGCTGCTCAAAGCGGCTTACCGTGTTGGCATAGCTGCCGAATTTCGCCTTCCAGCGGTGAAGAAGCGATGCAGGCAGAACCATGCAGGCAATGCGTATCCCCGGAGCAAGACTTTTTGAAAAAGTACAGAGATAGATCACAGGCCCATTTTCACCACCCATTCCCTGCAAGCTGGGAATGGGACGCATATCAAAGCGAAATTCAGCGTCATAATCATCCTCAATAATGTAGCGGTCCTCCTTTTCTGCCGCCCAGTGCAGCAGTTGCGCACGCCGTCCGTAAGGCATCGTTACGCCGGTAGGGAAATGATGACTTGGCGTTACATAACAGAGATTGGCTCCGCTTTCCGCCAACCCATCCAGAGACAAACCGCTATCATCGATGTCTACATAGCGGCAGCTGACTCCACAGTTCTCAAGGATCGTTCTCGATCGCAGATACCCGGGATTTTCCACCGCAGCCGAACTGCCATGAAAAAGCTGCGCAACAAGACCCAATAGATACTCCATTCCGGCACCTACAATAATTTGCTCAGCATCGCATTTCACTCCCCTATAGGCTCGTAAGTATTCAGCAATCGCAATACGAAGGTTTTCATCACCGCTGCGATGCCCGTGAAACAGCAGATCTTCCCCATTGTACAGCAGTTCCTTTTGTATTCTACCCCAGGTGCGAAACGGAAACAGCGCGGTATCCACCGAACCTGTCGACAGATCGAAACGAAACTTCTCCGCCGATTCAGTCTGACTTGCCTGAAGAGTACATGCAGCATTCTCGGCTAAGGTATCGGTATACGGCAGAATAAAAAATCCACTGCGCATGCGGCTCTCCACATACCCCTCCGCCGCTAACATCTGATAGGCGGTATCTACCGTATTTACCGCAACACCAAGCTGCAAGGCGAGACTTCTTTTTCCGGGAAGCCTGACCCCCGGAAGTAGCTGTCCGCTGCGGATCTGTGATGCAATTCCTTGATAGATCTGCAGGTACAATGCCTGCTCACTGTCGTATATAAGATTGATTTCCAGCATAGATATCTCCATCTGATACCATAAACATTTCGTAAACTGACAGTTTTAATAGTGCCAGTTTCTTGTATAATCAAGGTACACGATAATTTATCGATTGTCAAGAAAAGAAAGTCAGGTGTCTACTATGAAGAATCAAAAATTTTTCACGATCCGAAATATCACACTCGTAGGTGTTTTGGCAGCCTGCGTATTTGTGTTGACCAAATTCGCAAGCATTCCCATCCCCACCCCTCTTGGAAAGACAGCGCTTTCCCTGGGCAATACTATGTGCATTCTCGGTTCTGCTCTGTTCGGTCCCTTTGTAGGCGGACTCTCCGCCGGTATCGGCAATGCGTTGGTAGATCTGACAGATCCCGCATGGGCACCCGAATTTTATATCACCTTTATCAATAAATTCCTTATGGCATTTACCGCAGGTCTTGTAATGCGGTATTTCCGCATCGCTGGAGATAAAGCGAGAATATGGATCGCCGGCGCCGCCGGTTCAATTGTATATGTCATTCTCTATATTACAAAAAACATTATCTCCGGTGTTATGCTGAAAGGCTTTACCCTGCCGGTTGCCATTGCAGAAACACTTACACTGAAACTCCCTGTATCTCTTGCAAACGCTGCACTTGCAGTGATTTGTGCAGCGTTACTATATCTTGCATTAAAAGCTCCCCTGCGCCGCGCGCATATTATTTCTTAATACAGCACGGCCCGCCGAAAGGCGGGTCGTTTCTTTTTATAGGTTCGATCTAAATATAATCAATTAAGAAATGTTTACAAAACAGTCACAGAATGGTATAATAATTTAAATATGTATCCAAATTTTAATTCGGCGAGGAGTGATGATACATGCCAGTGAAGAAATATCCCGATCATATCCACGAATGGATGTCTATCATTGAGCAGAATGTTGTCGCTGACAACAACAAAATGGTCCAGTACTGTGACAAACTCGAGCAGTATGCCGAAGAAAATAACGAGGGATTTTTGAAGGGCTTCAGCCTGTTTTATCGCGGATTTAACCGCTACCTGAACGCACAGCTTGAGCAAGGTATGGAAGACCTCTCCTCTGCCTTGAATCTTCTGATTTCCGCACAGGCATGGAGGATGGCTGCTCACACTTACAACTCTATGGGCAACATTGCCGACTTCCAGGGTGATATTTCTCTCGCCATCGATTGCTATATCAAGGGACTAGCTTTGGCAAAGGAACACAACATTCCCAGCATGGAATACAACGTTCGCACCAATATCGCCAATGTCTACATCGGTTTGGATGCCTACGAAGATGCTGCTGCCATGCTACTGGAATGTGAACGTTTACTGGAATCAAACCTGAAGGAAACTATGCCCGTCGCTCCCCAGCTTGCGGCAAACGCCAATATCACCAACTGCTATATCCGCATGGGTGAACCTGATAAAGCGCGGATCTCTTTGGATCGACTCAAGGCTATGTGCAAAGACGATCCCTCTACCACAAATCAGCTGCTCATCTATGTACTGGAAACCCAGATGTACCATGCTGCCGGGGAGTATGAAAAGCGCGACATCTCCATTAAAAATCTGGAAAATCTTGAACTCAAGAGCATGGATGTTTACGATGCGCTTTCTGAGCTGAGCCGTCACGCCGAGCTTCTGCTGGAGATCAACAAATTCGACCAGTTCCTTGCGCTGATCGATCGCATCCAGACACTGGCAGAAAGTCCCAATATCGAAAAGCGCCTGCTGGATCTGCGACTTAAGTATTTCATGAAAGTCGGCGATCAGAAAAAGCTTGCTGAAATGGCCATGAAATACTACATTGCTGCAGAACAGCGAGAGGACGAGCGTAATAAGATCGTTAGTCACAATATAATCACGCGTATTCGTCTTGATGAGGAGGAAAGCCGCCGCAAGGAAGTGGAGAGCTCCAACCTGCAGCTGAAGCAGAAATCTGAGCGTGACGCTCTGACCGGCATGAACAATCGCTACAGACTCAACGAACTGGCCGAACTCGCCTTCCACAGGGCCTATCTTAACGGGACCCCCCTGACAGTAGAGATTCTCGATATCGATTGCTACAAGGAATTCAACGACACCTACGGGCATCAAGCCGGCGATGATTGTCTGGTGCAGATCAGTAACGAGATCTGCTCCCTTGAGCAGTATACCGGCATACATACCGCACGCTATGGCGGCGATGAATTTGTGATCATTTACGAAGAATACAGCGAAGCAGACGTTATAAAATTCGCTAAGCGCTTGAAGGATAAGATTCATGCGCTGAATATCGAGCACAAAAATTCTACAGTGAGTGACCGTATAACTATCAGCCAGGGCTTGTTCCAAATGATCCCCGCCGGATCAAGCAAGATATGGGACTATCTGTACGGCGCGGATATGGCTCTCTACTATGTAAAAGCCAAGGGAAAAAATAATTTGCATGTGGCAACAGAATTTGAAACCATTCGCCAGATTTTAAAATAACTATTTCCCATTATCGGCAGACACGACATCATCGTCGTGTCTGCTTTTTTCACAATTCGCTGCTACTCACTTGACCAAAGTGTTAACAGAATGACGAAAATATATCCTATAATTTACTGTATTTCCTTTACAAACATGATCAGACAAGCTATAATTACATTGAAACATTATTTTGTCAAACCGCACCCAAACTTGTAACAAGGAGACAGAGTACGATGCAACGAGATAACTTTCCAGTAAAAGTCACCAGGCTTATGGATTCCATTGAAGCAAATGTTATCACTGATCCGAATGTATTTCAGGACAGCTGCACCGAACTTGAGCGTTACGCGCGTCAAAATCACAGCGATTACCTGATTGGTTACTGCCTGTTTTTCCGCGGTTATGCCTCATATGCTGCTGCCGATCTGGAAGAAAGCATGGCATTTCTCTCCGAAGCACTCAATCCTCTGATCACCTCAGAGAATTGGAACTTGGCCACCAAAACATTCAACGCAATGGGCAACATTGCTGACTTCCAGGGCGACTCTTCTCTTGCTATCGACTGCTACATCAAGGGTCTTATCATGAGCCGGGAGCATGATATCACCAAGTCTGAATATGATATTTGCAGCAATATCGCAAATGTTTATATTGGTCTTGGTGAATTTTCAGCTGCAGTAGACCTGCTCGAGTCATGCGAGCATATGAAGCACAAGATCGAAAACATTGTTCCGGAATCCGAGATCATTGTGTGCGCCAATCTATGTCAAACATATCTGCACATTGGCAGGATCGATGAGTCCTTCCAGCAGCTTGAACGCCTGAAGGAATTGTGCCAAAAGCATGTTTACAGCATCAATGATATCTCCATCAATATTTTGGAAACTGAGCTGTATAATGCTGTAGGCAATATTGAGGCCCGTGATGCCGCTATCGAACGCCTTTCCAACGCAAAATTCGGCAGTCTCAATGTTTTTGACGCACTCAATGAGCTGAACACCCACTGCACGCTTCTGCTTGAAATTGGAAAATATGATGAATTCCTGAAGATGGTGGAGCGCATCGAATTCCTTACTAATGGCCCCACCGTGGAACAGCAAATCCTTGAACTTCGTATGAACTATTATGATAGGATTGGAGACCGTGCATCTTATCTTGAACTTGCCGGTAAGTACTATGTTCTGATCAGTCAGAGAAAAAAGGAACAGAACAAGATCATCAGCCATAATATCACCACAAGAATGCGTCTTGTGGAGGAGGAAAACCGCCGCAAAGAGGTCGAGATCTCCAATCTTCAGTTGAAGCAGAAATCAGAGCACGATCCTCTGACCGGTATGAATAACCGCTACAAGCTCAACGAACTGGCAGAATTGGCTTTCCACCGCGCGTACCTCAACGGTACTCCCCTCACCATCGAAATTCTGGACATCGACTGTTATAAGGAGTTTAACGATAACTACGGTCATCAGGCAGGTGATGATTGCCTGATCCGTATCGCAGAAGCGATCCGTTCCATGGAGGATTACAGCGGCGTACATACCGCGCGATACGGCGGCGATGAGTTTGTTGTGATCTATGAGGAGTATTCCAAGAAAGATGTTGAGCGAATGGCACAGCGTCTGCACGACAAGATTAAATCGCTTAATATCGAACACAAATTCTCCAAAGTAAGCGACCGCATCAGTATCAGCCAAGGTCTCTTCCACAAGATCCCCTCCGGCGGAAATAAGACATGGGACTTCCTCTATGCAGCCGATATGGCGCTGTACGCAGTGAAAAACAGCGGTAAAAACCACTTCTATGTGGGCACTGATTTTGAAGGTGTCCGCCAGCATTACAAGGAAGCGAGAGTAGCTTCCGGCAAAAAGTAAGCATAAATGAACTGCCGCAGAATTTAAATTCTGCGGCAGTTCTCTTATATGAAATTACTTCTTATCGCCATCCAGCAGTGTCTGAACACCGGCTGCAAGACCGGCAAGAGACTGGATCTCACTGGGGATAATGATCTTGGTGGCCTGACCGTTGGCTGCGGCTGCAAATGCCTCCAGCGCCTTCAGCTTGATGACCTGATCATTAGGAGATGCCTCATTCAGGATACGCATAGCATCAGCAGTAGCCTGCTGCACACGAAGGATAGCCTCAGCTTCTGCTTCTGCTTCCATGATCTTCGCCTGCTTGGCAGCATCAGCACGAAGGATCAATGCCTGCTTGTCACCTTCTGCCACAAGGATCTGGCTCTGCTTCTGACCCTCGGCCTGAAGGATAGACTCGCGGCGCTCACGCTCTGCCTTCATCTGCTTCTCCATCGCATCCTGGATCTCACGAGGAGGAATGATATTCTTGAGCTCAACACGGTTGACCTTGATACCCCAGGGATCGGTAGCTTCATCCAGGATAGCACGCATCTTGGTATTGATATGATCGCGGCTGGTGAGAGATTCATCCAGTTCCAGATCACCAATGATGTTACGCAGAGTGGTAGCAGTCAGATTCTCGATTGCGCTCATGGGATTTTCAACACCATAGGTAAAAAGCTTGGGATCGGTAATCTGATAGTAAACCACAGTATCGATCTGCATGGTAACATTATCCTTGGTGATAACAGGCTGAGGAGCAAAGTCAACCACCTGTTCCTTCAAGGACACGACCTTCGCAATACGATCAATGAAGGGGATCTTGACATGGAGGCCAACGCCCCACACACTCTGAAACGCGCCAAGGCGCTCAATGACAGCTGCTCTGGACTGCTGCACAACACGGATATTGGCTCCGACAATGATAAGAGCAAGCAGCAACAGGATAATGATGATCACAACACTAAGAATTCCACCAGGCATTTTATTTTTCCTCCTTAACTTCTTCCACAAAAACTTTTACACCTTCAATACGAAGGATGCGCACCAATTTACCGACCGGTATATCCGAATGATCCGCGCTTCTTGCGCTCCAGGTAAGTCCACTGACATTTACAGCGCCCTGACCCTGCAGATTGCAGATCGCATCAGTAACAAGCACTTCCTTGCCGATGATACTATCAGCATTGGTAGCTTCTACTTTATTATAAATGTATTTCTGCGCAACAGGACGGAAGGCCAGCAGCGCAACAGTACTGACAACAAAAAACAATACAATCTGCAGTGTCATTCCGCCGCCCAAAAGGGAGCAGATCAACGCGGCCAGCGCGCCGGCAGCAAACCAGATGGAAGTCATTCCAACTGTGATCGCTTCACCAACGCCAAATACAATCAGCAGCCCCATCCAGATGAGTTTCATCATCATTTGGTTTGTTTCTCCTTTCGACAAAGAAAACGTCGCCAGAACCAGGATTGCCAGAAGCACTAACGCAATCAGGAAATTAAAAACAAATTGACTGCCGGGTGTAAGATTCGCAAAGAAGTTGCTGAACGAAGACCTAAACTTAGGTTTCAGCTGTATCGTCTTCTCTTCAACCGGCTGATTCAATTCTGTGGTTTCCTGCTGACAAGTCGGTACCTCCTCAGCAAACAGTTCATCCATAGTGACACCATAGTAATTACAAATATATATGATCTTTTCGATCTCGGGATACCCCTTGGAAGATTCCCATTTACTGACAGCCTGACGGGAAACTTTCAACTGTTGCGCAAAGTCTTCCTGCGTCAGATCATGAGCACGTCGCAGCAGCTGAAGCTGTTCTCCGAAGGACATCTCATTCCCTCCTTTCGTGTTTCCATCATATCGGTTTCCTGCTCCAAAGTCTACCAACTTAAATTTGCATTCGCTGAAATTCCTGGAAAATCAGCGCAACTTCAGGTTGCATCCATTGAAAACAGGCGATCGCAACACTTTTTTATATTATACTCGATTATAAGGAGATTTACAAGAAAAAAAGCACCGTGCCAAAGGCACGGTGCTTTCGTAATGCAATTACTTGTCCAGACCGAACTTCTTGTTGAAACGAGCGACACGACCGCCGGTATCGACCAGCTTCTGCTTGCCCGTGAAGAAGGGGTGACACTTAGAGCAGACTTCCACTCGAATGTCCTTCTTAGTGGAACCTGTCTCAATTACATTACCGCAGGCGCATTTAATAGTAGTCTGCTGATAATTGGGATGGATACCTTCCTTCATTGCTCTTGTTCACCTCTTTCCCCATCATATTCGGCATGCAGCTTTCACCGCATAATCCGTTGGTCAGTATAACATAGTCAGTGCAGAAATGCAAGGACTTTTTTGCAAAAAATCGAATTATTTTGCAGTTAAGATTTCGCTGAAAGATCGCGTTCGATCCTCAAAATACTGTAAGCAGGCACAGCACAGGGAAGCTTCATCTTAAAGACCATCTCAGGATGATGCACTTCGTCCAGAATGTTCCCCTCACCATCCTGCATCGTTCCTGCTGTAAACATGACAGGTTTTCTATCCGGTCCGACTACCTCCACAGTATCACCAGCCGAGAACTTATTGCGAAGAGACAGCACAGCGTTACCTTCCTCATCACATTCTGTGACGATGGCAACCACCTGCCACTCCCGGATATAGCGGGAATTGTCAAAATACTGACCAGGCTGTCCATAATAGAATCCGGTGGCATAATGGCGGTGACTCACCTTGTCGACCTCGTCCCGCCATACAGGATCCAGAGGCAGACCCTCTGCCGCGGCATCAATTGCGTGACGGTATGCATTCGTCACGATCGCAGCATAATAAGCACTCTTTGCACGACCTTCGACCTTCAAGCTGTCAAGACCCACACCCAGCAGATCTCCCACATGATCGATCATGCACATATCGCGGGAGTTCATGATATAAGTTCCCTTTTCATCCTCGAACACAGGGAAATATTCACCGGGGCGCTTTTCCTCCATCAGATAATACTGATAGCGGCAAGGCTGAGCACAGGCACCACGGTTACTGTCGCGCCCTGTCATGTAGTTGGACAGAAGGCAGCGACCGCTGTAACTTACACACATAGCGCCGTGAACAAAGGCCTCGATCTCCAGTTCGCGAGGCGTATTCTCACGGATGGTGCGGATCTCTTCAAGGCTCAACTCACGGGCAAGGATCACTCGCTTTGCACCGAGGTCATACCAAGCATTTGCGGTAACATAGTTTGCGATACTGGCCTGGGTACTGATATGCCGCTCACAGCGGGGCGCATACTTGCCGGCAAGGGTAAAGGCACCCATATCAGCAACGATCAGCGCATCCACTCCCGCATCCTGCAGATGTTCCAGGTGCGCAGGCAGATGGATGATCTCATCGTTTCGCGGCATGGTGTTAATTGTAACATGGACACGAACCCCGTGATCGTGAGCGAAGCGAACCGCTTCACGCATCTCATCATTGGTGAAATTTCCGGCGAAGGCTCGCATACCGAAACTGGTACCCGCAAGGTAGACTGCATCAGCGCCATACAGCACCGCCATTCGAAGACGTTCCATATCTCCCGCCGGAGCCAACAGCTCAGGTTTCTTTCTCTCTACCATAGTTTGCTCCTCTTAATTCAGACTTGCAATCGTCTGCTGATGTCCGCGGAGGGTTTCATTGAAGATATGTTTGCCGTCAGGACCGAGCACATAGAAGTAATAGTCGGTATCTGCGGGACACAACGCTGCGTATACGGATGCGTAACCCGGATTGGCGATAGGCGTGGGAGGCAGACCCGTGTTTTTGTAAAGATTATAGGGGCTGTCAAGATTTGCATAATCATCCTGCGTGATCTCGCGGCCGACCGCATAAACAAGAGATGCATCGATCTGAAGGAAATATGCTGTTTCAGCAGCATTTTCAAGACGGTTATAGATAACGGAGGCAATCTTTGCTCTGTCGCTGCCATCGGTTTCCTTCTCGATCAGAGAAGCAACGGTAATGATCTGCTGCACTGAATAACCCCGCGCAATAGCCTCATCAAAGAGCGGAGCAAGATCCTCATTGGCATAGATCTTCTTGTTGAAGGTACCGAGAAGCTTATCAAGCGCTGTTGTAGCCTTACCGCCTACATAGAAATTGTAGGTATCAGGGTAAAGGAAACCTTCCAAACGGCTGATATCGCCAAGCTTTGCATTATCGATAAACGCATAATCGGAGAAAACATGATTTGCTGCAGCATCCAGCAATTCTTCCTCCGTCGCAACACCTTTCTCTGCCAGTAGGGTAATGATCTGACGAACATTGTAACCTTCAGGAATAGATACGTCCACAGTTACTGCGCTGCCGCCGCTGGCACTGCCGCCGCGCATGCTGCGGATCAGAGCCATATAGTCCATATCGGTATTAAGCATATAGGTGCCCTGCTTGACCTTCTCGTCACCCTTATAGAACCATGCAAACAGACGGAAGAACCACTCATACTCGATAAGTCCTTCCTCCTTCAGTTTTTCAGTGACCTTTTCCATATCGCAGACGATAACCGTCGAAACGGTACCGTCATCATTTTTAATTTCCTTGGTCACATTGATCCAATCAGCAGGGATCTCAATGGCAGTCTCGATATCAGGCTTATCCAAAGCGCAAAGGTCATTGGCCAGCATCCAGCCAACGCCTGCAAGCAGATAAGATGAGCTGATCACAAAGGCTACCCAGATCAACAGCTTCAAAAGAGGATTGATCCCCTGCTTTTTCTTCTTGGAACGTTTTTTCCCGGTACCGCTTTTTCCGGAGTTTGAACGGCTTCTTACCTGCCCCGCATCCCAGCTGGTGGTATAGAAGCGGTCATCTCTATTCTGCACAGACCATTCTCCTTTCTGATAATGAGAAATAATTTGCTGTGGTCAAGCTACTTTTTTCCGCTGCTCTCATACTATGGTTTATATCCTGAAAGCGAGGTGAACCAAACCATGTGGAACAACGGTAATGATTGCGGATGTCTGTGGATCATTCTCATCGTGATCCTGCTGTTCTGTTGCTGCGGCAACGGAAACAATACATACGCAGGCAACAGCTGCGGATGTCATCACGGACACAGAGAAAATTTCGGCTGCCCCGGCAACAACGAGTGCTGCTGCTGACGGGTAACAGACCTTGTGTGGGAGGACGCTTGAGCGTCCTCTTCTTTTTATCCGCCGATCAGTTCAGAAACCAATTTCCACGCCTCCGCGTGAATATCCTCAATGGTACGGATCTCACCGTTTTCCGAGCAATCAATGATCTTCCAGCCGCATACCTTTGCCACTTCGCGGGCATTATCGCGGCAGCGGCGCAGATAAGAGGAATCCTGCTCATGGATATCCGCGGAAGTGCCCGTTGCCGCTTCACGCTGACGCATCATCTTTTCAGACAGATCCGTAGGCAGATCCAAATAGATCACAAGATCAGGCTCAGGAAGCTCCAGTTTATCATACTCCAGATCAGAGAGCCACGCAAGAAAAGACATTCTTTCGTTATCAGGCAGTTTGCTGGCCTGATGGACTGCATTGGAAGTTGTATAACGGTTGGCGAGGATCACCTCTCCAGCTTCATATGCCTTGCCCCAATCTTCTTTATAGGAAGCGAAACGGTCAACCGCATAAAGAACAGACGCGGCATAAGCACTCACATCACCGGGCTTGCTGCCCAAAACACCTTGCAGATACAGCTTAGCAGGCTCGGCAAAAGGATTACCGTAGCGTGGAAAATCGATCACACGGAAGTTGACATTTTCACTGCGAAGTCTCTCTGCCATCATGCGAGCCTGTGTTGCCTTACCGGAACCGTCTGTTCCCTCAAAAACAATCAGCTTACCTTTCATTTCTTTCCCTTTCCTCTCTCTGCCATCACGTGTACAAGAAACAGAGGCAGCTTCATCATTCGTCCGGCACGGCTGGGGTTTTTCAAAAGTCTGTAGAACCACTCAAGACCAAGCTTTTGAAATACTTTTGGGGCGCGCTGGACTGTACCGGAAAAAACATCCAGGCAACCGCCGAGGCCGAGGAGCAAATGAGCACCGGTAGCCTCACCGTTTTTCATCATCCATTTTTCCTGTTTGGGTGCGCCAAGGCAGACAAAGACTACATCCGCGCCGCTTTCCCGGATCACACGGACAACTCCATCATCTTCCTTAAAGTAGCCATCGTGGGTACCGGCGATCTTAAGACCGGGATACTGTTCCTGAAGACGGCGACCGGCTTCTTCTGCTACACCGGGTTTTGCTCCAAGGAGAAACAGGGATTTCCCTCTCTCTGCCATCTTTTCCATAAGACGCATGGCATATTCAACACCGGGAAGTTTTTCTTTCAGCGGTGTTTTCATAATTTTTGCTCCGTAGATCACGCCGATACCGTCAGCGATAACAAGAGAAGCATTCTGCACAGCCTGCATAGCCTCACTGTCCTCGCGGCAAACCTCAATGATTTCAGGATTCGGGGTCACCACATAGTGAGCCCCATCCGCTTCCATAAGACGCATACCTTCCGCAAGCGCCTCTTCCATTGTCATATTATCAAAGCCAACACCCAGAATATCAACCCGCATGTCGCTTCTCCTTTCTCATACTAACTCAGTATAATACTATAACACAATTTCCAATCATTGTCCATTAAAATCACACAATAAAACTATTCAAAACACTTCGCCGAACCATCCGTTCTTTGCTGCCATATAACTACAGATTTTGGGGCAACCGCAGTTTTTTCTTCTGTAACAGCACATTTCATATTGAATCGTAATGCAACCTGTGGTAGAATGCAGCGAGAAATAATCAGGAGGTATCCTGTATGCGGATGCGTAAAAAGAAAAATTTGATTCCCAGAATGGAGCGCTGCAGCGCTGTCCATGTACAAGACGGTTTTGCTCTGCGTGGCAAGTGGCTGCAGACTCTCATGCCGAACGCAAAGGAGCTTCGTGTTGAGCTTGGATGCGGCAAGGGACGCTTCACAGTTGAAACCGCCCGCGAAAATCCGGATCTGTTATTTGTTGCTATCGAGAAGGTTGCAGACGCCATGGTCATTGCCATGGAGCGCGCAATGGAGCTTGGATTGAAGAATGTATTCTTTGTTGTGGGTGATGCTGCACTTGTTCCCGAGTATTTTGCGGAAGACGAAGTGGATCTCATCTATGTCAACTTCTGCGATCCGTGGCCCCCAAAGGGTCAGGCAAAGCGACGCTTGACCCACCGCGGCTTCCTGACCACCTACCGCAAGGCACTGAAAATGGGAGGTCAGGTACACTTCAAGACTGATAACGCTCCCCTCTTTGAGTTCTCTGTGGAGGAATTCCCCGAAGCAGGTTATGAGTTAAGCGAAGTAACCCGTCACCTTCACGAAAACGGTCCCTGCGGTGTAATGACCGACTACGAGGCCAAATTCTATGCCGAAGGCATCCACATCAATCGTTGTGTCGGAACAAAAATTGAATGGACTGCAAATGATGCAGAATGCTAAAAGCAGTAAAGACGCCCCGCTAATGCGGGGCGTCTTATTTTTCTTCACTACTTTGGGGGAGGCATAGACTCGCTAAGCTTCATACTATGTGAGTTATTCAAAAGGATAACAACTTCCGAATTATTGGGATCCAGATCTAAAAGTCCTCGACGGATACAATAAGGCGGCAACTCAACACTGAGCCGATCGTTACACGTTAGCCGAACCACATTCCCATTGATCACCGTAAGGATATATTGCACCCGGATATCATTCTTCTCACGGAGCATATCGAGAAATGTGTTCACATTCGCCTCATAGTCAGATGGTTCCTGAGGTAATCCGTCACAACGAACCATACCCACGCTGCGAAGGGTCTGGTGATAGATGTTTCCTGCTGCAGTCTTTATCAGAACCACAGCATCGTCTGTCATATTCCCTTCCAGCAGAGAAACCGCCTCACCGAACAGTTCATTAAACATCTCTCTTGTATCCTTTCTCCGGCTTCTCTCAAGGTTTACATGTGCCACAAGGTTCGTAGCCCATTTCCAACATTTCCTCGCGTGTACCGGTAAAATAGAACTTATTTTCCTCTTTCATCGAGGATACATGCCTGCAGGATGGATAATGAAATTTCTTGCTGCTGAGATTCCCTATATAATCATGCTTATCTTCCTGAGGCGGTTGAGGATCCGGCTGTGAGTCAGATCCCTGATTGGAATTATCAGTTCTATCCTCTGCGGGCACCAAGGTATTTATTCCTGCATTTCTCTGCACCGTAAAGGTTACTCCCTTGCCGTCGCTGACACAAATAATATCTCCCTGCAAGTCTGTTCGAAATACGTTAACATCCGCATCTCTCAACCTACTGAGAGCATCCTCTGTAGGGTGACCGTATGAATTATCTGCACCAACGGATATGACTGCATATTGGGGCGCGATCTCACGCAGAAAGCGGTAGGATGTGCTGGTATCACTTCCGTGATGCCCAACCTTTAGAACAGTAGCCGAAAGATCCAGTCCGGAGTTCAAAATCACCTGCTCTGCTTCCCGTTCGGCATCTCCGGTGAAAAGGAATGTTGTGCTTCCGTATGTAATCTTAAGTACAATTGAAGTATTATTTACATCATTATCACTGTTGACGCCCAAAATAATAATCTTTGCACTGCCAAAACTATAGGTATCACCAACGGATGGGATTGTGATACCGCCTCCCTTTTCATCGGCATAGCGTTTAAAATTTCGGAACGCTTCGCTATCGTAACTGTTTACAGGGCAAAGTGTCAGCTTAGCTGATGCAAAATTAAATGCACCGGACAAGCCGCCTATGTGGTCTTCATGGGCATGCGTTCCAACAACAATATCAAGCTCTGATGCATTATATCTTTTTAGAATGGAATATATCAAATTGGAATCTGCTCTGTTGCCGCCGTCAATAAGCATAAAATGACCGTCGCACTCCACAAGAGCAGCATCAGCCTGTCCAACATCAATGAAATGAATCATGAAAGAGGATTGCGCTGTCAGTTCCTGATTGGGTTCCTGATTGGGTTCCTGATCCTGTTCATCATCTATTGACTCATCGGGAGAAGTCGTTGTGCCACCATCATTTGGATTCTCTGCGACATCACCGGAATCTTCAGGTGACTCTGCAGGTATTTGGGGAATATCATCTGACTCTTCCGAGGGATCCTCCTGCTCATTATCAGAAGGTACAGTTGTTTCCCCCCGATCAGGTGTTACCGTATTGGAAACCGAAGGGTCTGTTGATGGCAGACTTGTATCATATGAAAGATAAGAACAACCGGCCAAGAAAACTGTAGCAAGGACGATCAGGGTAACACTTTTCAGTTTTGCATCCCAAATCAATCTCGTCCATACTCTACTGAACAGCGATTGGTACATCTTAACGCCTCCCTATACTTTATCAAGCTAAAACAAATGTATCATCCGCATATAATTTTGTCAACAAAAAACCACCACCCGAAAAATCGGGTGGTGGAATACATGATGCAATTAGGCGTTGGCCTTCTTAGCCATCTCGCACAGCTGAGTGAAAGCAGCTGCGTTGTTGACAGCCAGCTCAGCCAGCATCTTACGGTTGATCTCAACACCGGCAGCCTTCAGGCCATGCATGAAGGTGGAGTAGTTCATACCGTTGAGCTTGCAAGCAGCGCTGATACGAGTGATCCACAGCTTGCGGAAGTCTCTCTTCTTCAGGCGACGGCCCACATATGCGTAGGTCAGGGACTTCATCACCTGCTGGTTAGCCATCTTGAAGTGCTTGGACTTGGAACCCCAGTAGCCCTTAGCCATCTTCAGGATCTTATTTCTTCTCTTGCGCGTCATCATCGCGCCCTTAACTCTTGCCATTTGTAAAAGCCTCCTATTCTAAAGCGTATCGTATTTCTTACTTGTAGGGGATCATCTTGCGGATGGTGGCCTCATTGGTCACGTCGGCATAACCGCCGGCACGCAGACGACGAGTACGCTTGGTATCCTTCTTGGTGAGGATGTGGCTCTTAAAAGCCTTGGCACGCTTGACCTTACCGCTCTTGGTCAGGTTGAATCTCTTCTTTGCACCGCTATGGGTCTTCAGCTTAGGCATAATTAGAATACTCCTTCCGTATGTTTCCTTTTGCTTTGGCAAAATGATTCACGATTTATTTTTTGGGGGAAAGGAACATGGACATGTTCCGGCCCTCAAGTTTGGCACCCTTATCGACACTGGATACCTCGGCGCACTGCTCAGCAAACTTATCCAGGAGGTTCTTACCGATCTCAGTATGAGCCATCTCACGGCCGCGGAAGCGAACGGAGACCTTTACTCGGTTACCATCGGTCAGGAACTTCTGTGCGTTCTTAAGCTTAACATTAAAGTCACCCACATCGATACCGGGAGACATGCGGATCTCCTTGATCTCCACCACATGCTGGTTCTTACGGGCTTCCTTCTCGCGCTTACCCTGCTCGAAACGATACTTTCCGTAATCCATGAGCTTGCACACAGGGGGGACAGCCTGGGGAGAAATCTTCACCAGATCCAAACCCTGCTCATCGGCGATCTTCAAAGCTTCGTCAGCGGACATAATGCCAAGCTGCTCACCCTCATTGCCGATCAGGCGCAGTTCCTTGTCACGAATTTCCTCATTCAGTTGATGCGTTACACTGCTAATAACCGAAGCACCTCCTTCAATAAATTGCACAAAACACGTTGCTGTGAAAACAAAAAAGGCGAATGCACAAAGCATCCGCACAGTACAACACCGCCCCTTGGTGGGACGATCAAGTTACCATCTTGACCCTTTCGCTTTGCTGAGGGTGAGGCGGATGCTTCCTGCCTACTTTGTTTTACCCGATGAGTATATCAGTAGTTTGCGAACTTGTCAAGCATTATTTTAAAAAATTTTCAAAAAGAATAAACTTGCTGCAGCGCGGGCAAACTATGTCCGTACCATTCCGGAAAGGAGGACATCAGAATGAATAACGAGCGCAACCAGAAGAGCAACCAGAATAATCAGAATAACAATCAGAACAACAACCAGAACAATAACCAGAATCAGAAGAACCAGCAGAACCAGAACAAGCGCTGACCGATACCATGAGACACTGCAGCGGATCAATAAAATGATCCGCTGCAGTGTATTTATTCAGCGAAACGGTTTACCATCAGCATCCAACACCGCCAAACGGTGTACTTTCACGAAATCGGGTTTAAGTTCGGGCAAATACCGAGCAACAGCAGATTCCAGCAGTGCAGGATTCAAACCGGGATTCTGTGCCACAACATAGGCATCGATCAGCAGTTCCCCCTCACCTTCCGCGATAGACACCTTCTCGATCATGGGACGAATGTCTACCTCCGCCATCTCCTTACGTTTTGTACGCTTGGAGATCACAACACTCTCACGGGAGAGAAGTTCTTCGATCTTACTCCCGGCATCAGAAGGAACACCGTTATCATAAACAAATGTAACCCGGGCGTGAAGTATCTGCAGATCACGAACAGGTTTTTCGGGCACAAAACAATCAACCGCGCAGATGCCCTCGGGCATAAAGGCGTTGAACCGCTCGGCAAATCCGGTACCATCATGCTCTCCGGTCAGTTCGAAGTCAAGAATCTCGCAGCAGCTGGACTGCCCCACAGACAGAGGCATTGCGAAAGAGATGATGGGATGAGGATGAAACCCCTGAGAATGGCGCAATACCAATCCCTCACGCAGGAACACGCGCTGAAAGGTACGCAGCAGGTCCAGATGGGAGATGTAGACTGCGCGGCCTTCCTTTTTAAATACAAGGCGAAGTTTACCCACGGTAGCACTCCCCTCCTTCCACACAGCTTGCACCACAGCCGCTGCACTGTGTGCGGCAATCAGGTGTTGTTACAGAGTTGTAAGCCAACTCACGCTGATGCCAGAGATATTTATCGCTTACATAACAAGAGATGACAGACCAGGGCATGATCTCATCCTGCTTGCGCTCACGGTTTGCATAGAAATCCATGGTAAGACCGCACTCATCAAATGCCTCTTCCCAGCGGGAGATATCGAAATACTCCGTCCACGCATCCAGGCGAGCGCCCTTGCGGTATGCACACTCCAAAACGCAGCCCAAACGGCGGTCACCGCGGGCGAGCACAGCCTCCAGCACACTGGTGTCACTATCATGCCAATTGTATGTCACTGCTTTGGCGGTGATTGCCTCGCGCAGAAGCTTCACACGGCGCTCATACTCCTCCTTGGTGATCTGCGGCTCCCACTGGAACGCAGTGAAGGGCTTGGGCACAAACCAGGAGGTGGATACCGTAATACGCACACCGCGGCTCTTATTGCTTGCATGCTCACGCCAGGTATGGATCACCCGGTTTGCCATTTCGGCAATGCCGAGCACATCCTCATCGGTCTCTGTAGGCAAGCCGAGCATAAAGTAAAGCTTTACATTGTTCCAGCCTCCGGAGAAAGCGGTAGCAAGACTCTTATGCAGGTCTTCCTCGGTCAGATTCTTGTTGATCGCGTCACGAAGGCGCTGTGTTCCCGCTTCAGGCGCAAAGGTAAGACCCGCTTTTCTTCCCTTCTGCAGCCGCTGCATCAATTCCATAGAGAAGTTGTCAGCGCGAAGAGACGGCAGGTTGAGATTCACATGTTTCTCACTGCAGAAGCTATCCAGTTCATCACAAAGTTCCACCAGTTCAGGGTAGTCGCTGGAAGACAACGAACTGAGAGTCATCTCCTGATAACCGGAATCGCAGATCGCTTCCATACCGTGTTTTGCAAGAACATCCTTGCTCCTACAGCGAACAGGGCGGTACACATAACCTGCCTGACAAAAGCGGCAGCCGCGGATACAGCCACGGAATAGTTCCAGTGTCACACGATCCTGCACGATCTCCGTGGACGGAACAATAGTTTTTGCGGGATAATACGCCTTATCCATATCATGAACCACCCGCTTGTGTACCTTTTCCGGTGCACCGTGCAAAGGTGTGATCGAGGAAACCGTTCCGTCATCATTATACTGCACATTATAGAGAGCGGGTACATACACACCACCGATAGCGGACGCCTCTTTAAGGAAGCGGGACTTTTCCCAGCCCTCCTTCTTTGCCTTACGGTAGAGAGTGATCAGCTCAGGAAGCTGATCCTCACCCTCACCGATCAAAGCGAGGTCAATAAAGTCGGCAATGGGTTCGGCGTTATACATCGCAGTACCGCCTGCCACTACGAGAGGGGAAAGGCCGGCACGATCCTCGGCTCTCAGAGGAATACCGCCAAGATCAAGCATATTGAGCATAGCGGTAAAAGCCATCTCATAGCCCACGGAGAAACCAATAATGTCAAATTCATTCAAAGGATCGCCGGATTCAAGCGCATACAGGGGGATCTTAGCGTTTCGAAGTTCCTCCTCCATATCTCCCCAGGGCGCAAAGGCTCGCTCGCACCAGACACCGGGCATATCATTCATAATACCATACAGAATACGGAAGCCCAGGTTGGACATACCGATTTCATAGGTATCAGGGAAGCAGAAGGCGAAGCGAACATCCACCTCATCTTTATTCTTCATGACCGCATTGTACTCTCCGCCTGCATAGCGGGCAGGCTTCTGTACCCGCGGCAGAATACGTTCCAATCTTTTGTCCACGTTCATTCTCCTCGGTCGTAAATAAAATTGCACATAGAATTGTACACGATTAACAGCATATTTGCAAGCTATTTACCGCACATCTCCCGCCAAATACTTACGAAAACACCAAGAAGCGCCAGAAATAGAAATCCACCTGCTCTGTGAATGATAACTGCATACAGTATGGAAACCGCAAAAACAAGCATAAATACGATCTCAACCGCCCGGACAACATATTGAGCCACAACCGGGCCAAACAGCCAGCTCACCCCCGACCGAAGTAGTCTCGCTCCATCAAGTCCCGACAATGGGAGCAGATTAAATACTCCCTGCACTAAGCTTGAACCGGCATATAGATACGCCCCCGCTACTCTGGCAAGAAATATTGCCGCCAATATATTTATCAAAGGACCTGCCGCGGTACAGATCATATCCTTCCAGTACGGCAAATATGTAAGATCCGCACGAATTTCCACCCCAAATGCTGTAAAGGTGATTCCCTCCACATCAACTCCAAACAGGTTAAGCGCAGCAAGATGTCCCGCTTCATGAAGTATCGCAGTAGCAATAATTGCCGGCAGAACATCCGCAGAACCGAGCAGCAGCATCGCAATTGGCATGATCCAAAAATGCGGCGCAACAGAGATCTTACCAAATCGCAACATAGTAGACCGGATTCAAATAAACCGACCCATCCTGAAGTTCAAAGTGAAGGTGCGCTCCCGTTGCCGCGCCCGTGTCACCTACGCGGGCGATCGGCTGTCCCACAGTAACGGCACCACCAGTAACAAGAATTTCGCTGCAGTGCGCGTACAGAGTGCTGTATCCGTCCGCATGGTGCAGGATGATATATTTCCCTAAAGTGGAACTCTCACCTGCCGCGAACACCTCACCATCCGCAAAGGCAACGATCTCTGTTCCCTCGGCAGCGGCAAGATCGATTCCATAATGAAAGGTTGTTTCTCCCTCACCGGGCCTCATTCTCCAACCAAACGAGGATGTAAGCAAGCCTGCAACAGGAGATGTGTAACGAAAGCCAAGGATGCGGTATTCAAGACTTGCATTCTCCGGCAGTTCCGGCACAATGCTTATGTCAATATCCGCCGTATCCTGTCCTGTCTCCTCTGTTAAATTCGATTCCTGATCCTGTGCCGGCACTTCTTCCGTGCTAAAAACCGATTCGTAGACATTTTGCAGAGAGTCTTCTAAGGATCCTTCCCCTCCGACAGCTCTGCCTAGCGACAGGAATATTTCCCCAATCGCTGCATTCTCGCCTGCAAGCTTTGGCAACGACTCAATGATCCCCGTTGTTTGTTTTGAAAACAAAATACCGGCTGCAGCTGCAGCAAACACAAAAACAAGCAATTTACTTTGAAATAGGGGCGAGCTTTTTTTACATAGCTTCCCTTTTGATCCCGTTAATAGCCTTTTTTTATTTCGTCGGAAACGCGACTTTTGACCGACCATTCTGCCACCCCCCACCGTGAAATACATGTACACTCAATCCTATTCAAACTTACGATCGTTCATGCTTGCTATCGAACCCCATTACTTAGCTGTGCCGTCCATAGCATCTTTCAATTTTTCAAGTGCCCGTTTCTCGATGCGCGATACCGAGCGCCGTGCTTATGGTAAGCTGCCGAGACTTCTATATTTCTGCTCAACCATATGATTTTTCTATATTAGGTATGGAAAAGAGCAAAGAAACAGTGTATAATAAATAAGATTTGACAAGAAGGAGAATCTGTACATGACCAGGCAACGCCTTATGGACAATGTCTATCTGACATATATCCCTTCCGAAAAATTTAAAACAAATTTTCTAAGCGCCCAGATGGTCGTTCCAATGGAGCAAGAAACTGCCGCTCTCAATGCTTTGCTGGTCAATGTACTCAGCCGCGGCACACGACTTCTCCCCACCATGGAAGATATCTCCCGCAAACTCGATTTGCTGTACGGAGCCCGCCTTGAACCTGTTGTTCGCAAAAAAGGAGAGAATCAGACATTCGGTTTTATTGCAAGCTGCATAGATGATCGTCTGCTCCCCAACAACGAGCGCGTATTGGAACCTTTAGCTGACCTTCTCGCTGATATGTTTACTAGTCCCGCTACAAAAAACGGCAGATTAAACGGCGATTATCTTGCCGGCGAACAGGAAAACCTGATCGATCTGATCCGCAGTGAGGTAAATGATAAAGACGCCTATGCGTCCTTCCGTCTTATCGAGGAGATGTGTGCCGGCAACGCCTATGGTATGCGCCGTTTGGGCAGTATCGAGGATGTGGAGCGGATCTCTCTGCAGAAGCTCAACAAGTACTATCTCTCTGTTCTGCCCAAGGCAAGACTCGAGCTGTTCTACTGCGGCTCAGCAACAGAGCAGCGAGTTGCAGGAATGTTTCGCCGTGCCTTTGCTCCCCTTCCCCGCCACAGTGAGATCCCCTTGGCGCCGATGACCCGTCATCCTGGCCGCAGTGAGTGCAAAATCATTCACGAAACCATGGATGTCACTCAGGGCAAGCTTTGTATCGGTTTTAGCACCGGCAGCAAAGACAGCGCAGCCACAATGCTGATGAACGCCATGTTCGGCGGAACAAATAACTCCAAGCTTTTTGCCAATGTCCGCGAAAAACTTTCGCTATGTTATTATGCCGGTAGTACCAACCACTGGAAAAAGGGTATCATAACAGTTTCTGCCGGTATTGAATTCAAAAATTATCAAAAAACTGTAGACGAGATTTTTGCCCAAATCGAAGCGCTGAAAAACGGAGAATGGGAAGATTGGGAGTTGGAAGGAGCACGCAGCGCATTAAGAAATTCCTTCCGCTGCATCGAAGACTCCGCAAGCGCTATGGAAGACTTTTTCCTGGGACAGATCGCATCAAACGGCGAAGAAACCATTCCCGGTCTTTTGGCCGCCATCGAGGAAGTGACTCCGCAACGCATACAGGAAGCCGCTGCCTATGTAAAAGCAGACACCATCTATTTCCTCAGAGGAAGGGAGGCGTAAGGAATGGAAAGGCAGGAATACCCCCGCCTCAAAGAATCTGTTTCCCGCCATACACTCCAAAACGGTCTGGAGATTTTTGTGGTACACAAACCGTTCCATGCCAAGCAATATGCTTTTTTCACAACGCATTACGGCGGATTGGATCTGCAATTCAAATCGGACACTCAGTGGCTGGAAACCCCGGCGGGTATCGCCCACTATCTGGAACACAAAATGTTCGATATGGAGCACGAAAATGTTACCCGGGAGCTCGCGCGAAACGGTGCTGCGGAAAATGCATTTACCGCCGGTGATATGACCGCGTACTATTTCGAATGCACGGAAAATTTCTATGAAAACCTACGCATTCTTCTTCGGTTCGTAACCACCCCCTTCTTTACTCAGGAAAGTGTAGACAAGGAACAGGGTATCATCGCTCAGGAGATCCGCATGTCAGACGATGATCCCGAGTGGAGAAGCTATCACAGCATCATTCAGTGTCTTTTCAGCAGCCATCCCATTCGGAGCGGAGTATTGGGCACCGAAGAGAGCATCAGCCGCATTACACCTGAGATGCTCTACGAATGTCATAAAACTTTCTACACGCCCTCCAATATGGCGCTGATCTGCATTGGTAACATGGATATTGAGCAGATCTCCGCCATCGCTGCAGAACTTCTTCCCGAAGATGGCGGAAGCCCGATCGAGAGAACCTATGGTGAAATCGAACCATTGTTCCCTTCCTCTACCCTGAGCGAAATGGAAATGGAGATCGCCACCCCCATGTTTCTAACAGGATACAAGTGTTTCCCTCCGACCGACGGAGCATCCATTCTGCGGGAGAATATTATCGGCAATATGGCCTGCGATGTTCTCTTTGGTGAAAGCAGCCCTTTATACAACCGGCTGTACGAAGAAGGCCATATCAACGGAAGTCTCGGCGGAAGCTTTGAAGTCCATCCAAACGCCGCGCTTCTTTATGTAGGCGGCGATGCCGAGGATCCGCATTTTGTTACCGAGGAAATACAGAAAGAAGCCTCAAGGCTGGTTCGCGAGGGAATTGATGATGCATTTTATCATCAGATCCGCCGCGCAACCTACGGTCAGATGGTGCGCAGCCTGAACTCTTTCGAAGATACCGCTGTGAGTATTGCTGACGGACACTTCCGCGGATTTGATTACTACAGCTTCCCCGAAGTGTTCGATTCTATCACAAAGCAGGATATTGAGCGGTTCTTGGAGCGAACCGTTGTACCGGAACACGCGGCAATGTCTATCATTCGTCCGCTGACACCCTGAAAGGAGATCATCTGATGCAAATTTTCGCAAGACAGGACATGCCCATCACCTTCCCCGGTCTGTTTGGTGGGCTGGAATTCAATCCCGATCCCGTTGCCATCAATGTGGGTAACGGAATCTATTGGTATGGTATCATCATCTGCCTCGGACTTCTCGCAGCCGTTGTATTCTGCTCCCGCCAGGCAAAGAAGTACGGTCTTACAGAAGACAATGTCTATGACTTGATCATATGGGAGATCCCCCTTTGTGTTATCGGCGCAAGAGCATACTATGTGCTTTTCAAACTTTCAAACTACCTGAACGCAGATGGCACCCTCAACTGGAAGCGGGCTATTGCGGTATGGGACGGCGGTCTTGCCATCTACGGCGGAATTATTGTTGCTTTTACCGTGCTGTTCATCTTCTGTAAAATCAAAAAGATCCCCTTTGGCGCGTTTGCCGATCTCGGCGTGATCGGTCTTTTGATCGGTCAATCCATCGGACGTTGGGGCAACTTCATCAACCGTGAAGCATTTGGAGGAACTACGACACTCCCCTGGCGTATGGGTCTGTGGACCACCGCTGGAGAGTACATTGAGGTCCATCCCACTTTCCTGTACGAAAGCCTTTGGAATTTCGCGGGACTTATGCTAATTCTTTTTGTGATCTCTAAAGCGCGCACCTTTGACGGCGAAAACACTTGCTTCTATCTGATCTGGTACGGTATCGGTCGCACACTGATTGAAGGACTCAGAACCGACAGTCTTTACCTTTTCGATCTTACACTGTTCGGTCAGCCTATCCGCATTTCTCAGGCTGTCAGTACACTTCTCACCGTAGCAGGTTTTATCCTTCTTTTCCTGATGAAGCGCCGTCACCCCCGCGGACAGGATGCCCTGTTTGTAACACGCAAAGCGGTCATTAACGAAGCGGCCGGCAAAGATACCGTTCCCGCCGCTGAGGCGGAATCTGCTGCCGAAAACTTTGAATCTACTGAAAACGCAAGCATCGAAGTCCCCTCTGAGAACGCCGAAGAAGTTGATTCGGCCGAACAGTCTCCCAACACCGATTCCGAAAACCGATAACAATTATTTGGAGGAAACAGATATGACCATTGATAAACAGTACTTTGCCGACATGGAGGCAAAGATCCCCCACGGCAAGGTAAGAACCCGTTTCGCCCCCTCTCCCACCGGCTATATGCATGTCGGCAACCTGCGTACCGCTCTGTACACCTGGCTCATTGCCCGCAACGCAGGCGGAACCTTCATTCTTCGTATCGAAGATACCGACCAGGGCCGTCTGGTGGAAGGCGCTACCGATGTGATCTACCGCACAATGGCTGAGTGTGGCCTTACTCATGACGAAGGCCCCGATGTTGGCGGTCCCGTCGCCCCCTACATCCAGTCCCAGCGCCGTGATACTTACGGCAAATATGCCCGCCTGCTGGTAGAAAAGGGCGGCGCTTACTACTGCTTCTGCAAAAAGGAAGACGAAGCAGATGATGGCGAGACCGACAGCAAGGTGATCAAGAAGCATCAGTGCGGATGCTCTCAGCTTACTTTGGAAGAGGCCGATGCACGCATCGCAGCCGGCGAGAGCTATGTTATCCGCCAGCGTATTCCTCAGGAAGGAACCACCACCTTCCATGACGCTTCCTTCGGTGATATCACCGTTGAGAATGCAGAACTGGACGAGCAGGTGCTGCTCAAGAGCGACGGTCTGCCCACCTACAACTTCGCAAATGTTATCGATGACCATCTTATGGGCATCACTCATGTTGTCCGCGGCAGCGAGTATCTCTCCTCCGCTCCCAAGTACAACCTGCTGTATGAATCCTTCGGTTGGGAGGTTCCCACCTATGTTCACTGCTCTCCTGTTATGCGCGATGCCCACAACAAGATGAGCAAACGCCATGGCGATCCCTCCTATGAGGATCTGAAAGCACAGGGTTTCCTGACCGATGCCATTCTCAACTATGTGGCACTGCTTGGTTGGAGTCCCAGAGGTGACAAGGCTGAGCAGGAGGTCTTCTCCCTCACCGAGCTGGCAGAAGCTTTCGATATCGGCGGCATTTCCAAGTCTCCCGCCATCTTCGATATCGAAAAGCTGACCCACTTCAATGCTCTCTATCTGCGTGCAATGACCCCCGAGGCATTCCACGAGGTGGCAAAGCCCTACATCCGCACCAGTGTCACGAACGAGTCCATCAGCAGCGAAGCGATTGCCGCTCTGCTGCAGGCACGCTGCGAGCGTCTCACCGAGATCCCCGAGAAGGTCGCATTCTTTGAAACACTTCCCGAGTACGACAAGGAACTGTTCACCAACAAGAAGGCCAAGACCAATGACGAAGTGTCCAAGTCTATGTTGGAAGCTGTGATTCCCGCTCTGGAGGCTCTGTCCGGCTGGGAGCAGGAGGCAATTCACGATTGTCTGATGGGTCTTGCTGAGAAGCTGGAGGTCAAGAATGCTACTCTGATGTGGCCTGTCCGCATCGCCGCTGCCGGTATGACCGTTACCCCCGGCGGTGCAGTGGAGATCTGCACTATCCTCGGCCGCGAGGAATGCCTGCGCCGTCTGAAGCTGGGCCTCGATAAACTTGCCTAAAGGTGATCTGCACACAACTGAGAAAGCTGACGGAAGCTTTTCGCGGCAGTTTTCGATATTTCGTACTGTTCACCGTTGCAGCTTTCATAGTCAGTGCTGCAATTGGCTTTGGAATCGGGTTCTCTAAACCGGATTTGTGTGTCAATATTGCAAACGCTTTCGTTGACAGCATTGAGCAATCCGGTGTCATTCAATCTAGCAGCAGCATGTCCGCATGGGCACTTATGCGGCATAATCTTACAGCAATGTTTGCTATGACGCTCAGCGGTGCAGTCCCCTTTCTTTTCCTGCCTTTTATTTACCTGCTGTCTAACAGTATACTTCTCGGTATTGCAGCAGCGCTGTATCTGCACAGCGGGCTCTCCCCCGCACTGTTCCTTGCGGGTCTCCTGCCCCACGGAATATTTGAACTGCCTGCAATAATTCTTTCCCTTGCCTGCGGATTCAATCTGTGCTTTACATTGTGCCACGGAATTTGCAAACGCACCGGTTTTCCAGAGTACTCTGCGGTGGTGGGAAACATTTTACGCGTAATACTGTTGGTTGTTGTGCCATGCACCGCGCTTGCTGCGCTGGTCGAATGTTATGTGACACCGCTGATACAATCCCTGTTTATCTAAAAAAACACTCCGTATGGTATGCACCATACGGAGTGTTTTTTGATCACCAAACGAAGGGGATCAACCTGAATTTCACTTTTTTCTGATAGTCGGTGTAGCCGCTCAACTCCGCAGCCAGAAGTTCTTCCTCTCCCTTGATCCTCACAGCAATAATGAGCGGATACGCAAGGAATATCACAAAGGAGATCAGAGAGCCAAGCACAAGAGGAATGGCAAGGAACAGCAGGATCGTTGCGCTGTACATCGGATGACGGACAATGCCATACAGACCGGTGTCGATAACCTTCTGCCCCTCCTGAATCTCCACAGTGCGGGAGAGATAGATGTTCTCCCGAAGTACTTCCGCGTAAAGCACGTACGCAATCAAAAACACAATAGCCGCGCCGATAGAAACACTCTCAGGCAACACGTGCCAGCCGAAGCGGTAATTCAATCCCGCAACGATAAATCCTGCAATAAACATCAGGCCGCTGAGCTTCACTACCATGTCCTGCTCCCGCTGCTTTTCTTTTGCCTTCAAGCGGCTTTGGAGCAGCTGAGGATTCTTTGCAAGCATCACAAGTCCTGCCAAAAACATGGGAACAAACAGGATACCCATAAAAAGCCAGCCTGCGGAAAAATGGAGAGTGCCTGCAGGCCAAAAAACCAACACACCTACCAGCACCACACCCAGCAGAAATTTAGAGATTGCCTGAAGGAAAAGATTGTTTTTCATAGGAATTTCCTCAAATCAAAACACCGTTGCAGTGGTCGATCTCATGCTGGATGATCTGGGCAGTGAAGCCCTGATAGGTTTTCAGCCGCACCTTCATATCCAGGGTCTGATACTGCACCTTGATTTTCTGAAAACGCTTGGTCTTTCTGGGACCTCCAAGGAGGGACAAGCAGCCTTCCTCAGTTTCGAATTCACCGGAGGCTTTCACGATCTCCGGATTCAGCATGACTTCATAT
>JAZLEB010000069.1:0-2541 GCA_045615065.1 Candidatus Pelethomonas sp. | reverse complement strand
ATGCCGCAGCATCGGGGGTTTTGGCTTGTAACAATTATTCCTTTACAGTGCCGTCGGCATTGAAGAGGGGCAGGGGACCGAGGACGGTGATGTCCTTGCGGTTCAAAGCGTCGCCTTCGGCAAGAATGGCAGCTCGTCCGGTGACAATACCGCCAGCCTCCTCAACCAGCTGCTCCAGAGCATGGAGGCTTTCACCGGTGGAGATGACATCATCGATGATGAGAATGCGCTTGCCCTTGATGAGTTCGCAGTCGTCACGACCCAGGAACAGATCCTGCTGGCGCAGGGTAGTGATGGAACGGACGGACACATGGATGGGGTCGGGCATATAGACCTTGGAGCCCTTGCGCGCAATGAAATACTTCTTTGCGCCGCTCTGGCGAGCCATCTCATGGATCAGAGGAATGCTCTTAGCTTCAGCGGTGAGCATATAGTCGTAGCTGTCAGCGGGAATGCGATCCAGCAGCTCTTTTGCGCAGGCAACGGTCAGTTCCGCGTCACCGAAAATAATGAATGCGCCGATATACAGCTCATCGGAAACTTTGCACAGAGGCAGTTCTCGCTCAAGACCGGCGACTTTCATGGTATAAGTCATTGTAAAAACCTCCGAATTTGTTGAAATAACAGGTGCTTTGCGTTGAAACAACGGGCTAATTTTACTGCAAATCAATCATTCTGTCAAGAAGCTCGGCTTATGCAGCAATGCGTTTCTTGTTCAGCTTATCAATGAGAAGAAATGCGGCAGCAGCCAGCACGGCGGTAATACCGCCCATAATGAAGGTGCTGGTGTAGTTTCCACTGGCGGAGTACAGCATGTTGGAAATAGCGTTGAAAGTCAGGGAAGACAGACCAAGCGACAGCATGATCACACCGTAGTTGGTGGCGGAATATTTAGGACCGAAGAAATCGGTGGAAGTTGCAGGACTGATAGCGGCCTGTGCGCCGAACGCAAAAGCAGCTACAAGGACGATCACAAGATACACAGGTCCGCCAACGAAGATGAGAAGCAAAGAACTGATCAGCGTCATGGCACACAGGATCGTGAGAGTTGTAACTCTTCCAAGCTTATCGGAGAGAGCGGACATCACAAGGCGGCCTGCTGCGTTGGTAATTCCGGTAAGGGAAACACAGAGAACGGCGGTAGCTTCCGAGAGACCGCGCTCCATACCGAGACCCTTGATCAGAGGGGTAAGCATGTTCCATGTGCCGTTATAAAGGAATGCGCCTGCGAAAAGAAGCCAGAAGGGGAGCATACGAATCGCCTGAGAAAGAGTCTTGGACTCGACACCGGAAACCTTGGCGGCGGGGAGGTTCAGACTGTCAAGATAGCTTTGGTCAGGCAAAGAGATCTGTGTGCATGCGAGAAGTCCGACTACAAGGAATATGATCGACAGGGTTCGAAGTGTTTCGGGCATCGTCATACCGCCCAGCAGCGCGCTGATCACAGGAGAAAACACGACTGTGGAGAAACCAAAGGCAGAAGCACCTAAGCCGGTTGCAAATCCCCTCTTGTGAGGGAACCACTTCTGAATACAGGAGAGAACGCTGCCGTATGCAAATCCCGTACCCATACCGGCGATCAGGCAGTACGTGAGATAAAACAGCAGGATGGGAGCATCCGCTGGCAGGAAAGAGGAGACCAGAATACCGCCACCGAACAGGGAGACACCCATAATACAAACCGGCTTAGGGCCGATGCGATCCTGTAAAATACCGCCAACCAAACTGCCGAGACAGAACGCGAGCAGCATGAAGGATGCAACAAGGTTTACATCTCCGCCTTCCCAGCCGTAGAAATCTATTGCGGGCTGCTTACATACACTCCAAAGATAGAGAATGCCGACACACAGCTGTACCGCAAGACAGCCGACAACTGCGCGAATCATTTTGAAACGATTGGAACGAAACATATAAAGAAATCCTTTCTGAGTGAATTTAACCTTGTTTCTTTATATCATAACTTCCATACTTCGTTCAAGTATTTGTTTTATGATCATATAATTCAAAATATAAAAAATTGTTTTACACTTTATTGTGTTAATAATCAAAATGCACAAAAAAGGTGGACAAAGTTCCACATTTTGCGCAGGTAAAATCAGGATGATTTTAGTTGAGTTTTCCTGTGATTAGTGCTAAGATGTGCATGTAGGAGAAAAGGGTAGGAATATATCCTGCCCGCTCTTTTGCTGTTTAATTTTTAAGGAGGATGATTCCAATGAACAAGTATGTCGAGAGCGTAATCGAGTACGTTAAGAAGAAGCATGCCGACGAGCCTGAGTTCTGCCAGACCGTCGAAGAGGTTTTCAGCTCCATTTCCCCTGTTATTGATGCTCACCCCGAGTATGAGAAGGCTGACCTGCTGACCCGCATGGTCGAGCCCGAGCGTATGTTCACCTTCCGCGTTGTGTGGTGCGATGACGCTGGCCAGTGGCACACCAACATCGGCTATCGTTGCCAGTTCAACGGTGCTATCGGCCCCTACAAGGGCGGCCTGCGTTTCCAGGCTAACGTTACCCCCAGCGTCATCAAGTTCCTGGGCTT
>JAZLEB010000068.1:0-11058 GCA_045615065.1 Candidatus Pelethomonas sp. | reverse complement strand
AGGTGGGTCGCCGCAGGCGACTCGGAGGGAGAGATACACTGCAGTTCTTGTTTTCTCTCCCTCAGTCAGCCTTTGGCTGACAGCTCCCTCGTCAGAGGGAGCCTTGCGTACTGTGGTGCAAACTCCCCGATAAACTCCAATTTACTGCCTTTGCAATTTCGCATCGGAACTGCTATACTGTAAAAAAACACAGTTGAAAGGATATTCTGTATGGCACTGCAGAGACTGGACAAGCTCATCGCCTCCACAGGTAAATATTCCCGCCGGGAGGTAAAACTTCTCGTCAAGGAAGGCCGTGTGATCGTGGACGGCTTTCCTGCCAAAAGCGCGGAGGACAAAGTGGATCCCGCGCTCAGCATGGTGGAGGTGGACGGTGAGGATATCGGCTATCGGGCATTCACCTATATTATGCTTCACAAACCGGCGGGTGTGCTCACCGCTACGGAGGATAAGCGGCAGCGGACAGTAATGGATCTCCTGCCCGCACATCTGCAGCGTCTGGACATTGCCCCTGTTGGCCGCCTTGACAAGGATACGGAGGGGCTTCTGCTGATTACTGACGACGGTGATCTTGCGCACCGCCTGCTTGCGCCCAAGAGCCATGTGGACAAGGTGTACTATGCCGAGCTGGACGCGCCGCTGGATGATGCTGTAGTGGCTGCTTTCGGGCAGGGCATCACTCTTGCCGACGGAACAGAGTGCATGAGCGCAGGCCTTCAACTGCTGGAGGACGGCACAAAGGTGCTGATCACCCTGCGGGAAGGTAAGTTCCATCAGGTCAAGCGGATGACTGCCGCCTGCGGCGCGACGGTTCTCTATCTCAAACGTCTGTCTATGGGCGCACTGCGGCTGGACGAGTCTCTGGCGCCCGGTGAACACCGCTTTTTGACCGATGAAGAGGTCTGTCTGATTGGCGGAAAGACGGAAAGTTGACACCCTCATTTACGAATATGCCAAAAAAATATGAGTTTTTTTGGTGAAAAAAGAAAAAATGTCTTGCATTTTAAAAATTGACCATATATAATATCCTCATAAGTACGGCATATTGCACAAACGATACAGTGATTTTGTACAATGGAGGGAAAACGGCATGTCGGGTAGGATCTTTCAAAATGTGGTCATGCAGATCAAGGAGGCCACTGACAGAGTGCTGGGTGTGATCGACAGTGAGGGCACTGTTATCTCCTGCAGTGATCTGGGACTGATCGGAGCGAAGTGGTCTGAATATGTGGAAAGCATCAACCGCGCCGAGGGAGCACTGGTGCCGGTAGACGGGAAGGTGTTCCGCGCATTGAGCGGCTGGGGCACCCGTTTTGACTATGCGGTGTTTGCTGTGGGTGACGATGAGGTGAGCCGCAGTGTGTGCGCCATGTCTGTTGTATCTCTGAGTGCTGCCAAGAACTACTACGAGGAAAAGCACGACAGAGGCTCGTTTATTAAGAATATTATTTCCGATAACATTATGCTCAGCGACATCTACATGCGCGCAAAGGAACTGCATGTGGCACCCGAAGTGGCACGCGGCGTGTTTATCGTTCGTCCGCTGGAGTATACGGATGCAACACTGCTGGAGAACATCCAGTCTCTGTTCCCCGATCGCCAGAGCGACTTCGTTCTGAGTATCGGTGATAATGATGTGGCGCTGATCCGTCAGCTGCCCGATGGCTCCTATGAAAAGGAGATCCAGCGCGTAGCCGCTATGCTGGAAGAGGAACTGTGCAGCAAGGCTGAGGGCCGTGTGGTCGTGGGTATCGGCACTGTCGCCACCCATCTGCGTGATCTGGCTAAGTCCTATAAGGAAGCGCAGATCGCTATCGAGGTCGGCAAGGTGTTCGACACCGAGAAGTGCATCATCAACTATGAGAATCTGGGTATCGGCCGCCTGATCTATCAGCTGCCCACCACCCTGTGTGAGATGTTCCTGCTGGAAGTGTTCAAGAAGAATCCCATCGACTCTCTGGATCAGGAAACTCTGTTTACCATCCACAAGTTCTTTGAGAACAACCTGAATGTGTCCGAAACTGCCCGCAAGCTGTTCGTACACCGCAACACTCTGGTTTACCGCCTTGAGAAGATCAAGAAGCTCACCGGTCTTGACCTGCGTGAGTTTGACGACGCGATCACCTTTAAGGTCGCTCTGATGGTCAAGAAGTACCTGACCAGCCGCGGCATTGAGGCTTAAGCTGCATATTGAATAACTGCGACCCGGTTGAGCACTCTGCTCAACCGGGTCGTTTTTTGTGTTTCAATGCCGGGGAAATGCTATTTGCCGGCGCGTGCCGGGTGAGACGGCAGTGCGATCACGCGGTCATAGTTTTCTCTGTTGTGGAGATGGTGCGTGATGGTCAGCACTGTCAGATCGGGGATGGCAAGCAATTCGGTCTCTATTTCTTCTGCGGTCTGCTGATCCAGTGCGGATGTACCCTCGTCCAAAATCAAAAACGGTGTGTTGCGGATCAGCGCCCGGGCAATGGCGATCCGCTGCTTCTGACCGCCGGAGAGGAACTCTCCCCGCTGCCCGACCTGATATTCCGCGCCCTCCGCAAACTGCGTGATAAACTTATGAACACCGCTTAGCTTCACCGCGCGGTCGAATTCCTCGTCTGTAAACGCATCATACAGGCAGATATTATTGCGGATGGTATCGTCAAACAGGAATACATCCTGATGGATCACGGATGCAATATTGCAAATCGTTTCACAATCAGTTTCGTTGAGGTCAACACCATCATAGCGTATCTCTCCGGAATATCCGTCCAGCTCACCCGTCAGCAAACGGATCAGTGTTGTCTTACCGCTGCCGCTTTCGCCGGTCAGGACACACTTTTCGCCCCGCTGAATGCTCAGGTTGACGTTATCCAAAACCCGCGTTCCATCCTGATAGCCAAAGGAGAGACGTTTAACTTCCAGTTTTTCAGCAAGAGAGGGGACGGAGCCGCCTTTTGGCTCTATTTCGTAATCGGCAAGATTGTTCACTCGTTCGATGATCGGTTTCGCGCCCCGCAGCATTGGAATGCCCATCAAAACCATTGACAGAGAACTGCAGAAATTCCCATTCAGACCGACGAACGCAACCAGCGCTCCGGCAGTCATGCGGCCTTCCCAAACCATCCACGCCGACAAAACCTGGATCAGCGTTTGTGCCATCACACTGAGAAACTGAGCAAAGGCATCGGAAAAGGTGTCCATTCCATCATATTTCTGCTCCGACTTCCTCAGTTCCGTGCTGTATTTCTCAAATTTCTTCCTTGCGTGGCCCGTTACACCAAAGCTGCGCAGCACCTGAAACCCAGAAAACAACTCCGTCAGGAGAGTATTCAATCCCGCCAGCTTTTCGGAGTACTCTTTGGAGAGCGTTTCCATCCATTTGCCCATAATCATCGGCAAAACGGTCATGGTCGCCGCGCAGATGATCGCTACCACCGCCAGCACAGGCTCGTACCAGAACATCAGCACGGTCGACACCACCATGCTACCGCCAAAAGTGATAGTCAGAAACAGCATTCCAACATACTGCCCCCGCAGCAGCTTCAGATCATTGGTGATGGCCGAGATGTAGTCGGAGTAGTTGACGGAGAAAAAGTCCTTTCGGCTTCGCTTCATCACACCTGAGAAAATATTCTTTCGTATATCGTCTGTAACAGTTACCTTGAAAGCGTTTTGCAACAGCTCTGATGCGACATATACCGCTCCTGAGAGTACGTGTATGAGCAGAACGCAGATCATAAGCGGCGGAATGTTATCTGCGTCCAACGCCAGCACGGCATCGATCAATTCCTGTCCCAGAATGCTGCTTCTCGCGTTGATCAGATTCCAGCAGAGAATGGTGCCAAGCGCAAGCAGAAACAGCCACTTTCTGCGCATGATATACCGTTTCACTGCAGCACCTCGTTTATGATATCGATGAAGGAGCGGTCCATTTTTTCAGCGAGACAGCGAAGAAATTCCCGGTTGTCCTCCGGAGCGGAGATCAGCATTTTTCTGACCTTTTCGATTTGAAGGAAATCTGCTGCCGCAGCGAATTCCTGACTGTTATTCTCTTTGACAAGTTCTGCCGCTTTTTCCATCGCCGCCCGGGCAGCTTCCGGTTTACCCTGTTCCTGATACAATCCCGCAAATCTTACTTGAAGCAAAACCAGCAAGGTTGGGTTGTAGTGCAGGGACTCCATCACATGATACATCCACTCCAAGGCAGAGAGGGCTTTTTGATGTTCGTCCATAGCGATCCAGCCGTCTGCCAGTGTGTTGATCACGCCAAATGTCTGAAACACGCGATTCAGCAATGCTTCCGACAGCATTGCGATGGCTTTCCGGGTCTCACCCTGCTTGAGCAGACACTCCGCGATCGATTCGTTGCTGCTCCCGCTTACATTGCTTTGCTCATAGTATTCCTTTGCGGTATCCCACTGCTCCAAATGCGCGTACTGATTGCCCAGGTAGTGGATGCGGGCAAGACGTTCCCGTGCCGGTTCGCCTTCCTTCAGGCTCATCAGGCGCTTGGTCTCCGCGATACAATACTCCATATAGACCGGCTTGTCCGTATAGACATACAGCTGATAGTACGCATCAGTACACGCCTCTACCGCACGGGCGTTGTTCGGATAGTTGCGAAGAATCTTTTCGCAGAGGGCTGCAGCCTTTTCCTCGTCCCGGCTACTTACTGCATCCTCCAGTTGGGTGATCAGTGCTTCCAGGCGGTCTGCGTTCAGTTTGTGACCGACCAGTGTATCCATGGATACCTCAAAGAAATCTGCTAGTTCTGCCAGTAAAGTAAGCTCCGGATAACACTGGTTCGTTTCCCATTTGGACACGGAAGCGGTAGACACTCCCATGGCCTCGGCAAGCTGTTCCTGCCGCAGTCCCTTTTGCCTGCGAAGTGCTTTAATGTTGTTACCAAGTTCCATAGATCAATCCTCATGTAAATCAATATTCAAAGCGGCTTTGCAGTAACAGTATAACAGAAGACAGGGACAAGAACCACAAAGCGGTTTTCTATTTAGTAAATTTATTTTTCAACTGCAGGTTAAATTGACAGGCACAGGAAAATATACGGCAGATGGTTCCAGAATAGTCGTGTTTACATAAGCACAATTTCTTCCCAGCGCGTCGTGCGTTGTAGTTTATGAGAAACCCTTGACGAATGAATGGTTTGTGTGTATGATTATCCTGTAGTTTTATAGGTTATTTTGCGTGTGCAATAAGTTTACATAATAGATTGGCAGGAATCGATTTCTATGATACGACTGGTAGATGTGATCAAAGAATATCCCAATGGCACCCACGCGCTCAACGGCTTGTCCCTTGAGATCAAGGACGGCGAGTTTGTATTTATGGTGGGTCCCTCCGGCAGCGGCAAGTCCACGGTGATCAAGCTGCTGATCGGCGAGGTGGAGCCGACGGATGGCCGCGTGATGGTCAACGGGTTTTCCCTCCGGAATATCCGCGAGTGGCAGATCCCGCACCTTCGGCGCACGATTGGCGTAATTTTTCAGGACTTCCGTCTGATCGAACACAAGACGGTTTATGAGAATATGGTGTTTGCCATGCGCGCGGTGGGCGCAAGCAGCCGCGAGATCAAAAAGCGCGTGCCCTACTGTCTGGAACTGGTAGGACTTGAGAACAAGGGAACGCGTCTGCCCTCTGAGCTGTCCGGCGGTGAGCAGCAGCGCGTGGCTATTGCCCGCGCCCTGTTGAACAACCCCAGCACCATCATTGCCGATGAGCCTACCGGAAACCTGGACCCTGCCCGCTCGCTGGAGATCATGCGTCTTCTGGAACAGATCAACGCCCTGGGCACCACTGTGCTGGTAGTTACCCACGAGCGCGGACTGGTGGACCGATTTGACAAACGCGTGATCACACTGGAGCGCGGAAGAGTTGTCAGTGACGGTAAGGGCTACTACGGGAGGAAACCGTAATGGGAAAGCATAATGTATTTTATTTTATTAAAGAGGGCGCAAGCAATCTGTTCAAACACGGATTCATGTCCTTTGCGGCTATCGGCATCACCATTGCGTGCCTTCTCATTATGGGCACCTTTACGCTGGTGGCGGTGAATGCCAACGAGATGCTCCGGGATATGGAGGAGCAGAATCAGATGCTCGCTTTTGTGGATGAGAGTCTTTCTCTTGAGGAGGCGAAGGCGCTGGAATCGGCGCTGCTTGCCGTAAGCAATGTGGAGAAGGTAACCTTTATTTCCAACGCCGAGGCGGCAGAGGCATTTCGCGACCGCTATGAGGACGATGAACTGTTTCAGGGACTGCCGGATGATAATTTCCGCCACCGTTTCGCAGTCGATCTCAAGGACATCGGCTATATGGGGGAGACCCGCGCCGCGCTGGAGAATGTGGCAGGTATTGCCGAGGTCAATGCCTATGAGGATGAGGCGGAGGGTGTGATCACCATCCGCAATGTGGCTGGCGTTGTGTGTGTGACATTGATCACGATCCTGTTTATCGTGTCTGTGTTTATTATTGCCAATACCATCAAGCTGACCACCTTTGACCGGCGTGACGAGATCGCCATCATGAAGATGGTGGGTGCCACCAACAGCTTTATCCGCTGGCCGTTTGTGTACGAGGGCTTTTTGCTGGGCGTGTTCTCGGCAGTACTGAGCTTCTTCCTGCAGTGGGGACTTTATGAGGCGGTGGCCCGCTCCGTTGCCACAAACGACACGATCAATCTGATCACCGTTCTGCCTTTTGCGGAGATATGGGTCTATGTGGCGGGGATCTTCCTGGCTGCAGGTCTTCTGATCGGTGTGGGCGGAAGCCTTGCGGCGATCCGCAGATTCCTGCAGGTGTAAGAGACCGGGAGGTGCTGAAATGAAGAAGAAATTATCACGCGCTCTTCGTCTTCTGTGCGCTGTCCTTATGCTGATTTCCATCACTGTGCCGGAGTATGCGCCGGTGGTCTCTACCGCGCAGGCTGTGACCCAGAAGGAGATCGACAAGCTGAAGGAGGAAGCCAAAGAGCTTGCCAAGCAACAGCAGGAGACCAAAAGCAAGCTCTCTGAACTGAAAAATGACCGCAGCAGGGCCATTGAGCGGCTGAATCTTTTGGATCAGCAGATCGCGGGTACCGAGCGCGCCATTGCCAACACCGAGAAACAAATCGCAGGTTATGAGGCCATGCTCGCTCAGTCCGAGTATGAGCTGGCGGAAGCACAGCGCATGGAGCGGGAGACCTACGAAATATTCTGCCGCCGCGCCCGCGTGATGGAGGAGGAGGGTATTCCCTCATTCTGGTCGGTGCTGGTCAAGGCTGAGAATTTTTCAGACCTCCTCAGCCGGCTGTCGGACGTACAGGTAGTCATCAGCTACGATCAGAGCATTCTGGATTCTCTGCGCACGCAGCAGCGGGAGATCACTGAAAAGCTGAACTATCAGAGTGAACTGAAAACTGCAGCCGAGGAGGCAAAGCTGACACTGGAGGCGCAGAAGAAGGATCTGGATGCACAGCGTCTGGAAGCAAACGCTCTGGTGCAGGAGATCCAGGGGAATGTAGCCGAGTATGAAACGATCCTAAAGGCCATTGAGGATGAGGAAGAGGCTATCCAGAAGGAGATCATCAAGAAGAATGCGGAGCTTGCCGAGCAAATGAAGCAGCAGGCAACGGTGGGCGGCTACATCTGGCCTGTGACCACCAGCAAACGCATTACCTCTGACTATGGCGGACGAAACACCGGAATTGCCGGTGCATCCACCAATCATAAGGGCGTGGATATCGGCGGTGTGTACTACAACAGCAAGGTGCTGGCAGCCAAAGACGGTGTGGTGATCACTTCCAAGTATGTTTCCTCCTACGGAAACTATGTGGTTATCAGCCATGGCAATGGCAATACCACCCTGTATGCCCATATGAGCAGCCGCTCCGTCAAGGAAGGCGACAAGGTCAAGCAGGGACAGGTGATCGGCATCACCGGTTCCACCGGCATTTCCAGCGGTCCTCATCTGCACTATGAGATCGTGGAAAACGGAAAGCGCGTGGATCCCAAAATTTATCTGCCCGGCTGGATCAAGGCCTGGTAAAAAAGGAATACCGCTGCCCGCTGCTCCATACACTGGGGTGGCGGGCAGTATATTTTTGCGGTGCCGAAAGGAGGCAGTATTGCTGGGCTATATTGAATACGACGGTGGGCGCAGTGCTCTGCGCATTGTGAAGGAGAAGCGCTGCGGCGGTACCTTTTTGGTGGCATA
This sequence comes from Candidatus Pelethomonas sp., assembly GCA_045615065.1. Lineage (GTDB taxonomy): Bacteria > Bacillota > Clostridia > Oscillospirales > Oscillospiraceae > Pelethomonas. The sequence goes on along the minus strand of JAZLEB010000068.1, from coordinate 2,860 downwards.
CACAGGCTGCCGCGCCGCAGGGCTGTTTGAGCGAAAGCGTGCCGACCGCGCCGCGGGAATGCTGCGGGAGCAGGGGATACGCAGAGCGGTGTTTCCGGTGGATTTCCCTTTTGGTGATGTGTTCTCGCACCGTGGTATCCTGCCGGTGGATCCGCAACCGCTGAGGATCCGTCTATGCCCCCAAATTATCAGAAAGCGGCTGGCGGCTGCGCTGATCGATGAGCGGGAAGCGGTGGTTGCTGTGGCTGGTGATCATGTCAGCGCTGCATTAGAGCAAACGGTTCGGGCGCTGGTGAGGGATTTCCGCCATGTTCTGCTGTCCGTGTCAGGCGGCGAGAATCTTGCTCGCGAGCTTTGGCAGCAGCAGGGCGCAGCCGTGCAGCTTAATCCCTCCCGTGACAGATTGGAAAGTGCCGACGCGCTGGTGCTGCTGGCGCCGCGCGGTGAACTCAGTGGCGGCAATCAGGTGATATGTTCCCTCTACCCGGGCGCAGCCGGTCGTGGGAAGATAGATCTTTCACTGCCTGCGGCGCTGGAAAATTGCGTTGCGGCAAATTGCTCCCGGGAACAGCTTGCTGCTGCACTGTATAGTATGGGAGTTCTGCCCATCCGTAAATTTCTCGGCGAAATTACCTGTTGACAGAACCGGAAAATCTCTATATAATTCTAATATTGTATATTAGAATAAGTGTTAATTTGGATGCGTATACCTACCAACCATGATGGTTTACCAATATACAAGCATGAAAGGCAAGGATAAAGGTATGAAAAACGAGTACAAAATGAGCGCAGCAGGTCTTGAGGAACTGAAGAAAGAACTGAATTACCTCAAAACCACCCGCAGCGATGAAGTGGCTGAGATGATCAAGGTCGCCCGCGGCTTTGGCGACCTGAGCGAGAACAGTGAGTATGATGAGGCCAAGAACGAGCAGGGCAAGCTGTATTCCCGCATCGGTGAGTTGGAGGAGATCATTCTCCACGCCGTTGTGATCGATGAGGAGGACCAGCCCTCCGATCAGGTGTCGATCGGCTGTACTGTTACCGTTACCGCCGTCAAGACCGGCATGCAGCGCACCATGAAGATCGTTGGCAGCCAGGAGGCCAATGCCATGGCCGGCGTGATCAGCGATGCATCCCCCTTCGGCAAGGCCCTGATGGGCGCCAAGGAGGGCCAGACCGTTACTGTCGCCGCACCCGCCGGCGATGTGCAGTACAAGGTCGAGAAGATCGAGCGCTAAGTAAGCGTACCAAAACAGAGGAGGAAAGCAGCTATGGCTGAAAATGTGCAGAACAACGAAGTGCAGCAGGATCTTTCTGAGATCCTGAAGGTCCGCAGAGAGAAACTGGCCGCGCTCCAGAGCGAGGGCCGTGATCCCTTTGTGGAGACCAAATTTGCTGTCAGCCACTACGCAGCAGACATTAAGGATAATTTTGACGCTCTGGAGGGCAGCGAGATCACCATCGCCGGCCGTCTGATGAGCAAGCGCGGTATGGGTAAGGTGAGCTTCTGTGATATGCAGGATCGCTCCGGCCGCATCCAGCTTTACGCCCGCAAGGACGAAATGGATGAGGAGATCTATGACCGCTTCAAGAAGTACGATATCGGCGATATCGTCGGCGTTAAGGGTGAGGTGTTCCGTACCCAGCGCGGTGAGATGAGTGTTCGCGCCAAGGAGATCACTCTCCTGAGCAAGAGCCTGCGTCCCCTGCCTGAGAAGTTCCATGGTCTCACTAACACCGATCTCCGTTTCCGCCAGCGCTATGTGGATCTCATTGTGAATCCCGATGTGAAGCGCAACTTCATCATCCGTTCCCAGTTCATCAAGTATATGCGCAATTTCCTGGATGATATGGGTTACATCGAAGTGGAGACCCCGGTGCTGAACACCATCGCTGGCGGTGCTGCCGCCCGCCCCTTCATCACCCACCACAATACCCTCGATATCGATATGTACATGCGTATCGCTACCGAGCTGCCCCTTAAGCGCCTGATTGTGGGCGGAATGGACCGTGTCTATGAGATCGGCCGCATCTTCCGCAACGAGGGCATGGACACCAAGCACAATCCCGAGTTCACCACTGTGGAGCTCTATCAGGCCTATGCCGACTTCCACGATATGATGGACATCGCTGAGGGTATCATCTCCGGCGCCGCCATGCAGATCCACGGCACCTATGAGCTGGAGTGGCTGGGCGAGAAGATCAATCTGGCTCCCGGCTGGCGCCGTCTGACTATGGTGGAGGCTGTCAAGGAGTATGTGGGTATCGACTTCGGTGCCATCAGTGATGATGCTGAGGCTGTGGCTGCCGCCAAGGCAGTTGGTGTTGAGCTGGCTGAGGCCGCTGAGAAGACCTGGGGTAATGCTCTCTACGCCTGCTTCGATCAGCGCGTGGAGGAGAAGCTGATCCAGCCCACCTTCATCACCATGTACCCCGTCGAGGTCAGTCCTCTGACCAAGCGTTCTCCCATCGATCCCCGCCTTACTGAGCGTTTTGAGCTGTTTGTGTGCCACAGCGAGCTGGCAAACGCCTACTCCGAGCTGAATGATCCCATCGACCAGCGCGAGCGTTTCCAGAAGCAGGTGGAGCAGCGTGAGCGCGGCGACGATGAGACCGAGATGATGGATGAGGATTTCCTCACCGCACTGGAGTACGGTATGCCTCCCACGGGCGGCATGGGTATGGGTATCGACCGCTGCGTCATGATGCTCACCAACAACGATACCATCCGCGAAGTTCTCCTGTTCCCCACCATGAAGCCCATGGCTGACTGACGATCCCTGAGGATATTGTTCAATAATCAAAAGCGTTGGGGTTTCCGCGGGATCCCGACGCCTTTTGTGGCTGTGATAAAAAAAGA
>JAZLEB010000067.1:0-12208 GCA_045615065.1 Candidatus Pelethomonas sp. | reverse complement strand
TAAACAACCAAAACAGGAAACAGGAGAAGAGCAAAAAGTAAGCCGCTTAAAGCGGCAAGTTGAAACGCTTGATCGATGTCTAATAGAAGTAAAACAAAATACCCAATCAACCCGAAAAAGAAACCAGTAATTACTGATAGTGCAGCTTTCGCTTTCATATGTATAGCACCTCACTTTGCTTTAGACTAACACACCAAAAAATGAATGTAAAGTTCTAATGTTTGAGGAATATCGAAAGAATTTGAGCCGTTTCGACAAAAAACACTGCGTCCTAAGTTGACACAAGCAGAGGGCTTTGTAACCGGTATGGCGGCGAAAATGTTCACCGTGGCAGGTCCGGTGATCGTGTTCGGTGTCACCGCCAGCGCGGTGTATGGGTTTATTTATTGGTTGACAACGATATGGTAATGGACAGGGCGGCTGCGTGCCTCCCCGTTTTTGCTGCGAAACCGTCGATTGACAAGCAGGGGTTCCCATGTTATAGTGCTTTTATAAGGTGTCTGCAAAAGCAGACCGGAAAGGAGCTTAAAAAGTATGACTGTTCGTGAGGTCGTGACCGGCTAACTGAATATGGGCGTGAATACAAGTGGGGGCATTGGCCTCCTCTGTTTGGTGCGCCGTTTTTTAAGTAACTTTCGGATATATGGTAACCGCAGGATGCAGCCATAGACGTAAGCTGCTTTGCTGCGGTATTTTTGCGCCCATTTTCAGTTAGCGGTATGGAAAGGAGTGGTGTCGATATGAAACTATACTACACTGTTACAAACCAAACCACTGAATTTAGAGGAGCAAAACATTGAATATAAATGATTACGGCCTTGTGCCGAATACAGAAAATCTGCCGGGTATCCCGGCGAGGATCACCGCCCAGCACAGGGATCGCTACGAGATCGTGTGTGAGCACGGCGCCACCTACGCCCGGCTGAAGACAAAGGAATATTATGTGGAGGAGGAACAATTTCCCACCACGGGCGATTTTGTGATGATAGATTACATCGACAATGGCGACAGTCGGATCATCGCAACACTGCCCCGCAGAACCTTCTTCTCCCGCCGTGAGCCGGGTCCGATCCCCCGGAATCAGGCGGTGGCGGCGAATTTTGATTACGTTTTTATTATGCAGTCGCTGAATCTGGACTTCAATCCCAAGCGGCTGGAGCGGTATCTGACTCTGGCGTGGCAATCCGGCGCCACTCCTGTGATCCTGCTGACCAAGGCGGATCTGGTGGAGGATTACTGGGATTATCTTACCGGGGTGGAGCGGGTCGCCGCGGGAGTGAATACCCATGTGGTCAGCGCGCACACGGGGTATGGACTGAACCGGCTGAACGCTTACTTGCAGCCGGGGAATACCGTGGTGTTCCTGGGTTCCTCCGGTGTGGGCAAGTCCAGCCTTGTGAACGCTCTCGCAGGCGAGGAGATCATGACTGTGAGCGGTATCCGCGAGGATGACAGCAAGGGCCGCCATACCACCACCCACCGCCAGCTCATTCGGCTGAGCAGCGGTGTGATGATCATCGACACGCCGGGAATGCGCGAACTGGGCATGTGGGATGTATCGGAAGGATTGGTCGATGCCTTTTCGGATGTGGAGCGGTTTATGGGGAAGTGCCGCTTTTCCGACTGCCGGCACGAGAGTGAACCCGGCTGCGCTGTCAACGCGGCCATCGCTGCCGGAGAACTGGATGCAGACCGATGGGAGAGCTATCAGAAGCTGAAGGCGGAAGCTGTCAGCAAGGACGAAATGCTGCGCCGAAAGCACGAGTGGAGTAAAGGTGTGGCAAAATTCAGCAAACAGCGGAAAAAGGAGATATGGTAATGAACAGAGTGATCAAGGCTATGGAAGAACAATACCGCCGGAGTTCTTTGGATCTGGTGGAGGCGGTGTTTACCGCCCATTCCGATAAGGAGGAAGGTAAGCTGGTGCGCGCTCTTGTGGAGGAGATCCGCACCATGCGCTACTATGTGCCGGAACTGGAACTGGTCGCGGTGGACGAGCACAACGAAGTGATCGGATACTGTATGTTTTCCCGCTTCCATCTGGGCGGTAAGTATGAAAACGAACTGCTGCTTCTCTCCCCTGTGGCTGTGAAAACTGAGCTGCAGCGCCGGGACATTTCCAAGGAAATGATCGAATTCGGCTTCCAAAAGGCTGCCGCAATGGGCTATAAGGCGGTCATCGTGGAGGGCAATCCCTTAAACTACCGCAGCCGCGGTTTTTCCACCTCCGCGGCCTTCGGCATCACCGCCCATGAATCTGTGGGTCTGCCCGCGCCCGAGTGCCTGATGGCAAAGGAACTGGTTCCCGGCGGTCTTGCGGGCATCCGCGGAGAGGTAAATTACAGCGAGTACAAAGCATTGCGATAAGCTTAACAAAAACGACGCGGAAACAAACCGGAGGCTCGCCTGATGGCAAGCCTCCGGTTATATTTTGTCAGATATGCTTCAGCTTCTCCGATACCGCGGTCATTTCCTCCCAGCGCCGCTCCATATCCGCCACCAGCTTGAACTGGGTGCGGCAGCGGTCCAGATTCTGCCCCGGGCGGTCGGTGTGGAAATAGGTGTCGCCGGAGAGATAATCTGTGAGGAAGCGGATGCCGCACTCCAGAGTCATCAGCTTTGCGCCCCAGGGAAGATAGTCGATCTCCGCTTCGGTGAGCGCGCCGCCTGCACCCTCGGTAAACGCTGTGGCATAGGCTTCGTACAGCTCCATATCCAGATACATTTTACTGAGATCCTTCTCATCCTCCGCGCAGTGGTTGGCGCCGAAGCGGATGGAGTCACCGAAATCGTTGATGGAGAGGCCGGGCATCACTGTGTCCAGATCAATGACGCACACCACCTCACCGCTCTCCTCGTCGAACAGCACATTGTTCAGCTTAGTGTCATTGTGGGTCACACGAAGGGGGAGAATGCCGCGGCGCAGCGCCTGCATGGCAACAGAGCAGTCCGCCTCCCGGCTGAGGGCAAAGTCGATCTCGGCGCTGCATTCGGCGGCGCGGCCGAAGGCATCCGCCGCAATGGCGGCTTTCAGCTTGAAAAGACGATCCTCGGTATCGTGGAAGCGGGGAATCGTCTCAAACAGGGTGCTTGCGGGATACTCGCTCAGCTGACGCTGAAAGTTGCCGAAGGCCCTGCCTGCGGCGGCAAACAGCCGGGGGGTGTCCGCACTTTGGTAGACCGTCACGCGGTCAATATAGCGGTAGGCGCGCCACGCGCCGCCCTGCCCGTCCCGGTAAAAGAGGTCGCCGCTGCGGGTGGGGAGAAAATTCATTGCCTCCCGAGAACTGTCGCCGCCGGCTTTTTGGATCAGCTCGCTGAGATACCGGCTGATGCCGGTAACATTTTGCATCAGCTCACCGGGGTTTTTGAACGCCTCGCTGTTTAATTGCTGAAGAACGAAACTTTTGCCCGTATCCTCGGCGGAAATGAGAAATGTGGCATTGATATGACCGGAGCCAAAGGGCTTTGAGAGAAGTTTTCCGCTGCCAAAATCAAAGGCGGAGAGAACATCGAGGGGCAACTGTTCGCGCTGCTGCATGGGAAATTCCTCCTGTGTGGGATGTACAAGGGGTATTATACTGTATTCGCCTGATTCTTGCAAGGGCTGCCGCTGCGTGATATACTACCGGGTAGAAAACGAAAACAGGAGAATGAATATGGCTTATTTGCTGCTTGCCATTGCCTCCAGCGCGATGGTGTCGATCGTGATGCGCCTCAGCACCCATCGGGTCAAACAGAATGTGGGTATGCTGGCGGTCAATTACTTTGTGTGCACCCTTGTGGCGGCGGTCTATGCAGGCTTCGGCGCTCTGCTGCCCGACTCCCCTGCCCTGCCGCAGACATTGGGGTTGGGTGCTGTGAATGGTGCGCTGTATCTCAGCGGTTTCGTGCTGTTGCAGTATAACATCCGCAAAAACGGTGTGGTGATCTCCTCTGTCTTTATGAAGCTGGGACTGCTGGTCCCTATGGCGGTGTCGGTGCTCGCCTTCGGGGAAAAGCCCGGTGTGCTGCAGATCGTGGGTTTTGTGCTGGCGGTGGCGGCCATCGTGCTCATCAACTCCGGAAAGGAAAAAAGCGCGGTGCGCTCCGGTCTTTTCCTGATCCTGCTGCTGCTTGGCGGCGGCTGCTGCGATGTGATGGCGAAGGTCTTTGAAGAACTGGGGGACGGCGCGCTGGGCGATCAGTTCCTCCTGTACACCTTTGCCGCTGCCTTCCTCCTGTGCCTTGCGCTGATGTTCTATAAGAAGCAGCGCATCGGCGGCGCGGAGCTTATGTGGGGCGCGCTGATCGGCATTCCCAATTTCTTCTCCGCCAAATTCCTGCTGGGCGCGCTGAAGAGCATCAGCGCGGTGGTGGTCTATCCCACCTACAGTGTGGCGACGCTGTTGGTCATCACCCTTGCGGGCGTGCTGTTTTTCAAGGAAAAACTGGGAAGGCGGCAGTGGATCGCGCTGGGGATCATCCTCGCCGCGCTGGCGCTGCTGAATTTATAATAAAAATGTGTGCCGCGTTGACCGCGGCACACATTTTTATTTAATAAGCGATTTGTTCAGCCACTTGCCGCGCAGGAGGCGCACAAGGAACAGGATACCGCGCACGGTGAGTTCGATGGTCATTGCCAGCCACACGCCGTGGAGGCCAATGACGGGCGCCAGGAAGTAAGCCAGCGTAATGCGCACACCCCACATGCTGATGAGGTTGAGAAGGCTCGGATACACCGTATCGCCTGCGCCGCGCAGCGCGCCGGCTGCCACGATGGATGCGCCGAAGAACGCCTCGGCGGGTACCACGATACGAAGGACCGCGGTGCCCAGTTCCCGGATCTCGGGCACGGGGGTGAGCATATTGAACATCAAAGGCGCTGCGAAGAACATCAGAATGGCGATGCCGCCCATGATGCCCATGCCCAGATAGGTGGATGCCCGGGCAAAGCCCTTGGCGAGATCTCTGCGCTCTGCGCCCATGCTCTGACCAACCAGTGTAGTTGCGGCGGAGCCGATGCCGTAGCCGGGCATATAGCAAAGACTTTCTGCGGTGACAGCCAGGGAGTTTGCCGCAACGGCAACTGTGCCGAGCGGAGCGGTGATGCGGGTAGCGGTGACCTGCGCCGCGCCCAGAATGCCGCGCTCCACCGCAATGGGGATCGCCACACGCACCGCGGTGCGCAGGCAGGGAGCGGTAAGACGCCAGCTGCCGCCCTTGGAGATGCGAAGCGCGGGAGATCTAAAGCACATAATGGCGAGCATAATGATCGCCACAACAATTTCGGAAAGTGCGGTACCCATGGCTGCGCCCGCAACGCCGCGCCCCGCGCCCCAGACAGTGAATTCCAGTCCGAAGAGGTTCACCACGCGGGTGGGGAAAATGAGAAAGTAGTTGAAGATCACATCCAGACCGCACATGGAGGCGTTTAAAATGCTGGGGGTGCGCATATCGCCGGCGCACTGGAGCATATTGCCTGCGAGGACACGCATCAGATTAAAGGGGATCGCCGCGCCGAACACCATGAAGTAGGAGTGGGCGCCGGCAAGGACTTCCTCCTTGCCGCCCAGCCAGCCGGGCAGATAGAAGCTGATCCACACCGCTGCGGAACCGACCAAAAGACCGAAGATCAGGCACACGATCAGGGACTGGCGCAGTACGTTTTTTGCCTCATCATTTTTTCCTGCTCCGATGAACTGCGCTACCTGCACGGAAAAACCTGTTGCCGCAGCCATGCCGAGACCGTTGAAGAGCCAGGTGGTGCTTGCCACAAGACCAATAGCGCCTGTGGCGCTGGCGCCCAGGCTTCCCACCATGGCAGCATCGATATACTGCATGACTGTGGCGCTGATCTGCGCCAGAATGGAAGGGATACTCAGCTTGATGATGAGCATCATCATCTCCCGGGAGGAGAGCGGCCTGTCGCCGATATTGCCGAAAACCGGTGTGACACCGGAGTTTTTACCTGCCATAGATTTACCTCAAAAGTTCGTTGATCCGGCTCTCTCCGTATACAGAGATACCGTTTTGTTTCAAAAGTTCGGCGGCGACACCGTCGCCTTCAATGACAGTGCCGGTAAAGGTACCGTCATAAATAGCGCCGCATCCGCAGGAGGGGCTGCGCTCTTTCAGAAGGGCTGCGGTGCAGCCGTTCTTGCGGGCGGCATCCAGTGCGATGTGTGCGCCCCGAATAAACTGTTCGGTGACATCGGTCCCGCTTTTGGAAACCACTTTATCACCCAGCCGCTCGGAACTTTCCCGGGGGATGGGGAGTCCGCCGTCCCGCTCGGGACAGACGGGGATCAGCTCGTAGCGCTCTTTCAGTTGTTCCACGGCGGCAGTGTAGTTGTTGCCGCCGCTGTATTTGCAGTTTTCGCCCATCAGACAGGCGGAAATGAGAAGCGTTTCTTTCACAGGGCAAGCTCCTTTCCGTTCAGTGCGGCGTAGGTGAGCCTGTCGCCCTCATAGTGGAGTTTCAGGGAGAAGAAGGGACTCTTCCGATCGTCGATCAGGCGGAAAAACAGCTTGTCGCCCTCCCAAATGGGGAGATCCTGCACCTTGGACTTGGGTACCCACTCGAGATTGCCCTCGTCACAATCCTTGATCTCGCCTTCGTAGCCGGTGGCGGTGAACAGGTGCATATACTCCGTTTCCCACCGGTCAGAGGAGAAGGTGATGACCGCGCGGTAGCGGTAGTCGGTGAGAGTGAGTCCGGTCTCCTCGTACACCTCGCGCAGGACACATTCCTCGGGACTCTCCTTATCCTCGAACTTGCCGCCCACACCCAGCCACTTGTCCTGATTCATATCGTCCTTTTTCTTGACACGGTGGAGCATGAGATATTCATTTCTGCCGTTTTCAATATAGCAGAGCGTGGAGTTGATCATAGCGTTACCCCCAGACCAAATAGCTGATGCCGTACAGCACCGGCTGATGAATGAGATACACGATCAGGCTGTGCCGCCCCAAAAAGGTCAGAGGGGCAGGCAAAGGCGTAGTAAGAATGCGGTTGTCCCTGTGCTTCAGGCACCAGCCGCCAAGGGCGGTGCCAATGAGAAACAGGAAAAACCACGGCAGGAGCGGAAAGTAGTCCGCGCTGGAAAACCCTTTGTACATGAAGCCAAAGGGGTACAGCCACTTGACATCCACTCGTACTGTGTTTGTCCACATCTCGGTGAGAAAGTACAGCGCGCCGCTTCCAATGGCAACGATAATTCCCGGCACCTTCTGCAGAAGTTTTCCTGCGAAATGGTAAAGGATCATGGACCAGCCCAGAAGCTGCAGCACGCCGAATCGAATGATCTGTCCACCGATCGCGCCTCCTATGGCAACAACGATGCCTGCCGCCACCACAATAAGACCGTGGCGCAGGTTGTTTCGTGAGAATCGGGCGGAAGCGCCCGCCAGCAGGATGAAGCTGCAGCAGATGAATTTCTGCATGATATTCAGAGGCGTACAGAACATCTGCTGCCGGGTGATGACACCAAACAGCAGCAGATCGAAGAGAAAATGATAAATAAGCATCAGGACGATGGCGAGAGACCGCCATGCGTCCAGAATATCGAATCGCTTAGACATTGAAGCGGAACAGGATGATGTCGCCATCCTTGACGGTGTATTCCTTGCCCTCGGAGCGGATCATGCCCTTCTCCTTGGCGGCGACCATGTTGCCCACCTGCATCAGATCGTCAAAGGCAATAACCTCGGCGCGAATGAAGCCGCGCTCAAAGTCGGAGTGGATCTTACCGGCGGCCTGAGGAGCCTTGGTGCCGTTGGTGATGGTCCAGGCGCGGCACTCGTCCTCACCGCTGGTAAGATAGGAGATAAGACCCAGCAGGGAGTAGCTTGCCTTGATGAGGCGGTCCAGACCGCTCTCACTGACACCCAGGTCGCTGAGGAACATATTGCGCTCCTCACCGTCCAGCTCGGCGATCTCAGCCTCCAGCTTGGCACACACGGGGATCACCTGTGCGCCCTCACTGGCGGCGCGCTGAGCAACCTGCTGATAGTAGGGAACATTCTCGTAATCGGCCAGTCCGTCCTCATCCAGATTGGCGGCGTAGATGACCTTCTTGAGAGTCAGCAGGTCGCTGGTGGCGATCATCTCGGCCTCGTCCTTCTCGCACTGGTAGGAGCGGGCGGTGTGACCGTCGTTCAGCCAGTCCAGAAGGCCCTTGAACACATCGACCTCTCTCAGGAACTTCTTGTCGCCCTTGGCGGCCTTCTGTGCCTTGTCGATACGGCGCTCCACCATCTCTACGTCAGCCATGATGAGCTCCAGGTCGATGATGTCAATGTCACGGATGGGATTTGCGCCGCCCTCCACGTGGATGACATTCTCGTCGTCGAAGCAGCGGACCACATGGACGATAGCATCGGTCATGCGGATGTTGGAGAGGAACTTGTTGCCAAGACCTTCGCCCTTGCTGGCGCCCTTCACCAGACCTGCGATATCCACGAACTCAATGATGGCGGGAGTGGTCTTCTTGGGGTTGTACATCTCGCTGAGCTTATCCAGTCTTGCGTCGGGCACTGCCACCACGCCTACGTTGGGCTCGATGGTGCAGAAGGGGTAGTTGGCGCTCTCGGCACCGGCGTTGGTGATGGCGTTGAACAGGGTGCTCTTGCCCACGTTGGGCAGACCCACGATACCTAATTTCATAAGGAGAATTCCTTTCTATATATAAAATAGCAATTTATTATACAGGGTTTCTTTGCAAAATACAAGAGGAAAGAAGAGAGATCACTGCTCTGCCTGCCGGCGGTATTCCTTTGGCGTTGTGCCGTGATAGCGCTTGAAGATCTTGGAAAAGTAGTTTACATCCGGGATGCCGCAGTACTGGGCCACGGTCTGCACCTGCAGCGAGCTTCCCCGCAGCAGAGCAGCGGCATGATTGGCACGCTTTTCGTTCACATATTCGGTAATGGTTTTGCCTGTTTCCTTGCGGAATACAGAGGAGAGATATCCGGCGCTGATACTGAGATTTTCTGCGATGGTGCTGAGGCTCAGATCCTGAGAGAGATCCGCGTCGATAAACAGCACGGCCTTTTCCACCAGCGGCGAGTAGTGCTGGGCGGTGTGCTTTCGCACCAGACGGCAGTAGGAGCGCACCATGTCGGAAAATATGCTCTCCCCTGCATCCACTGCACTTAAGCTTTCGATCCGCTTGGCAAAGGCGGAGGATATTTCGTCCAAATATACGGGGTGTACGCCGCCCTGCTCCGCCGCCTTTCGCATCAGTGTATTGCCGATGATGCAGTAGTTTTTTATATCCCGCACCGGGTCTGCGGCACGGCGGGCAAAGTGTGTGGGAATAAAACCGGTGAGAAGCCGTTCGGCACGCAGGATCTGCCCGCCCGCGACGACACGCAGCAGCTCGTTTTCACTGTCGTAGCGGGCCTGCATGATCTGCATGTCCATCAAAAGCTGCTGGGAAGCGTTTTCCTCGGGAATGGGCAGAACGCCGGTCTCCGGCAGCGGCGCGGTGCGGTCCACCTCGGTGATGATAAAGTCACTCCACAATGTTTCGCCAAAGGCGGTGAACAGATTGAGAAGCAGTGACGGATCCTGCAGTACCGGGGCGTTTCGGTAGTACTCCTCCACTCTGTGACTCAGCCACGGGGGAATACCCAGGCGCTCAACATCGGCGGTAAACTGCTCGTGGCTCATCTCGAAAGTGATGTAGGGCCCTGCGATCAGCACCGTGTGCCGCGGTGTGTCCGGCAGACGAAGGTAGATGTAGCAGCAGTAGAATTCATCTGTCAGACGGTAGATGGTTCGCTCGTCGCAGTGGAGCACCATGTCTCCCACCAGACGGTCATAGAGATCCTCCATGCCGAGAAAGCTGCGTAGTCCCAGGTCCACCGGCCGTGCGGGATCCTCTCCCGGTGTGATGGTGAGGATCTGCAAATGGAACTTTTTTCCAATATTCTCCAGAAAAGTTAAAGCCGGTCCGTACCGCATGCTGCGCCCTCCTGTTTCGTCAGGTTAAACAAACTGAAATCGTTTCCACCTATATTATCATACAAATAGTCTGCCTTTGCAATAGGAAATATAAAAAATTTACGAACAAAGATTAAAATTTTACTCACAGATTACCGCCGTTCTTGCTACGATATGATTGATAACCTTTACGCAAAGGTTGCAACTTTTTTCGCACAAACAAAACAAGAGAAAAGAGGAAAGAACTATGGCAAAGAAAGCCCCTAAGCTGGATGCCAACGGCTACCGCAAGTTTGGTATTCGCGACAAACTCGCCTATGCTGCCGGCGACTTCGGCTGCAACATGAGCTTCTCGCTCAAAGGCACCGTGCAGACCTTCTGGCTCGTTTTCATGATGATGGAAACCGGCCTGTTCTCTGTCCTGCTTCTGCTGGTTCAGGCATGGGATGCAATCAACGATCCTTTGATCGGTTCTCTGATCGATAGCGATAAGAGAAAGTACAAGCTCGGCAAGTACAAGACCTACATCCTGATCGGCGCGCTGGGCCTTCTGGTGGGCGGCGCAGCCGTGTTCCTGCCTTTCCCCAATGCTTCCACTGTTGTTAAGGCTGTTCTGTTCATTCTCGGCTATGTGATCTGGGATGCAGCCTACACCATGGCAAACGTTCCTTACGGCACTATGCTGAACATCGTCACCGAGGATGCAGGTGAGAGAACCCAGCTGTCTGTGTTCCGCTCCATCGGCGGCGCAGTCGGCGGTATGATCCCCGGTATTATTCTGCCCATGCTGATTTGGCAGAAGGTTACTTATGACGGAACTACCGATTTCTTGAGCAGAATCGAGATTCCTGAAGGTGCGGAGAGCGCATTTGCTCCCGAAAACTTCCACAACAATCCCATTACCAATGAAGCTTATAAGATGGGCGATGCCGTGCTGAGCCCCCTGACCGGCAGCCAGCTGGAGATCCTCCTTGGCGACAAGGTGTTCTTCGCAGCACTGATCATGGGCGTTCTGGGCTTTATCTTCTTCATGTTTATGCTCAAGAACATCACCATCCGCGGCAATGAGTATGCTATGCTGAACCAGGGCGACGGTAAGGTCAACCTGATCAAGTCTCTGGGTACCTTCATGAAGAACCGTCCCGCTGTTGGCTGCACCATCGCTGCCATGGGTATGTTCCTGGGTATGCAGTCCGCTACCACCGCAAATACCATTATGTTCGCTACCCACTTCGGTCAGGCATCCATGTCCGGTTTGGTTATGATGGTTGGCTTCCTGCCCATGTTCCTGTTCATGCCTTTCGCCACCAAGCTGGTTAGAAAGTTTGGTAAGAAGGAAGTTGCTTCCATCGGCTCTATTGCCGGTCTGGTCGGCGGCGCCATCCTGTGCATCTTCCCCCTGTGCCCCAAGGACATTCAGCTGATTGTTTACATGGTCGGTCTGGTGTTCTTCGGTTTGGGTATGGGCTTCTACAACTGCGTTTCCTGGGCTATGATGGGCGATGCCATCGACTATCAGGAGTGGAAGTTCGGCAAGAGAGAGGAAAGCGTTGTTTACGCACTGCACTCCTTCTTCCGTAAGCTGGCTCAGGGCGTCGGCCCCGCAGCTGTTATCGCCATCATGGGCACTCCCCTGATCGGCTATGTGTCTTCTCTGGGCACCATCGGTCAGTCTGTTGAAACCGCCGGCAGACTGTGCTGGCTGGTTGCCGGTCTGTACACCTTCAGCGCCGTTTGCCAGTTCGTTGGTGTGTGCCTGATCTACAACATCGACAAGAAGACTCTGGCAACTATGACCGCTGAGCTGGCTGAGCGTCACGCTGCCGCCAAGTAATTAAATACAACTCCATAATAAAATTTTGCAGGAGGCAGACAGACGATGATCTGTCTGCCTCCTTGACCGTTTCATAAAAATGTATTACAATGTAATGTAATCGTTTAAAGGAGGAAATCGAATGAGAACTGTATATAATTTCAACGCTTCCTGGGCATTTACCAAGGAGACCAAGCTGCCCTCCGCTATGAGCGACACTTTTGAGCGTGTCGATCTGCCCCACTGCTGGAACGCTGTGGACGGTCAGGACGGCGGCAACGACTATCACCGCGGCACCTGCCACTATGTGAAGAGCTTTCAGAAGACCGAGCTGCCTGAGGCCGCTCGCTACTACCTGGAGATTCAGGGCGCCAATTCCTCCGCTGATGTGTACCTGAACGGCAAGCACATGGCACACCACGACGGCGGCTATTCCACCTGGCGCGTGGAGATCACAGAGGATCTGA
>JAZLEB010000066.1:0-1758 GCA_045615065.1 Candidatus Pelethomonas sp. | reverse complement strand
ACCCGTGATATTCCTAAACTGATGAAGTATTGCTTCCTGTCCGTTATCAGCGATGGTGCCAACACGAAGCTGGGCAGTATCTTTACCCCTTATCCGTTCTATTATTCCTGGAACAAAGCGAACGACAAGGACAGGGTTTCCAATGGTATCAGTTCTCTGTTCACCATGGTCGCCGGTGCTTTCTCTAAAGAGAGAGTAATCAAAGTGCTGCGTGACTTTGTTTTCTATCCTGACGACAGCAAAAAGAGTGAAGCCATCGTCTGTCGTTATCCGCAGTTCTTCGCAGCAGAAAAGATGCTTGAAAACATCAAGCATCATCTGCGTCCTGCCGGTGATGGTAAGGGCGGCACATACTTCGGTGCTACCGGATGTGGCAAGACCTACACGATGCTGTTCCTTACTCGAATGATTGCACTTCGAGATCCGGACACGTTCAATAATCCGACAATCGTAATCATCGTTGATCGTGAGGATTTGGATACTCAGACATCGGAACTCTTTGCGACTGCGAAGAAGTTTCTGCACGAAAGTGATGTCCGTAGCATTGAATCTCGTGCTGATCTGGAAAAGACGCTGAGAGATAGACCAAGTGGCGGCGTTTACATTACTTCCATTCAGAAGTTCTGTGAAAAGACAGGCTTGCTTTCAGAGCGAAGCAACATCATCTGCATTTCTGATGAAGCTCATAGAACCCAAACAGGTGTTGGTGCAAAGCTGAAGAAAACAGACAAGGGTGTTTTTACTACCTTTGGTTTTGCCAAGTACCTGCGTGATAGCTTCCCGAACGCTACCTATTGTGGTTTCACCGGAACGCCTATTGATGAAACCATTGCTGTGTTTGGTGATGTGGTTGATAGCTACACAATGAAAGAATCCAGCGATGACGGAATTACTGTCCGTATCGCTTATGAACCTCGCCTTGCTCGTGTTATTCTCTCTGAGGAGCAGGCAAAACAGATTAAGAAATACTATGACCAATGTGCCAAGGATGGCTCCAATCCTGAACAGATTGAGGAGAGCCAACGTGCTATGGCTCAAATGAGAGCAATCCTGGGACATCCTGATAGACTGAAGAAATTAGCTACTGATGTAGTGGCACACTATGAAGCTCTGGTTTCTGAAAAACCTGAAATCGTTCAGAAGGCAATGATTGTTTGCGCTGATAGAACCCTTGCGTTTCAGTTGCTGCAGCAGATTCTTGCCATTCGTCCTGAATGGGGTGAACAGCGCCGTGCGGAAGATGAAAGCAAGTTGACAAAGGAACAGCTGGACAAGCTGCGTCCTCTTGCGAAAATCAATCTGGTAGCAACTCAAGGCCAGAATGACGAAAAAGAACTGTATGATCTTTGCGGCTCGAAGGAATATCGCAAGATGCTGGACAAGCAGTTCAAGAACACCAACTCAAATTTCAAAATTGCAGTAGTAGTTGATATGTGGATTACCGGCTTCGATGTTCCGTCGCTTGCGGTGATGTACATTGATAAACCTTTGCAAAAACATACTCTGATCCAGACAATTTCTCGTGTTAATCGTGTGTTTGAGGGCAAGGATAAAGGTCTTGTTGTCGATTATATTGGCATCAAAGACGATATGATGGAAGCGGTCAAGCGATACGGCGGACCGCAGGAAAGCCCGGTAGATGAACTTAACATTTCGCTGTCTATCTTTAGAAATCATCTGGCATTGATTGATGAGCTTCTTTTAGGGTTCAATGCTACAAAGTTCTATACCGGTGAGCCGTTGGAACGCTTGGAATGT
>JAZLEB010000065.1:0-20118 GCA_045615065.1 Candidatus Pelethomonas sp. | reverse complement strand
GTAATGGAAATCCGCATCGGTGGAGAGGATGATGGTGCTCTCGGTAATAGTGCCGTCCTCGTTGATAATAGGCTCGGACAGAGGCAGGAACATGAACTCTCGTCCCACCATCCAGATCTGGTCGAAGCAGCTCTCGTCGGGGCAATAGGGACCGGCCAGATGGACCTCGTCTGTCTCGGGATGGTAGCAGACGCGGACAGGGATATGACAGGTGCATTCCTCGGTGGGGGCTGCACTCTCCTGAACTTCTACACTTACGGTTCGATTGCCGCGCGCTTCATTTTTGCAGTTTTCGGTAGCGAGCAATCCGCAGTCTGCGCAGACATCGACCTTGATCGTGCTGGAATACGGGGTGGGGAAGCTCTTGTTTTCCAGACCTTCGTGGATCTGCTCCATAATCTGCTTCCAGACAAGTGCGGCGGGGTTCTTGGTGCCGGAATTGATCTTTTCGTTGGAGTCTGAGTA
The DNA here is from genome assembly GCA_045615065.1 of Candidatus Pelethomonas sp. Lineage (GTDB taxonomy): Bacteria > Bacillota > Clostridia > Oscillospirales > Oscillospiraceae > Pelethomonas. The sequence goes on along the minus strand of JAZLEB010000065.1, from coordinate 19,653 downwards.
GCCAACCCATACAGCAGCAGAATAGTAGGGAGTATAACCGACGAAGTAGCGGTCGAAGTTGTTGCTGGTCGTACCGGTTTTGCCGGCGATGGTCATGCCATCGAAGGAGGCACTTGTACCGGTACCGCCGGTGATGACACTGCGCAGCATATTATTGATGAGATATGCGGTGGATTCCTTCATGGCAACATGGGACTGAACGATGGTGTTATCCACGATCACTTCTTTGTTGTCGTTTCCTTTGATCTCAAGAATAGTGCGGGGCTGGTTGTAGATGCCGGAATTGGCGAAGGCTGCATAAGCCGATGCCATTTCCACTGTGGTGACACCGTACGTGAGACCGCCCATTGCCAAAGGCGCCAGATCATTGTCGGCATAGTGAAGGTCGAAGCCAAGGTTATTCTCCATGAAATAGAAGGAGTTTTCTGTGCCCAGCATGTCCAGCACGCGAGTAGCGACAGTGTTCAGCGACCACTGGACTGCGTAGGGGATGGTAGAGTAGCCGCGGTACTTGTTATTGGAGTTGCGGGGCCAGGAACTATAGGTGATCAGTTCGCCTTCTTCTTTTTGGTTGATCCTCATAGGATAATCATCGATCACGGAGGCGGGGGAGATCACATCGAATTCAATGGCGGGCGCATAAACGGACAGCGGCTTGATGGCACTGCCGCAGGGACGCTGCGCGGTAGCGAGATTCAAACCACGGCTGTAAGTCTTTTCGCCAACACCGCCTGCAACGGCAAGAATATCACCGGTGTAGGGGTCGATAATAGTGATGGCGCTATTGAGCTGCGCGCCGGTGGCGGAGGGATAGTCAAAGTTGCTGACATCAAGGTATACACTGTCCACGACCCTTTGAATGTCCATGTTGAGTGTGGTGTAGATCTTGTAGCCGGCGCTGTAGAGCAGGGTAGTGGCCATCTTTTCGTCACAGCCTTTGGCTTCGGCGATCATGCGGATGGCATCCTCGACCACAAGGTCGGTGAACCAGCTGTATACGTTGCTGGTCTGAACGACCTCCTCCTCATCATTGGCGTGGAGTTCTTTGTATTCAGGGGTATCGGTGAACATCAGGAATTCTGTTTTGGCAGCAATGCATTCAGCCTGGGTAATGTATCCAAGTTCCTGCATTTTGTTGAGGATGATCTCCTGACGGCGCTTGTTGAAATCGCGGGGAGTCTTGATGGAACCGTCGCTCTGCTTGAATTCCGTATCAAGGAACGGATCGTAAAGAGAAGGGTTGTTGGTAATACCGATGATACAGGCGCTTTCTGCAAGGGTCAGCTCGCTGACATCCTTGCCAAAATATGTCTGCGCGGCAGTCTGAATACCATCGCAGCCCTGACCGAAGTACACATAGTTAAGATACATGGTCAGAATATCTTCCTTGCTGTGGCTCTTTTCAAATTCCAGAGCGCGGAAGATCTCGCGCACTTTGCGCTGCACATAGGGGTCATTGTCAAGTGTAACATTTCGAAGAAGCTGCTGGGTAATGGTAGAACCGCCTCGCGTGGTGCCGGTGGTAAAGGTTTTTACGAAAGCAGCGGCGGTACCTTCCCAGTCAACACCGTTGTGTGTCCAGAAACGTTCGTCCTCAATTGCGACAAGCGCGTCGATCAAATGCTTGGGAAGCTGTTCGTACTTCACGATCTGGCGGTTGCCCTGTGGGGCAAAAAGAGTATCCAGCTCGGTCCATTCACCGGTTGCGGAGTCCTTATAGTAAATAGTGGAGGCCTCCATCATTGTCAGCTCCTCAATGGTGACGTTCAACGCAGGAACAACGCTGGTGTTGATGTAGGTCATAAAGATCTGCATAAACAGGTATAAGGTGAATACACCGATCACACCGAGAGTGAACAGTGAGAAGAAAAACTTTCCTGTCAGCTTAAGAAAACTGAATTTTTTCTTCTTTTTCTTGCGGGGCTTAGCGCGGCCCTCGCTATGGTTATGATCCATAGTCTGAAACCTCCTTAACAGAGTGTTAACGCACGGCACTGCTGTATAGGGAATTTCTGCCCGTGCGAAATAATCCAAAATACATTATAACATGATTTCACAAATTTGGGAAGATGAAAATTGTAGCGAAACTGTTAATTAAATAGACAGCATAACCAATCTTCTATGAAATATACAAATTCGCAAAAACGAAATTGGCAAAATGTGAAATGCGGCTGCTCTTGCAATTACGTGGAAAATAGGGTACACTATAACAAGAGATAAACGCTGTGACAAGCAGCGGATACGAACCAATAAGGAGGAAGCACCTGTGAGCGAGGAGTACGGTCCCGATTTTATCACCCTTACCGACGAGGAGGGCAATGAAGTAGTTTTGGAGTATGTGGATGCTCTGGAACACAACGGTCAGACCTACATGGCCTTTTTCCCCGCTGTGGAGGAAGGCGAGGAAGAGGATGAGGACGAGCAGGGTCTGGTGATCCTGAAGTCCATCTATGTTGACGGAGAGGAAGTTCTTTCCACTCTGGACAGTGATGAGGAACTGAATGAGGTCTATGATCTCTTTATGGTCCAGCTGCTGGAGGATGACGAAGAGGAGTAAGCATATCTTTTCGAGATTTGCATACACTGACATCGGCAAAACATAAACGGCCCTGCGGGGTTCGTGATGAGCCTTTTTTTAACCCACATTTAGTTATACGGGATGCTGATCCGGTATCTGGTTTGCAGGCCTCCCGACCGTTTTCTGCGGTTGGAAGTTGGAAGCAGTAAAGGATGCCGCAGGCGACCCACCTGCAGGTATGTGCAGGTTATAACGGGGCTCACACGGCTTTCGCGGGGCTGTCCTGTTTTAAGAGCGCATATGCGCTCTTTTTTTGTAAAAAGAAAGAGCGGTCTAAAGACCGCCCAACATATCCAGTATATCATGGAGTGAATGATTAGTCAATGTTTGTTGGACTAAATATACTATAATCTACTCTATCGACAATAAATTTTTGTTATTTTGTACAATTCGCCTCTTGCAAATGTTGATTTAAAGTGGTAAATTATACTCACAAAGAGGTGATACCAATGTACAGGTAAAAAACCTGGTGATCCGGCTTTCAACTTTATATAGATCACTCCTGTAGGAAGAAAGTAACAAGATTATTTTTCCAAGCATGTAGGTAAGAAGATAAGTTGAAACGCAAAGAATTTCTTTAGAAGGCCTGGATCACAATCTGAAGAAAGAGAGGTTAATCAAGGATGTTAGATACCAAGAATGAACATGAATGACCCTTGACTGCAGAAAAAGGAGCAGTCAAGGGTCATTCTTATTTGATTTTGAAGACTATACCGCCCGTTGGGGGCGGTTTTTCTTTTGATACATACATATAGTTTGGCTATGTTGACATTAAATGGTTAGTGTGCTAAAATTGCCGTTGGATAAAATATATAATAGAGGTGAAGTATCATGATATTTGGAAAGCATATCAATCGCTATTATCTGAAGTATCTCCACTGGCTTCTGCTGGGTGTTGCTGCTCTGATCGCGGTTGACTATGTGCAGCTCTTTATCCCCGAACTCTATGAGATGGTAATCAACGGCATGAAAGACGGTTCTGTCACGGTTGACGGAATTGTTCACGCTTTTGACATGGAGTTCCTGCTCGACAGGATCTGCATGCCCTTTGTGGTGATCATTCTCTCCCTGGTGTGCGGCCGTTTCCTGTGGCGCGTGTGTCTCTTTGGCGCTGCCATCAAGATGGAAACGGATCTTCGCAACAAGATGTTTGATCACGCAAAGGATCTGAGCCAACAGTATTATCAGGTCAACAAGGTCGGTAACCTGATGAGTCTGTTCACTAACGATCTGGAGACGGTTCAGGAGTGCTTCGGCTGGGGCCTTCTGATGTTCTTTGATGTGGTTTGCCTGGGTGCTATGTCCATTTTCAAAATGGCGAAGATGAACCTGCTGCTGACCCTCCTTGCGCTGATCCCTATGGCATGTCTGCTGGCTGCCTCTACTATCGTTGGTAAGCGCCTGAGCACAAAGTGGAAGCGTCGTCAGGAAGCATATTCCAACCTCTCCGATTTCAGTCAGGAAAGCTTCTCCGGTATTGCTGTTGTTAAGGCTTTCGTGAAGGAATCCAAGGAACTTCTGGCCTTCAAGAAGCTTAATCAGGAGAACGAGGTTGCCAATGTGGACCATACCCGCGCATCTGTCTTGTTCCGCATTCTGGTTTCTCTGTTTGTTGAGTCTGTGATCTGCGTGATCCTTGGCTACGGCGGTTATTTGGTTTATACGGGTACTTTTAATGCCGGCCAGCTGGTAGCCTTTATCGGTTACTTTAACAATGTTATCTGGCCCATTATGGCGGTGTCTGAGTTGATCGATATGACCTCCCGCGGCAAGGCATCTCTGCAGCGTGTCAGCGAATTGCTGGATGCAAAGCAGGATGTGTTCGACCGTGCGGATGTTGAGGAAATTCCTTCCGTCAAGGGTGATATTGAGTTTAAGAACCTTACCTTCCGTTACCCCGACGGTGAGTATGACTGTCTGAAGAACATTTCCTTCCATATCAATGCCGGTGAGAGTGTGGGCCTGGTCGGTAAGACAGGCAGCGGTAAATCTACCATGGTGGATCTGTTGCTGCGTACATATAATGTGCCCGACGGAACCATCTTTATTGACGGTCACGATGTGAACTCTATGCCCATCCGTCAGGTACGCGCGGTTTCTGCCTATGTGCCGCAGGATAACTTCCTGTTCTCTGATACCATTTCCCGCAACATCGGTTTCGGTGTGGACGAGCCTCAGGATGATGATGTTGAGAATGTGGCCCGTCTTGCTGATATCTATGACAATGTTATGGATTTCCATGACGGATTTGAAACCATGATGGGTGAGCGCGGTGTTACCGTTTCCGGTGGTCAGAAACAGCGTATTTCCATTGCCCGCGCTCTGCTGAAGGATGCACCCATCCTCATTCTTGACGACTCTGTTTCCGCAGTCGATACCAAGACAGAGCGCAAGATTTTGGAGAATCTGCGCAAGACCCGCGCAGGTAAGACCACTATTCTGATCGCTCACCGCATTTCTACCATCGAGCAGATGGATAAGATCGTATTTATTGACGATGGTGAGGTCGTTGCTGTAGGTACTCACACCGAGCTGTATGACAGCTGCCAGGAGTATGCCCGCACCGTTGACCTGCAGAAGCTGGAAGAGGAAGGAGGAGAAGGTAAGAATGCATGAGTATTTGCCGATTCTGATCGTTGGCAGCATCATTGGTGTCTTTGCCATCATCTTCGTTATTGCCTATATGGGCATCCGCAAGCAGAAGGAAGCTATCGGTTTTGACCGTCATATGGAAGATGGTGAGCTCATCGTTCGCCTTCTCCGGTATGCCGCACCTCACTGGAGGTCCTTCCTGGTCGTTCTGATCATTATGGCCGTCTCCATTGCCTACGATATCGTCTCCCCGCTGATCATGGGTGAGATCGTTGAAATGGTACAGGGTCAGTTTGAACTGAAGCAGCTGTTCGGCTGGGTTGGTGTCTACGCATCCATCCTGATCGTTTCTCTGATCTGCACCTATTTCCAGTCCCTGATCCTGCAGAAGACCGGTCAGAATATCCTTTCCGCGCTGCGTCAGGATGTATTTACCCATATTGAAAGCCTGTCCCACGGTCAGCTTAATCAGATCCCTGTGGGTAAGCTTGTTACCCGCGTGACCAACGATACCAATGCGATTTCTATGACCTTTACCAATGTGCTGGTGACCATGGTCAAGAATGCGTTTGTCATTATTGGTGTGTTGGTTGCCATGCTGATGCTCAACTATTTCCTGACTCTGATGGTGCTGTGCTTTGTTCCCTTTGTCATTCTGTTCACTGTTATTTTCCGCAAGTTCAGCCGTAAGGTCTACCGCAGAGTAAAGGACTGCACCACCGATATCAATACCTATCTCTCTGAAAACCTCTCCGGTATCAAGATCACTCAGATCTTTAATCGTGAGGAGCGCAAGCTGGAGGAGTTTGTGGATAAGAGCGCAAAGCTGCGCCGTGCCAAGCGTAATCAGATGTTCGTATTCGGTATTTTCCGTCCTATGGTGTATATGCTGAACATCAGCTCTGTCATGTGTTTGTTCTATTTCTGCGCCAAGGGTGTGATCACTGACACCGCCATTTTCGGTCAGGTTATTACTTCAGCAACTCTGGTTTCCTTCTATTCCTACATCACCAAGTTCTTCAACCCCATTCAGACTCTTGCCGAGCAGTTCAATGCGCTGCAGTCTGCCTTTGCATCCGCTGAGAAAATCTTCACCATTATGGATATGAAGCCTGAGATCGTAGATGATCCCGATGCCATCGAGCTGGACGAGATTCGCGGTGAGATCGAGTTCAAGAATGTGTGGTTTGCATATAAGGAAGGCGAGTGGGTGCTGCAGGATGTTTCCTTCCGCGTTGAGCCCAGACAGACGGTAGCCTTCGTTGGCTCCACCGGCTCCGGTAAGACGACCATCCTTTCTCTGATTTGCCGCAACTATGACATTCAGAAGGGTCAGATCCTGATCGATGGAATTGACATCAAAAAGATCAAGATCTCCTCTCTGCGCCGTCACTTCGGTCAGATGCTTCAGGATGTGTTCCTGTTCTCCGGTACTATTCGCAGCAATATTATTCTGCGTATGGATGATGTGACCGACGAACAGATCTGGGAGGCTTGCCGCTATGTGAATGCTGACAGCTTCATCAATAAGCTGGAAGCCGGCCTGGACGATGAGGTACGCGAGCGCGGCAATAACTTCTCTGCCGGTCAGCGCCAGCTTCTGAGCTTCGCCCGTACCATTATCCACAAGCCAAGCGTGATGATCCTGGACGAAGCAACGGCCAATATTGATACAGAAACCGAGATCCTCATTCAGGACTCTCTTGAGAAAATGAAGAATATCGGTACCATGCTGATCGTGGCGCACCGTCTATCCACTATTCAGCACTCCGATAATATCATTCTTCTCTCCCATGGTAAGATCGTGGAGCAGGGTGATCACCAGCAGCTGCTGGCACAGAAAGGTGCTTACTATCACCTCTATACTCTGCAGTTCAGCAAGGAACAGCTGGAAAAGAAAAATGCATAATCGTGAAAAGGACACACTTCGGTGTGTCCTTTTTTCTCGGTTGAATTGTGCAGCCGGGGCGTGTATAATGTTTACAAGACAAAAACAGGAGGTGGGCAGATGCATACAAATTCGTACAGAGAAAGACAGTATTTGAATGATGGTTGGCAGTTTCTTCGCTGCTACGATGACTCTTTGCTGGATGCTGTCTATGATGCGTCTGAAGCCCAAACGGTTCGTCTGCCCCATACAACAGCAGAAACTCCCTTTCATTACTTCGATGAAAGCATCTACCAGATGGATTGCGCTTATCGGCGCACGATCAGACCTGACGAAACATGGCATGACAAGGTGATTACCATTACAGTAGAAGCGGCGGGTCATGCGTCGAAACTGTATATCAATGGAGTGATGCTGAAAGAGCATCGCTGCGGTTATACGGCGTATACCGTGGATATTACGGAGCACCTCCGATTTGGAGAGGAAAATATTCTGGTCATTCGCGTGGATAGCCGCGAAACCCTGGATCAACCTCCCTTCGGCAATGTGATCGACTACATGACATTTGGTGGCCTTTACCGGGAAGTATATCTTGAAATCAGGAACAAGAGCCATATTGATGACATCTTTCCCCGTGTTACGCACTTGTTTGACAGTGACGGAATTACAGGTAACGTGATATTCACCTGCAGTACGAAAGTAAGTGCGGGTAATGATACGCATGTTATGCTGGAACTTTATGATGCTGCGGATGATCTTGTGCAGATTTTTGCCGGATTTGAAGTTGAGGAAGAGGTTGTCGGAGTCAAGCTGTGGTCTCCTGATCATCCCGTGCGGTATCGGTTGAAAGCGATACTGAGCAGGGAAGACGAGATTTTGGATATCAAGGAAGAGATGATTGGCTTTCGTATGGCAATGTTCCTTCCGGATGGTTTTTATCTCAATGATCAGAAGTATAAGCTCCGCGGTCTGAACCGTCACCAGAGCTATCCGTATGTGGGCTATGCTATGCCCTCGTCTATGCAGCGCTTTGATGCCCGCATTCTGAAGGATGAACTGGGAGTCAATGCGGTTCGTACCTCCCACTATCCGCAATCCCACCATTTTATTGACGAATGTGACCGATTGGGACTGCTTGTGTTCACCGAGATTCCCGGCTGGCAGTATATCGGTGGCGACGAGTGGAAACAGCATGCGGTGGAGAATACCCGCGATATGGTGCTGCAGTACCGCAATCATCCGTCTATCATTCTTTGGGGCGTTCGCATTAATGAATCGTTGGATGATGATGCTCTCTACATCCGCACCAATGCTGCAGCCCATGAACTGGATGACAGCAGACAGACCACAGGTGTTCGTTTCCTGCAAAAGAGTAAGCTTTTGGAAGATGTATATGCGTATAACGATTTTTCGCATGACGGTACCAATGCCGGCGTCATGAAAAAGAATCGTGTGACAAGCGATCGTCGCAAGGGCTATCTTATTTCAGAGCATAACGGTCACATGTACCCTACAAAGAGCTTTGATGCCGAGGCACACCGCTCCTCACATATGCTGCGCCATGCCAGGGTGTTGAATGATGCGTATGGTCAGCAGGATATTGCGGGTGTGTTTGGGTGGTGTATGTTCGACTATAACACGCATCGCGACTTCGGCAGCGGCGACCGCATCTGCTATCATGGTGTGCTGGATATGTACCGTAACCCCAAGACCGCGGCGGCACTATACGCATCTCAGGAGGATGCTAAAGCTGCTGAGAATACGGTACTTGTGATGTCTTCCGCGATGGATATCGGTGAGCATCCGGCCTGCCTTCTGGGTGATGTTTACGCTGTTACCAATGCCGACAGTGTGCGGGTCTATAAAAATGACCAGTTTGTGAGAGAGTACACAGCGGAGTCGACGCCGTTTTCCTGTTTGCCTCACGGCCCCATCAAAATCGACGATTTTATCGGCGATCTGATGGAAAGGAATGAAGGCTATTCTCACCGCAAAGCTGAGGACATAAAGAAGGTTTTGCAGGCTGCCAATAAATTTGGCTTATCTCATCTTCCTGTTAGTGCGCTTTTGGGCGCCGCCAAGTGTATGCTGCTGCACGGAATGAAGTTTTCTGATGCTGTGGGACTTTATAACAAATATGTAGGTAACTGGGGAGGAACCGTTACCACCTATCGTTTTGAGGCGGTGGTAAATGGAAAAACGGTCAAAACGGTGGTAAAACGCCCTGTTACCGAGACTGCGCTTTCTGTTGCTGTGTCACACCACGAATTGCTTGAGGTTACCGGTTACGATGTTGCTGCGGTGCGTATCCGTGTACTCAGCGGCGATGGTGCGGTGCTGCCGCTTTATCAGGAACCTATCCGGCTGCGAACAGAAGGCCCTATTTCGCTTATTGGTCCACATATCGTTACGCCCCGAGGGGGAATGTGTGGTACCTATGTGAAAACACTGGGGCAAGAGGGCGAGGCATCCTTATATATTGAGGGCGATGGAATGGAGCCCATTATCGTCCGGTTTACCGTTACTATGAATTATTGAGGAGAAAGAAAATGAACGAATATGAGGTAATTATTGAAGAGATCACTCCCTGCGGCGGTGAGACCTACGCCCGCAAGGAGATCATTGAAGTGGAGGCCGAGAGCCCGGAGGCGTATGTACGCATGTATGCCCGCTATCCCATCCGTGAGATCACCCAGCAGAGCGACGGATCTGTCCGTATCACAGCAGGAAATGAAGCCGGCTATATTACCCGATATACTTTTACCTGACTGGGAGGACAGAGACATGAAGAAGCCGCAGATGCTCCTGTTTGATTATGGTCAGACACTTGCCAATGAACCGAAGTTTGACGGTGTAAAGGGCGCAGAAGCTGTGCTGCGCTATGCTGTCCAAAATCCGAACGGGTATACCGCGCAGGATATACAGAAGATGGCAGATGAGATTGATTTTGAACTTGGCCGGTACGATCCGGCAAGAAAGCATCTCTTTCAGATCGAGGTTCCTAATTCAATATTTAATTCCTATCTGTACGGAATGCTGGGCATCAAGATCCCACTCTCACAGCCGGAGTTTGACCGCATCTTTTGGGATGCAGCTGCCCCTGCTGTTCCTACGGATGGAATTGGCGAGTTCCTTGCTTTTCTGGAGGAACAGGGAATACGCACCGGTGTGATCAGCAATATTGCCTATTGCGGCGCTGCGGTGGAGGAGAGGATCGGCAAGATCCTTCCCGGCCACCGATTTGAGTTTATACTTCCCAGCAGTGAGTATATGTTCCGTAAGCCTAACCGCCGTATTTTTGAACTTGCGCTGCGCAAAGCGGGACTTCAGGCGGACGATGTCTGGTATGTGGGTGACAGCTTTGCGTGCGATGTGATCGGCGCAGAGCAGGCGGGCATGGTTCCTGTGTGGTATGTGGGAGCGAGTAAGGCTCCGGTTGATACGCGTGAGGTGCTCACAGTCCGTCACTGGAGTGAGCTGAAAGAACTGATCGGGGAACTGGATAGCTGAAAAATGATAACAAGGGATGTCCGAAATCGGACATCCCTTGTGGTATATGTAATCAATCCTCAGCCCAGGCGAAGGAACGTTTAACAGCCTTTTGCCAGCCGATGATTCTTTCAGCACTTTCCTCCGCGGAGATGGAGGGGGTAAAGGTGCGGTCGATGGCCCAGTTGCTGCGGATATCGTCCAGTCCCTTCCAGTAGCCTACGGCAAGACCGGCGAGATATGCAGCGCCCAGCGCGGTGGTTTCAACGGAGACGGGCCGATTCACCTCGCACTGGAGAATATCTGCTTGAACCTGCATGAGGACATTATTGGCACTGGCGCCGCCATCCACCTTCAGACTTGTGAGGGGAATGTTCGCGTCGGCACGCATGGCATCGAGAACATCATTGACCTGATAGGCAATGGATTCCAGTGTGGCGCGGATAATGTGATTTTTATTGACACCTCGTGTCAGGCCCACGATAGCGCCGCGGGCGTACTGATCCCAGTGAGGAGCGCCAAGACCGGTGAAGGCGGGAACAACATAACATCCCGCGGTATCTTTTACCTTGCTGGCGTGATACTCACTGTCCTCGGAGGAGTCGATCATCTTCAGTTCATCGCGCAGCCACTGGATGGCAGCGCCTGCCACAAAGATAGAGCCTTCCAGCGCGTAGTTGACTTTGCCGTTAACACCCCATGCGATGGTCGTGACCAGGCCGTTGGTAGAAAAGACGGGCTTTTCGCCGGTGTTCATCAGGAGGAAACAGCCTGTTCCGTAGGTGTTCTTAGCCTGACCGCTTTCAAAACAGGTTTGACCAAACAGTGCTGCCTGCTGGTCGCCTGCGGCGCCGGCGATGGGGATGGGGAAACCGAAAAAGCTGCTGTCTGCTGCGCCGTAGATGCAGCTGCTGGGCTTTACTTCTGGCAGCATGGAGCGCGGGATTTTGAGAAGCTTGAGAATATCTTCATCCCACTCCAAGGTGTTGATATTGAATAGCATGGTTCTGGAGGCGTTGGAATAGTCTGTTACATGAACGCGTCCCATTGTCAGCTTCCAGATCAGCCAAGTTTCCACAGTACCGAAAAGCAGTTCGCCATTTTCCGCGCGCTCCTGCGCACCAGGTACGTTGTCGAGGATCCAGCGGATCTTGGTTGCGGAGAAATAGGCATCGGCAACAAGTCCGGTCTTGCTGCGGATCATCTCGGTATGGCCCTGCTCTTTCAGTGCGTCGCACATAGAACTGGTTCTGCGGCACTGCCACACGATGGCGTTGTAAATCGGTTCACCTGTGGTCTTGTCCCAAATGATCGTAGTTTCACGCTGATTGGTGATGCCGATGGCGGCGATATCTACGGCGCTGGCGCTGATCTTACCCATTGCTTCCACAGCAACACCAAACTGTGTGGCCCAGATTTCGCGCGCGTCGTGTTCCACCCATCCGGGTTTTGGAAAGATCTGAGTGAACTCCTTCTGCGCGATACTGCAGATGTTGCCCTGTTGATCAAATAGGATGCAGCGGTTGCTGGTAGTGCCTGCATCAAATGCCATAACATATCTGGCCATAGGGAATCCTCCTTGGGATCTGTTTTGTCTGCAATATACCATATTTTTGAGTGGAATGGAAGAAGCAGTATATGATTTTTTGAAAATTACTGCACGCGTAAGAAGCTGAATTTCTGGTTCCGGAATGGGAAAAATTCCTTGCAAACAGGGAATAAGAGGAATATAATGTATGTTGTGATTTTATAGAGTGATTAAAGTTTTTCTTCGAATGTTTGTTGACACTGCACAGATATGGCGCGATTAAGGAGGGCCTGAATGGAAGATAGAAATATTTGCCTGGATACTCTGGGTGAGATTAATCCTGATCTGCAGAAAAAATGGCTAACCTTTTGGCTGGACGGTCAGCTCTATGGCGCGCCGGTAGCACATGTGGAGCAGATCATCAGCATGATACCCATTACAGAGGTTCCCGAATATCCTGTTTATTCCAAAGGTATCATCAATATTCGCGGATCTATCGTTCCGCTGATTGATCTTCGTATCCGCCTCGGTAAGGAGGAGATTCCTTACACAGATTCCACCTGCATTATCATCTGCAGGATCGATGAGGCGATGGTCGGTTTTATTGCCGATGCGGTTGATGCGGTAGTTTCTGTTGAAGCCGGGCAGATCACTTCGCCTCCTGAGATCGTGGAGGATGCTTGCGAGAATTACCTTCTTGGTATCGCCCGACTGCCTGCGATTGACGGCGCAGGAGATAAACTTGTTTTGTGCCTTGACACAAGACGTGCGCTTTTGAACACAAATGCAGAAGAGTCTGCGTTATGATACTGTAATTTACTTGCAACTGCTTGCCGGGAGGTGCTGTTATGAAGGAACGTAAGAAAAGAGCGGGTCGGCTTATTCTTATCGTAGATGATTCCGAGATCAACAGAGATATTCTGCGCGAAACACTGCAAAATGAATACAGCATTATTGAGGCTGAAAACGGGAAACAGGCTGTTGAGTTGATCGAGAAGTATCAGGATGATCTGGCACTTGTCCTTTTGGATCTTATTATGCCCGGTATGGACGGGATCAGTGTTCTTGAGGAAATGAATGACAGGGGTCTAATCAATGAGATTCCTGTGATCATGATCACCTCTGAAACTGCAGCTGAATTTGTGGACAAGGCGTATTACCTCGGTGTGACCGATTTTATCACCCGTCCTTTTAACGCACAGATCGTTCATCACCGCGTGAATAACACCGTTATGCTCTATGCCAAGCAGAAACGGTTGGTCGGTATGCTGCAGCATCAGATCTATGAGAAAGAGCAGCAGAGCGATCTGATGATCGACATTCTCAGTCATATTGTTGAGTTCCGCAACGGTGAAAGCGGTCTTCATGTTCTGCACATTCGCGTACTTACCGAATTGCTTTTGCGCCGTCTGGTGCAGAAGACCAATCAGTATAAGCTTACAGATTCCGACATACGCAGGATCAGTATGGCATCAGCGCTGCATGATATCGGTAAGGTAGCCATACCTGAAAATATTCTCAATAAGCCGGCACGTCTTACCGCCGAGGAATTTGAGGTCATCAAGCAGCATTCCGAAAAAGGTGCGTATCTTCTGAAAGATCTTTCGTTCCATCAGGACAAGCCGCTGCTGAAAACAGCCTATGAGATCTGCCTGTGGCACCATGAGCGCTATGACGGACGTGGGTATCCCCACCGCCTTGCCGGAGAGAATATTCCCATCTCCGCGCAGGTTACATCCCTCGCTGATGTCTACGATGCGCTGACCGGTGAGCGCGTATATAAACATGCAATTCCTCATGAAGAGGCATTGCGTATGATCTTGAACGGCGAGTGCGGTGCGTTTAATCCGCTGCTGATCGAGTGCCTTTTGGATATTGCCGACACTCTGCAGACCGATCTGCGCCGAGAGACAAAAAAGCATTTGGATAAGCAGCAGTTCCAGCGCATTTCCTCTGAGCTTCTGCAAATGGGTGACCTCAGCGCGGCTGAACGTACACTTTATCTCCTTGATTATGAGCGGATGAAATACCAGTTCTTCGCAGCTATCGACGAAGGAGCTATGTTTGAGTACAATACGGATACCGGTGTTTTAACAACTCTCGGTGAAAGTGCCAGTAAATTCGGCGTGCCGGAATATACCTTCGATCCGCTGCGCGATTCTCATTTCCGTGAGTTGTTCGGTGAAGAAGAGCTGCAGGTGTTTGAGAAGAAACTTAGAGCAACAACGCCGAGCAATCCCATCTTCCGCCATGAGTGTGTCCTGAACATTCGCGGAGAACGTCGTTGGACAAGAATGGTTTGTCAGGTCATTTTTTCTGATGATGATCCGCCTCAGTATCGCGGCCTCATTGGAAAGGCCATGGATATCCATGATGAGCGCAGCAAGGTTGCTTCTTTGGAATATCGCGCAGCACACGATGCGCTTACCTCGCTTCTCAATGCCGATTACGGAAAGAATCAGGTCCAGAGGCTGATGGATATGAATCCTGATGCCAAATTTGCCCTGTCGGTGATCGATCTTGACAATTTCAAGGGTGTCAACGATTCCCGCGGTCATCTGTTTGGTAATCAGATCCTGTGTTATGTGGCTGAACGGCTTCGGCAAAGTGTTCGTTCCGGTGATGTGATCGCCCGATTCGGCGGCGATGAGATCATTCTCTTCCAGCAGTATCAGGATGACATTGAACCCATTGCTGCCCGTATTTTTGCAAGTCTCAGCGGTAATTACGAGGATTATCAGGTGTCTGTCAGTATGGGTGTTGCCACGACTGAAATGGTAGGGAGAAATTATGCAGACCTGTTTCATGCTGCGGATCAGGCGTTGTACGCTGTAAAACAGGAGGGACGCGGAAACTACCGCTTCTTTGATCCATCCATTCAGTCCATCAAATAAACCTGCATTGAGCAATTGTGGAGCGGCACAGGGTCACCTGTGCCGCTTTGCTTATGAATAATTTCCGGTATAAGGACATTCTGCTTCCTCATAACTTGAGGCGAGGGAGGTGTTCGTATGTTGTCTGTTATCATGCAGCTTCTTCGCGGCAGCATGATGTATGTGCTGCATTTGGCAGGGAATACAGGTTCCTTTCCCCGACCGCTGAATGCAAAGGAAGAGCAGATTTATCTGGACCGTCTGGCACAGGGGGATTTGGAAGCGCGCAATGTTCTGGTCGAACACAACATGAGATTGGTTGCGCATGTTGTCAAAAAGTATTATAATCCTTCTGTTGATCAGGATGATCTCATTTCCATT
The DNA here is from genome assembly GCA_045615065.1 of Candidatus Pelethomonas sp. GTDB lineage: Bacteria > Bacillota > Clostridia > Oscillospirales > Oscillospiraceae > Pelethomonas. The sequence continues at coordinate 4,324 of JAZLEB010000065.1, read as the reverse complement.
GGTATGATCGGACTGATCAAGGGAATATCCAGTTATCGCGCTGACAAGAAGGTGCGCCTTGCGACCTATGCGGCACGATGTATCGAAAATGAGGTGCTTATGTATTTTCGGAGCAGGAAGAAACAGCAGGGTGAGGTTTCTTTGTCTGATACATTGGAAACGGATAAAGAAGGGAACAGTTTGTTTCTGATGGATGTAGTGGGAGTCGATGATACGATGCTGGATGATCTTGATGAGAGGGACAGCCAAATTCGTGTCCGGGAGCTGGTGGATGAATGCCTGACGGATCGAGAGGCCGATATTATCAAACGGCGCTACGGTTTGAGCGGAAAGAAACCTCTGACACAGCGGGAACTGGCTGGCGAACTTGGCATTTCACGCTCCTATGTATCGCGCCGTGGCTATGGTAAGTGTTGGTACAGAAAGGATTCAATATGCACTATAAAGAAGTAAAATCCGCGGTATTTATATCCCGTCCCAACCGTTTTATTGCGATTACGCAGGTGGACGGAAGAGAAGAAATCGTTCATGTCAAAAATACCGGCCGCTGCAGGGAATTACTGATCCCGGGATGCACGGTATATCTCAGCAAGGGAGATAATCCCGCCCGTAAGACGTTGTATGATCTCATCGCGGTAGACAAAAGAGACATGCTGATCAATATGGATGCACAAGCGCCAAACCTCGTGTTTGGTGAATGGGCAAAGGGCGGAAACTTTCGCTCAAATCTTACACTGCTGCGTCCGGAAACCAAATGGGGGAATTCCCGCTTTGATTTTTATTGGGAGTCCGGTGAGGAAAAAGGCTTTGTAGAGGTGAAAGGATGTACCCTGGAAGAGAACGCTGTTGCCTTGTTTCCTGATGCACCCACGGAGCGGGGGGTAAAGCATATTCGTGAACTGATGCATGCGCAGAGGGAAGGCTACTCCTGCAGTATCTGTTTTGTGCTGCAGATGAAGGGCTGCCGAGTCTTTAGACCTAACGAACGGATGCATCCCGAGTTTGCGCAGGCACTTCGTGAAGCAGCTGCGGCCGGAGTGCAGATTTTGGCAATGGATTGCCGTGTCACACCTGACAGCCTGGAAATTGACAGTAAGGTTTCGGTTGAATTATGAATAGAGCAGCCGCCCCAAGGTGAGTTTTTCACTTTGGGGCGGCTGATGCATTTTTTAAGCTTTCTCACTTTTGGCAAGATTGGCGATCATTTCGGGGGAGGGGACCGCGATGGATGTGTTGTCAGCAATCTCCGTGGGAGTAAGTTCAGCGGCATCCGCTTTCTGTTTATCCTTCCAAAGAGAGTCGTATTTTTTGTCTTCGTCCTCATGCAGCATCGCAGCGGCTTTGGCTGCGAAATAGAGCTCGTGGCTGAATTCTAGAAGTTTACGCTCGTCGTACGGTGGAACTTCCGCACCGGAACAGATGCGGCGGTAGATAGCTAATACCTTGCAAAAATCCTCTGCACCTTCTATGGCATCCTCACTCTGCTGTCGAAGTGCGGCATTCTGATACAGAATCGAATGGGTTTCGTTGATGTGATCCATTACCTTCTGCACGGAAGAGCACTCTGCGTCGATCTCCGCTATCTTACGGGAAATTTCAACGCGGTCTTTGTCCGGCAGCGGAACTGAGGAGTGATCCGGTTTGCTGAGCAGATCGGTCAGGATCTCTTTTTCCTTCCGCAGGGAATCCAGATGGGCTGTATAGGCTTTCTTAGCATCGATGATCCGCATATGAATCACTCCTTTCACTTGAATTATCGACCAAAGACTCTGTTTTTTAAGAAAAGTAAATAACGCCATGCCGAAAGGCATGGCGTTGGAGCTGGTGACGTGATTCGAACACGCGACCGCTAGTTGTTCGTAAGGGTGGTGGGTCAAGTTCGGGTGAAGTGCATTCGCTAAGAGAATTATAGCATATTTGGGAACACAAATCCAGTATCAATCGTACAGCCTAAACGCTGATCCCAGGATACTATCGTTGGAAAATTGCGTCAATCGGAGAATAATTGTCGCGGGCATCAGAGTTCCTGTCATCGTCTGGATCGTAGTGGCCAGGGGGATTAGATAAAAATTCTTGGACAAGATTATCCGAGCCATCGACAACAATGTCATCTTTTTGGATATGATCAGCCAGATGCCGAAAGTGTTCAGGGAGTTTCAAAATAATATCTTGAAGATCATCAAATGCTTCTGCCTGGACACATTCATCCAATGTAGTGGCGGCCTCATCTTCGTCAATATCATAGCCATCTGAGGAGCAATTTGAGGCAGATTGAACAGCAGATTCTACATCAAGACTTAGGGGAGTGTATAGCTGGTGATACAACTCGTACAGGAATTCGGTCATGTATCTCGCCTCCTTCTGCGAGACATCATACCATTGAGATGCATCGAAAGCTATTGACATTTCTAACATGAAAGACAGTCTGGTTTTACGAGGCTGACAAAGTTTTCAAGTTTTTTCTTTGCGTTCTTTCAATCCCGCCGCCTCCAGCGCTCTGGGCCACGGTCCGAGGAACGCTTTGATACGGCTGCGGTTGACCTCGTCGAAGTCTGCCTTGAGAGGGGGGCGTCCCAATTCTTGCGCCTTATTTTGAAGGGCGCGGATTGCCCAAGCCCTTTTCTGTTCGTCGGTGGTTGCCATAGTCATTACCTCATGGAATTGCTTGATATGTGCCACTGCTGAGGAGATATCCGTGGCCGTTTTTCGGTTGCCACTCATACAGATGTTTGCCCTCGTCGGGGAAACAGTGCTGCATGATAGCGGAGATGACGCCGCCGTGGGCCACAAGAACTGTGTCCTCATGGATCTCGCGGAAGGCTGCCAGTACCCGTTCGGTCATCTGCTTTCCGCTTTCGCCCTCCGGAGGGATGTTTACCTCATGATCTCCGGTGATCCACTGCTGATAGTCCTCACGGTCCTTCAGCTCCTCATAGCTGTGCATCTCGAAAACACCGAAGTCGATCTCCCGGAATCGAGGATCTTCTTCAAAAGGCACATCACCAAATAAAATCTTCAAAGTTTCGTTCGTCCGCTTCATGCCGCTGGTAAGGAAGCGGACATTTTTTATGTCGTAGGACAAATTCCGGAGCTCCTCGATACCGCCTTCAGAGAGGGACATATCCGTGCTACCGCAGTAGATCCGCATTTCGTTGGCAGGGGTTTTTCCGTGTCGAATCAGATAGATATTCATTTCAGTTTTTGCTCCAATCCACAGAAGATCCGGCTGACCTCAGCGGCCTCACGGCTCAGGTACTGGCACAGTCGTCCGGTTGCCTGCCGCCATGCTCGCATCTCTGCGCCCATGGGAACGACGCCGCAGAAGATGTCCTCACAGATGAGAATGCTGTCCGTCCAGTCCTCCTTGTGCGCCTTAAAGTATTCGGAAGGATCCAAACCGGACTGGACACAGGCAAGGGTGAATTCCTCGACGCGGTTGATGCAGCGCTTGGAAAAGTCGATCTCCGCATTGTCGCAGGTGAAGATATCATCTTCGGGAAGCATAAAAGCGGTCTTAGCAAAATCAAGTTTTCCCTGATATGCACCGCCAATAATCAAAACCATAAAAACCTCCTCTTACACCAAAACAAAGACTGCCACAGCGCACAGCTCGCCCAGAGTGAGTGCATAGCCGGAGATGTCGCCGTTCATGCCCTCCAGCGACTTGTAGCCCTTACGAAGCGCCAGAGCATAGCCGATAAGACATCCAACAAGTGCCGCACCGCTCTTTCCGCAGAGCAGGAAGCCTGTTGCAAGTGCGGTAAACAGCATCAGAAATAGTGTGAAGCAATATCCCTTGCCAGCTTTTCTCTGAGCATACTGGCTGGTGGACATGGGCTTCAGCAGTGCCACCGCCAGTGCGGAGCAGCAGCGGCTTACCGCCGGGATCAGCAGAAGAATGAAGAAATTTGCATCCTTCGGCATGGAAGAGAACAATGCGAACTGCGCCAACAGCAGAAGACACACGCCGATGACGGCAAAGGAACCCACATGGGAGTCCTTCAAAATCTCACGTCTGCGCTCCAGTGTGCGGTAGGATCCTACCGCATCTGTTACGTCCATGAATCCATCCAGATGGATTTGACCCGTAGCGAGGAACGGCCAGACACAAAGAATAAGTCCCGTCAGCAATGCGGGGAGATTCAGAAAAGAACAGAGCCATGCGAGGAACGCCCAGATTGCGCCGATCTCCAATCCGACGATGGGCAGAAATAGAAGCATCTTGTCCTTTGCATCCTCGTCCCAGATCTGGATGGGGCAGGGAACGGCGCAGAACATACTCTGGCACATGACAAAGGCATGAAAGAGACGTTTCATCGTGGCA